>JBQTIP010000223.1:0-32420 GCA_052388025.1 Actinomycetota bacterium
CTCCAACGCCCTCGGGCCGGTGGGCGCCAACCAGGTCACCAGGCGGCTGGCGCGTACGACGTCATACAGCGCGGGGCCCGCGTCAGGGGCGAACCCCTGGGCGATCAGGAAGTCGCGGTACCGGCGATGATCGGCCAGGCCAAGCGCCTGCCTGATGGCCAGGAGCTCCGCGTCAACGGCCTCGATCGCGCGCACCACGCTAGGCGTCGCTCCCTCTCCGTACAGGAGCATCCCTCCCGTCCGGTTCTCGAGAGTCCCGGCATTGGCGACCACGGTGGCCACATGGTCGATGGCGTTGTAGTTGATAAGGACGGTCTCCCAGACCGAATCGGCCGCGGAGATGGAGGGCCAGACGTCGGTCACCTGATCGAGGAGCTGCTTGGTGGAGGCCGATGGGATGCCGGCCAGGAGCACGCCTCCGGTCTTGCGATCGACGGTCACCGCGCCGGGTCCGGCGGGCCTTGCCAGGTACGGCAGGGTGTTCGTCTCCCCAACCAGCACGCCCTGATTCCCGGCCGCGATGAGCGATCGCCGGGCCACCAGCGAGCCGCTGCCCTCACCAAAGAACAGCAGTGACTGGCCCTCCTGAAGGATCGGCGCAAGCACCTCCATGAAGGGCTCGTGCCCGAAGCAGGGAACGACCACGATCACGAGCTCGGCGCCCACCACCGCGTCGGACACGCCATCCGCCACCCGCACGGGCTCGACACGGGTGCCGTACAGGCCCGCCACGACATTCACCCCTCCCTGCTCCCGGACGGGGACGAGGTTCGGGGCGAACGTCGGGAGGTCCGCCAGGGCCGTGTCTCGCCCGGACCGGGCAAGGTCGGCCGCAACCGCCAGGGCGCCGCCGCCGGAGCCGAGCACTGCCACGGTCATTCCAGGCGCCCTTTCATCCCCGTGGACATCTCCTCACTTCGCTCGCCCTGCTCACAGCTCGAAGGCGCAGATCTCCGTGAACACCCCTGCCAGCCCCTCGGTGAGGTGGGCCAGGGCCAGCTCTCCCCGCTCGGCGGAGGCGTTCGTGGGGTCGCCGATCACGCCGCTCTCGGCCAGGTCGCGGGTCAGCCAGGCCGTGGGAAGGTCGCCCTCCAGGCTCAGATGACGGAGCCTGCCGTACAGCTCCCGCACCCGATCGCCCCCCGGCTCGAGGCGGTCCAGCCGGACGGAATCCGGCGCGAGCGCAAGCACCATGGAGGTCTCTATCTCGCCGCCGTGGATGCCGAACGCCGCTTCTTCGGCGGAACTCACCACACCTTCGGGTATGCCGATCCGGTAGGGGAACAGGGGGAACACCATCAGTCCGGTCTCCTCGCGGATGTCCCGGGCTACCATCTCCAGGAGTTGGGGTTGCCCCCCGTGGCCATTGACGAAGGCGAGCCTCCGGAAACCGGAACGGGCCACGGAGCGGCCGACGTCGTGGCACACGGCGATCAGGGTCCGGGCCGACAGGGAGATGGTCCCCGCGTACCCCAAGTGCTCGTTGGACTTCCCGTAGGCGAGCACGGGAAGGGTCCAGACATTGACGTCCGCCGGGGTCATGGCGAGGGCCCGCTCGATCAGGCCCATGACGACCAGGGAGTCGGTGTAGCAGGGGAGGTGCGGTCCGTGCTGCTCCACCGAGGCGATCGGCTGCACCACCAAGGCGTCGGTCTTCGGGATGGACTGGATCTCGGCGCTGGTTCGCCAAGCCAGCCGCCGCTCCTGCGGATCGAGTACCCGGCTCATCTGGCCCCGGCCGCGGCCAGAAGCTGTGCCTTGCTGATCTTGCCGGTGGGGGTCATCGGCATCGCGTCGATGACCCGGACGTCCACTTTCGGAAGCGCCCGGCCCAGCTGCTCCTCGGCGAAGCGGACGAGCTGCTCCCCGTCGATTGCCTCGACCCGGAGCGTGACATAAGCGACGGGCCGCTGGCCGAGGTCGGGATCGGGCAGGCCAACCAACGCTGCCTCCCGAACCCCCGGGTGCCGCATGAGCACCTCCTCCACGTCGCGGGGGTACCAGTACTCGCCCTCGACGCTCAGGCGCTCGCTCAAGCGGCCCCGCATGTACACGTACTGCTCGGCGTCTATGTACCCGATGTCGCCCGTGTGGAGCCACCCGCCACGAAGGGTTTCCGCGGTCTTCTTCGGGCGCTGCCAGTAGCCCACCATGAAGCCGCCCCGAAGGCAGATCTCCCCGATGGCCCCCACGGGGACCTCCCGGCCGTCATCGTCGAGGATGCAGACCTCCTTGTCCGGCAGAGGTTGCCCGCAGGCCAGGGCCCGTTCGTCCGCCACGGGGTCGGGCGAGCCCAACCCGACGAACCCCCCGAGTTCGCTCTGCCCGTAGCTCTCCGCAAGCGTCACCCGGAGCTCGTTCCGCCAGGCCAGCTTCAGCTCCGGGGGAACCGGCGCGCCCCCCGAGATGCCGAGCCGGAGCCGGGTCGGCGCTCGCCCTCGCTGCCGCGAGACCTCGAGCACGTCACGGAGGATCGTCGGGTTCGCCGCGAGGATGGTCGCCCCCAGCTCTTCGAGCGAGACCCATCCCTTCTTTGCCTCCCACCGGCTCATGACGCACACGGTCCCTCCGCGTTGGAGGGTGGGGAGGAGGTTCGCCACGAGATGATAAGAGCTGGAGAGCGCCGTCGGCCCGAGACTGACGTCGGACGCCTGGATGCGGAGCCGCTCGGCGATGCAACGGGTGGCTCGCACCGTCGGCTCGTGGGCGAGGCACGCCCCCTTGGGATTCCCTGACGTCCCAGACGTATAGGAAAGGTGCGCGACGTCGGCCTCCTGCGTCCGGTCGGGGGGCGGAGCCGGGGCACCCTCGAGCAATTCGGGCCAGGACAGGGACCCGTCCCGGAAGCCGTCCAGACAAACATAGTGCTCGACGGTTGGAAGCTGCGACCGATGGCGCTCGATGGCTTCGTGGTGATCCCCGGTGTAGATGAGAACCTTGGGCTGAGCGTCGTTCACGTAGTAGTCGAGGCGGTCGGCGTACTGGACGTTGACGAGAGCACAGATGGCTCCCACCCGCCAAGCGCCGAACATGGCCAGCAGGTAATCCATGCCGTTGTGGGCGAACACGCCCACGCGGTCACCCCGCACCACGCCGAGGCTGCCCAGCGCGCCTGCTACCTGGTTCATCGCCGTGACTGCTTCCGCATACGAAAGGGAGCGGCCGCGCTCTACCCACGTGAACGCCGTCTTGTCGGGGCTCCGATGAGCCCCGTCTAGGAGCAGTTGCTGCAACAGCATGTCCGATCCCTTCTTCGATCAGCGAGGGGCCTTCCTGACCTCTCCATCTCCGAGAAGAGGGGCAAAGAAGGGATCCGGCCTTGTCCTGCGAATGACCTCGAGCCGGATGCCACTCGGCACGAAATACAGCAGGTTCCAGGCCAGCACCAGCTCGCCGTCGCCCAAGAAGACCTCGTCCAGCACGAGGAGCGCGCTGCCCCTTGGAACTCCCAGGCGCCGCGCCCGGCGCACATCGCACGACACGGCCGTGACCTCGGCTCGGGCAAAGCGGACGCGAGGAGAGTGGCGGCGCGTCATGAGCTCGGTGATGGAGTCCTGGAACTCGAGCTCAAGGACGGCGAACGGGATGACCGAGGTCGGCACGACGCTCACCATCTCGGCCAACGGGACAGCGTCTCGCGTCTTGGTGCGAGTGATGATCGACACCCTGTCCCCGGGCTCTATCTCTAGCCGGCGAGCCTGCTTTTTGTCCGCCGTCGCTGGGCGGATCTGAATGTCCGCTGTCTGACACTGCCATCCCTGTCGGGATGCCAGCGACTCCAGCGACTCGAGGGTTTCAAGGCCGACGGCCGGCGGGCCGTGTTGGCCAAGGAAGACGGTCCCCACGCCTCGCCGGCGCTCCACCACCCGGGCCAGCTCCAGGTGCCCCATGGCTTCCCGGATGGTGGACCGGCCCACGCCGAAGAGCACGCTCAGCTCGACCTCGCTTGGAAGGCGGTCCCCAGGACGCAGGCCCCGCTGGGCCACCAGGTGCTGGATGGCCTCGACCGCCTGGAGGTACAGGGGTCGGCGGTCCCTGGCCAAGGGATGCGCCTCGGGGCCGGCCGATCGTGCCGGCCTGGCCATCATCGTCCCGCCCCCGTCGGGGCCGGGTTCGCCGCGCGCCTCGCAGCGAACTCGACGACATGCCGCCCCACCAGCTCGAGCTGGAACCGGGCCGACTCGTCGATGCACGATCCGTCCTCGTCGAACACCCGCCCCGCGGTGTTCACGGTCGCCCCCATGGGCGTGGGCCAGCCCCGTAACGCGTGCACGATTGAGCGCAGGCTCATGATCGTGGACATGGTGGCCTGCCAGCCGGCCGCCGTGGCAATGCATCCCACGGGCTGTCCATCGAGGTACGCGGGGTCGTCGTCCCGTAGGTCCTCCAGGTAGTCCAACGCGTTCTTCACCATCCCCGACACGACTCCGTGGTATCCGGGCGAGGCGACGATAAGGCCGTCTGCCCGCCGGACCTCCTCCACCAGCCGGGCCGCCTTCGGGACTCGCTCGATGTCCTCCGGCGTGTACAGCGGCAGGACGAGGTCGGCGCCCCCGAACAGCATCGTCTGCGCACCATCCGCGGACGCCGCGGCCAGGCTAACCTGGAGGGCTCGCTCCGTGGCCGAGCCTGGCCGCGTCGTGCCGCCGATACCGAGGACGAAGATCGACACCTCTAGAGGCCGATGCTCGGGTCGATGAACTCGTTGGTCACGATGTCCTCCGGCGCCACCCCCTCCTTCATCGTGTCGACGCCATCCGCCTGGAAGATGGGGACGAGCTCATCGATCAACGTCTGCACGCGATCTAGGTCGAAGCTCCCCAGCGTGCCGTCGGGACCGTTGCTGATGATCCCCAGGTCGAGCATGGCCTGGACGGCGTAATCGTTGAGCTCAGGCGACAGCGTCCAGAAGGTGTTCATGGCCACGACGACGTCCAGGATCACCTGGTTCGTTTCGGCCGGGTTCGTGATGTAATCGACCTGGGACTGCTGCCACATCGGCACGAGCTTCTCCCAGCACGACCGGTACGTCCCCAGGTCGTCCGGCCGGACCACGATGGGGGACTGGTAGATGGTCCATCCCGCGTCGAACAACAGCAGGAAGTCCACTGGCTTCCCCCATTCCGGGATGTCGTTCGCGTACTTGTAGGGTTCGTTGGTGGCGAACCCTTGCTGAACGAGCGCGCCCCCCTCGGCCACGAACCGAGCCGGGGACCCATCGTAGGAGCCGTCGATCTGCGCGGGATCGAGCTGGCCCGTCCCGAGCAGATATTCCATGAAGGCCGATCCTTCGAAGTGGGCCACCGTCGCGCCCGAGGCTTTGACGTCCGTCACCGTCTGGAAATCGTAGGTGGCCGGGTCGAACATCAGGATCTGCGGGCTCTTCTGCAGCGGCGCCACGATGGCCACCGTGGGGAGCGACCCCGAGTTGCGGATGGCATCGCCCGTGTCAGCGTAGGCCAGCGTGATCTCCGGGTCCGAGTACATCTGGCCCACCGGTGGTTGGAATCCGATGAACGGGCCGCCCGCTCGAATCTCCATCTGGACGCCCGTGTCCTTGATCTCGCCCGAGTACGTGCCTCGCTCGGCGTCGATCTGCCCACCCGGTCCGATCAGGTTGTAGGCTGCTCCGTGCTCCACTTCCGGGAACCAGTCGGTCTGGAGCACGATCTTGTCCGGGCAGATCCCGGCGAGCGACACGTCGTACACGGAGGTGGGCGTGGCCGGCGATTCCGTCGCGGGCGGGGCCGTCGTCGGCTGAACCGCCGCACCCCCGCCGCACGCCGCGGCCACCAGGGCTAGAATCGCCGCCAACACCCACCACCGGCGGCCTGTCATGTAATCTTTCATCCCCCCTCCTTTCCATGCCTCTTCAAGGCATGAGACTCCCATGGGCTGGGCAACTCCGGTTCCACGGGATCACTTCCCACGCTCCTGCGCGGACTCATGCCAGGATCGGGTGACGCGATTGGCCAGATAGCCGAAGGCCAAGAACACCACGATCCCGAGCAACGACGAAAAGAAGATGGCGGTGAACATCTCCTCTGCCCGAAGCTGGGCCCGGTAGACGTCGATCAGCCGACCGATCCCCTGCTCGCCCACCCGGAAGAAGAAGTCCCCCACGATGGCTCCGATCACGGACAGCCCGGCCGAGATCCTGAACCCGGTGAAGATGGCCGGCAGGGCGCCGGGCAGCTCGAGCTTCCACAGGCGGGTGAGCCGGCCGGCCCCGTGGAGCGTGAACAGGTCGTGCAGGCTCTCGTCCGCCGACCTCAAGCCGAAAAGCGTGTTGGTGATGATGGGGAAGATCGCGATCAGCACGCAGGCGAGGACCCGGCTCGTGAAGTTGTAAGTGAAAAAGAAGCCAACTAGGGGGACAAGGGCGATGATTGGGATCGTCTGGACGATGACCGCGTAGGGGTAGATCGACCGCTCGATCCACCGGGCCTGGGCCATGAGGATGGCCAGCAGCATCCCCACGCCGATGGCGATGGTCAGACCGAGCAGGGCCACCTTGGCCGTGGCCCACGTGCCCAACAGGATCACCTGGAGGTGCTCCCAGTTGAAAAAGCCGTCCCGCAGCACCTGCTGGGGCGGAGGGAGCAGGAACCGCTGGCCCTCGGTCAGGGCCACGTAGCTGACGAAGGTCCACACTCCCAGCACGAAGGCCGCCGTGGCTAGGGGTGCGCCGATGAGTAGAAGGGATCGGCGGAGCCATCCGCCCCTCCTCCGCTCTTCGCCTCGCACGGCCGCACCCGCGCTCTGCAACGCACCGGCCTCTCCGGCGCCGAAGACCTCCGAAGCCAATCCCTCCCGGCCCTCGGTCCTCACGCGTGCCCCTCTCGGAGGAGCGCCGAGACCTTCCCGGCCACCGCGGCGAACTCGGCGTCGAACCGGAGCTCCGGCGACCTCGGGTACTCGAACGGAACCCTTACCTGGCCGAGGATGCGTCCCGGTCGGCCGGACATGACGATCACACGCGAGGCCAGGTACACGGCCTCGGGGATGGAGTGGGTCACGAACAGCCCGGCGAACCCCTCGATGCTGAAGAGCCTCAGCAGCTCGTCGTTGAGCCTGGTTCGGGTGATCTCATCGAGGGAGGCGAACGGCTCGTCGAACAGGAAGACCTCGGGCTTCATGGTAAGGGCCCGGGCCAGGGATACCCGCATGCGCATGCCCCCGGAGAGCTGCTTGGGGTGCTTCCGCTCGAAGCCCTCGAGCCCCACGAGCTTGATGGCCTCGGTGGCCCGTCGACGGCGCTCCTCCTGGGTGAGGCCTTGAAGCTCCCCGAGCAGCTCCACATTGGCCTGAACCGTCCGCCACGGAAGCAGCGTGGCGTCCTGGAACACGTAACCCAGCCCCGAGCCGCCGAGCGACACCCTGCCGGAGGTCGCCACGGTGAGGCCGGAAGCGATCCGGAGCAGCGTCGACTTGCCGCAGCCCGACGGCCCCACGATGACCACGAACTCGGCCCAGTTCACCTGGAAGGTCACGTCCTGGAGGGCATGGGTGCCGTCGGAGAACACCATCGAGATGCCCTCGGACGCCATCGCGTGCGCGGTTGAGCGAGTCGTCTCGGTCACCGCCACGATGATCCCCCAACGGCCGCCGCCGTGCCGGCCTCTGTCGGGACGGCCACGCGTCGTTCCACCCGAGTTCGGGCCACCGTCCGCCCAGCCGCGAACACCCATCGATCTTCCGTCGCTGTGGCGATGGCCTGAGGCAGGGAGTGCCCCGCCACGGCCAGCAAGTCGGCCGGCCGGCCCGGGGCGACGACCTCAACCGCCGGGAGCCCCATGACTCCCCGCGCTCCCCGGCTCACCAGGTCGTAGGCCTCCTCGCACGAGAGATGTCCCGCGGACACCAGAAGCCCGGCCGTCTCCAGTGGGTCTCCTCGTCCAAGCGGATTGAAGACGTCCTGCACGTTGTCGCCGCCGGCGCCCACCGTCACTCCCGCGTCCAGTAGGGGGCGCAGGGCGGTCAGCCCCCGCGGAGGGGAGTTCTCCCAGTCCCGCCCCTGGAGGTAGAGGTTGGTCTGTGGGCAGGCCACCACCGCGATGCCGGCCGCAGCCACGGCCTGGGCAACCCGCCCCTGCACCTCTCTCGGTTGGACGCCGAGGCTCACGCAGTGGCTGGCAGTGACCGGATGGGGGAAGCCCTGAGCCACCATCTGAGCCAGGTCCTCCAGGCCCAGCACCGCCGGGTCCAAGGTCTCATCCATGTGCAGATCCACCGGCCGGCCGAGGTCGCTCGCCGTCTCCAGGCAGATCTCCAGGGCACCCCGGGGGTCGTCGTCGACGTGCGGGGCGCCGCCCACCAGGTCAACCCCGAGCTCCATCGCCGCCCGGAGCAGGGCCCGGTTGTCCGCCCCGGCGAGCCCGGTAAGAGGCCGGGAGACCAGCGCCACGAGATCGATGTGAAGCAGACCGGCCAGCTCCTCCCGCAGCCCGATCAGCGCTTCCGCACCTCGCAGCTCGATCCCCTGGCCCACGTCGACATGCGACCGGATCGCCGTGACGCCGCGGGCCAGGGCCTGGAATGCGGCCGCCCGGGCACGATCCAGCACGTCCACCGCGTCGAGGCCTGACCTGAAGGCCATCCACGCGTCGACCGCACCGGGGAGATCGCGCCTGGGGCTCTCGACCCGGGCGGAGGTGAAGGCCTTGTCGAGGTGGGCGTGGGGGTCGGCTGGGGCGGGAAGTAGCACATATCCCTCGAGGTCGTGGCCCTCTTCGTCCAAGGCGGGCTTCAGGCTGCCGGGAGGTCCCGTGGCGGCGATGAACGCTCCGTCGATGCGAACGTCGACCTCGGTCCCGTCGGCGAGCGTTGCGGAGCGTAGGAGCACCATCAACCGAGGGACGATCGTCGAGCGACCGGTGCCTTGGGCGCGACGGCAGGGATGCTGCCGGCTCGGGCCACCGCGCGCGGGCTCACCTCGGCCGGCTCCTAGGTGGCTGCCGCGGGGGTCAGGTTGAGCAGCGGAACCACTTCTTCGGCGAAGCGGGTCATCTGCTCGTCCGCGTGTTTGTAGCCGTTGCCAGGGAACTGGGGGACGATGGCGAGTTGCTTGACCGAGAGCATCTGCCTATAGAAGTCGACGCCCTCGGCCACCTCTTCGGGAGTCCCGATCACCCACACCTTCTGCTCCACCGACTGCTTGAGGGTGGGGATGAGGCCGGGCTGGACGGGCTTGCCGTCTTCGCCCATGTAGCCGCGGCTCCACCCGTAGGGCCCGAGGAACTTCCAGAACTCGTCGTGGCCGGGCTTGGCCGTCTCCAAGGCCTTCTCGTGGGTGTCATCGATGTGAACGTTCAGCACGAGCATCCGCTTCCCCCCCGGGTCGAGGGTCCCGCCGAACGTCTCGTCGTGCAGCTCGGCGTACCGGTCCCAGAACCGCTTGATGAAGCTGTGGTGCTGGAGCCAGAACACCCCGTTATAGCCCTTGCGAGGCACGTGCTCCAGGGTGGGCGGGGAGGTGATGGCCTGCCAGATCTCGTAGGGATACTTCGGCCTCGGCACCAGCGTGAGGGTCTGTACCGTGCCGCCCCGGTCGGGGATCCCCGGCGGAGGCAACTGGAAGTGCTTGCCGTGGAACGAGAAGGCCTCGTTGTCCAGAGCCAGCGTGATGATCTCCATGGCCTCGTCCATGACCTCGCGGTTGATGCGGTCGGCTTCTGCCTTGTCGGGGTTGTCCCATGAGCCGACCACCGTACCCAGCGCCTGGGCTTCGCGAGGGACGGTGCCGCGCCCAACGCCAAGGATGCCCCGGCCGCCCGAGAAGTTGTGGAAGACCGCGAAGTCCTCGGCCAGACGCAGCGGATGCCATTGGGGCACGACGTTGAACAGCGCACCGATCTTGATCCGCTTGGTCCGCTCGGCGAGGAAGGCCCCGACGAGGATGGCATTGGGGATGACCTCGTACCCCTCGTACTGGAAGTGGTGCTCGGTCAGCCAGAACGTGTCGTAGCCGAGCTCCTCGGCCCGCACGCCCAAGTCCATCACCCGCTCCTGGGCGTACCAGAAGTCCTGCTGTGTGTAACGCCGGTCGGTTGGGGCGGGGGGACCGGCTCCCGCGTCCTCCATCTCCACGCCTGCGAGGAAAAAGAGCCCAGTCTCCAAGCTCCGCGCCTCCTAGTTCTGACTTGGAGGGTAAGACGTCAGACAAGTTAAAGTCAAGGCACATGAGGCAGGAACGCTCCGCTCACGACGCGATCGTCATAGGCGCGGGCCATAACGGCCTGGTGTGCGGGGCCTACCTGGCCCGGGCCGGCCTGGACGTGCTCGTCCTGGAGGCTCGCTCCTCGGTGGGAGGGTGTGCGTCGACCGTCGATGCCCTCGACGGGGCCCGGGTCAACGTGTGCAACTGCGACCACAGCCTGGTGCTGGCCACGCCCATCCCCGACGAGCTGGACCTGGCGGCATTCGGATTGCGCTACCTGGAGGTGGAGCCGATGCAGCTCTCGATCGGCTGGGATGCCGAGCCCCCGTGGTTCCTGTTCCGAGATCGGGGCCGGACGGTCGACCGGCTCGGCCTGACCCATCCGGCCGAGGTGGAGAACTACCATCGCTACCTGCGCTTGGCGACCCCGGTCGCCGAGCTGATCCTGGAGCTGGCGTGCGCGCCTCCCACACCCCGACGTGTGCTGCGTGGGGTGCTGGCCAGGCGGGCCCGCGGCCTCCGCACGCTGCTGGCGTGGAGCAGAGAGTCGGTGGCCTCGGTGGTTCGGTCCATGTTCGCGGCCGAGGCGCTACGCGCTCCGGTGGTGGCGACCGGCCCGGCCGTGTGGGGCCTGGCACCCGACACGCCCCGCACCGGGCTGGGCGCCCTGGGCTATGCGCTCAAGCACCTGACGGGGGTGGCCCGGCCGGTCGGAGGGAGCGGGGGCCTGCCGGTCGCGCTCGCTCGGTGCCTGGAGGCGGCCAGAGGCACGGTCCGCACCGGCGCCCGCGTGGTCGAGATCCTGGCCGAAGGAGACCGCGTTCGGGGGGTCGCGCTGGACGACGCGGAGGTCCTGGAGGCCCCGGTGGTCGTGGCTGCGGCAGACCCACGCCAGGCGATGGTGCGGTGGCTGGCTCGCCCTCCGGCTCGGGCTGTGCCTGTCGTGGAGCGGTGGCGCGCGCAACCGGCTCGGGATGGCTACGAGTCGAAGATCGACGCGGTGATCGCTCTCCGTCCCAGGTTCCGAGCCCTCGACGGACATCTCCTCGACCGCCTGGGCGTGGAGGAGCCGCTCGTGCCGACGGCCATCGTTACCGCCGGCCTCCCGGGCATCGCCCTTGCCCACGCCGCGATGGGCAGGGGCGAGGTGGCCGAGCGGCCGATGCTCTGGGTGAATGTGCCCTCGGTCTTGGACCCCTCGATGCGGGTGGGCGAGGAGGACGTGTTCAGCCTGGAGGTGCTGTTCACCCCCTACGGGTTGCGAGAGGGATGGGAGCGGACCGGAGAGCCCTCGCGCTGGCTGGACGCGCTCTCGACCCTGGTCGCCCCGGGTTTCCGGGAGGGGCTGCGGCGGTGGCGGGTGGTCGCGCCCCCCGGCTACGAGCGGGACTTCGGGTTGGACCGAGGATTCGCCCCTAGCTTCTCGGGCACGCCGCTATCCGTGCTGACCGGCCGGGACCGGGAGCTCACCAGGTATGAGACGCCGGTGCGCGGCCTCTACCTCACGGGAGCCGGCACGTTTCCCGGAACCGGGGTCTGGGGCGCCCCCGGCCGGAACGCCGCCCATGTCGTCCTCTCCCGGCTCGGACGGTCATGAACCAGGAGCGAGCCACGGCAAGAGCAAGCGGGATCGAGGTCGTCCGGGAGGCAGGGCTCGAGGCGGTGATGCCGGACGGCCTTCGACTCGTGGCCGACGCCTGGCACCCCGCCTGGGGGGGGCCGTGGCCCGTGCTACTGCAACGCCTCCCGTACGGCCGGTCGGCGGCCTCATCGGTGGCCCTGCCCCACCCCACCTGGTTCGCCCGGCGCGGCTACGCGGTGGTAGTGCAGGACGTGCGGGGGCGGGGCGACTCTGAGGGCCGGTTCACGCCCTTCGTCCAAGAGGTGGAGGACGGCGTGGCGACCATCGAATGGGCCGCTACGTTGCCCTTCTGCAACGGGAGCGTGGCCACCTACGGGTTCTCCTACCAGGGGCTGACCCAGCTCGCCGCAGCGGCCCGGCGGCCTCCCGCCCTTCGGGCCATCGCTCCCATGATGTGCTGCCCCGACCCATATGAGGGCTGGACCTACGAGGGCGGGTGCCTGCGGTGGCCGTTCGTGACGTCGTGGGGTGCCCAGCTGGCCGGCCAGGAGAAAGGGGCCACCCCTTGGGTGCCGGACCTTGAGGCGCTTCCGATCTCGATGGCGCTCGGCGAGGATCCCCCGAAGTGGTTCTCGGAGTGGCTGGCGCATCCCGGTGATGACGCGTACTGGGCCGAGCGGCGGGCGGACCTCTCGGCCATCGACGTGCCCGCCTTCACTGTGCTGGGATGGTTCGACGACTTCGCCTCGGGGACGGCCCGGATCATCGAGGCCCTGGGGGCCGAGGCGGTGTGCGGGCCGTGGGCCCACATGCCGTGGGGTTCCAGGATCGGCGACGTGGAACTGGGTCCCGAGGCGGCCCCGTCTGCTGCATTCGACGCCCTCCTGTCCTTCTTCGACCGAGCTTTGAAAGGCCTGGGCGAGCCTCCGCTCGGGCGGGTGCGGTACTTCTCGGTGGGCCGGGGCTGGACCTGGGCGCCCTCCTGGCCTCCCCCTCACGGGGTGGTGCGGTTCGCAGCGGTGAGCCGCGGCCACGCAAACTCGCGCCATGGCGACGGGCGGCTGATGGAGGGGCCGGCCGACCCGAGTCCGCCGGACGTGTTCGTGGCCGAGCCGCTCGTGCCCTACCCGGGCGGCCCGCTGCCCCTGTCGAACGAGGCCGCGGCAGAGGATCGGCGTGACGTCCTGTGCTTCACGAGCGACCCGTTGTCCGAGTCCCTCTCCATCGCCGGGTCGCCCCGGGTGGAAGTCACGACGCGCTGCGACCGCGACACCCACGACGTGGTGGCCACCCTGGTGGCGGTGGGCCTGGACGGCGAGCCGCGCGGCCTGGCCACCGGGATTCGCCGGGCCAGGGTCACACCCGGAGAGCCCCACCGGCACGAAGTCGAGCTCCGCCCCATCGCCTGGACGTTCGAGAGAGGCTGGCGGTTTCGCCTGGACATCTCCGCCTCCCGCTTTCCGGCCTTCGACCGGAATCCGCACAGCACGGGCCGCCCGGTCGCCGAGACGCCACGCGAAGGGCACCGCGTGGCCACGATCGAGGTTCTGGGGGCGACCCTGGACCTGCCGGCCGAGAAGAGCGACTAGCCGATCGATCAGGGGGAACGGCCCTTGACGGCTCCGTCAGCTCGAGAGATCGAGCGCGATGCCGAACGCCTCGGGATCGCCGGCGTCGATCAGTGCGTAGGCAGCGGCGGCATCGTCGAGGGGGAATCGGTGTGTGATCAGGGCGCCCACGTTCAACGACGGGGTGAGCCGCATGGCGACGGCGAACCGCCGCGCCCGGTCCCATCGCGGCTGCAGCCCCGACCCCACGTGGACGACGTTCGTGCTGATGACGCGCTGACGACGGACGTGGAACGCATCCCCGGGCGCGATGTCCAGTTGCTTCGTGCCGTAGAAGGCCACCACCGCGATCGTGCCTTCCTGGCCGGTCGCGAGGATGGCCGCTTGCAACCCGGCCGCGGTGCTGCTCGCCTCGATACAGATGTCGGCGCCGCGCCCCGCGCTCAGCTCGCGGATGATCTCCGGGGCCTCGTCCGGGCTGGCCGTGTGCGGCACGCCCCGCCGGGAAGCGCGGGCGCGCCGCTGTCGGATGGGGTCGACGCCCACCACATCGCTGGATGTCCTGGCTGCGAGCTGGGCGCAGAACAGCCCGACCATCCCGAGGCCGTAGACCGCAACCACGTCGCCGAACCGCACCGGCACGTCGAACAGGCAGTTCACCGCGACGTCCACGAGGTTGGCGAACATCGCCGAGGTCTCGTCGATCTGGGACGGCACCGACGTGACGATGCCGGCACCTTCAGCGACGGTGAACAGGCTCTGGTGAGGGTGCCGGACGAACACCAGCTGGCCCGGCTCGGCGGAGGCGCCCCGACCGGCGTTGACCACCCGGCCAACCACCTGGTAGCCGTACTTCACCGGGAATGCGAACGACCCCTCGGCGGTCGGTACACCCAGCGGCTGGTCGGGGCGGACCTCGCCCCGGTAGACGAGCATCTCCGTGCCGGGGCTGATGAGCGAGCAGCGTCCGGCGACGAGGATCTCCCCCCGCCCGGGCCGCCGCACCTGGTGGGTCCGGACCTCCGCCCGTCGCGGAGCGGTGAACCAGACGGCCCGCCCGATCCCCGCGACCCCGTGGTCGATGAGACCGCTAGCATCGGGCTCTTCCGTCACCTCATCCCCTGCCCATCGCGCCGCACCCGATCCGAATGAAGGGATCAAGCTTCGCAGACCGTGAGAATATCGGAGCCGGTCAGGACGGGAGGTCGTGCATGGAGTATCGGGCGCTCGGCCGCACCGGCGTACGGGTCAGCGCGCTCTCGCTTGGCGCGCTCATGTTCGGCGCGTGGGGCAACAAGGACGAGGACGAGTCCGTCCGGATGATCCATCAGGCCCTGGATGCCGGGGTCAACCTCGTCGATACGGCCGACATGTATAGCGAGGGGTGCTCCGAGGAGATCGTGGGCCGTGCCCTCAAGGGCCGCCGCGACGAGGTGGTGCTGGCCACCAAGTTCCACAACCCGATGGGGCCAGGCCTGAACGACCGAGGGAACTCGCGGCTGTGGATCATGCGCGCGGTCGAGGCGAGCCTCCGGCGCCTGGACACCGACCACATCGACCTGTACCAGGCTCATCGATGGGATCCCGCGACCGACCTCGAGGAGACGCTCTCCGCCCTCACTGATCTCGTGCGCCAGGGTAAGGTCCGGTACCTCGGGTGCTCCACGTTCCCAGCGTTCTTGATCGTGGAGGCGCACTGGGTGAGCGAACGCCGGGGCCTGGAGCGGTTCGCGTGCGAGCAACCGCCCTACTCGATCTTCGTGCGCCCGGGCGAGCTCGACGTGTTCCCGGTCTGCCTGAGGTACGGGATGGGAGTCTTGGTGTGGAGCCCACTGGCAGCGGGCTGGCTCACGGGGAAGTACCGCCGTGGGCAGGAGGCGCCCGCCGACTCGCGGGCCGTGTCCTATCCGGGTCCGTACATGGCGCCGAGATTCGATCTCTCCCGACCGGGGAACCAGCGGAAGCTAGACCTCGTCGAGGAGCTCGAGGGCGTAGCGAGAGAAGCGGGGCTTTCCCTCACGCACATGGCGATGGCGTTCGCCGTCGCCCACCCCGCGGTGACCTCGGCCATCATCGGGCCTCGCACCCCGGAGCAGCTGCGGGATCTCCTGGCCGGCGCGGACGTCCGGCTGGACGAGCGCACGCTCGATGCGATCGACGCAGTGGTGCCGCCGGGAACCGTGCTGAACGAGCCCGACAGGGGGTGGGACCCGCCCTGGATGTCGGCGCATGCGCGTCGGCCGCAGGGCGAAGAGGCCGGAGCCTGAAAGGGATGAGCGTTTGCCTTTATCGGGTCGAGTTGCCCGGCGGTTCCGTCAGGCTAGCGCGGGGCGCGCCAGAGACGGGCCCGACCGACCTGCTGCCGAGCGACCTGTCGATCGATGGGATGTTGAGCCACACGGCCGAGTCGTTCCGGTCCACTCTTCATTCGACCGCGAGCGACGGACCTCTACCCGGGGGATGCGTGCTCCGCGCGCCCGTCGGATCCCAAGAGGTGTGGGCAGCGGGAGTCACCTATCTCAGTTCCCGGGAGGCGCGGGAGGACGAATCCGCGGAGGACTCCGACGTGTACGGTCGGGTGTACACGGCAGAGCGTCCGGAGCTCTTCTTCAAGGCGGCGGGCTGGCGGGTCCGAGGGCCGGGCCAGGCCATCGCCATCCGGGCGGACTCGTCGTGGAACGTTCCCGAGCCGGAGCTCGCTCTGGTTCTCTCTGCGGATCTGCAGATCGTGGGCTACACCATTGGGAACGACGTCTCGTCCAGGAGCATCGAGGGCGAGAACCCGCTCTACCTGCCGCAAGCCAAGGTGTACGAGGGGTCGTGCGCGCTGGGGCCATCGATCGTCGCGGCACCCGACACCGCGACCGCGTTCCAGATCCATATGGATGTGGTTCGGAGCGGCTCCGTAGCCTTCTCCGGAGAGGCCTCGACGGAACGGATGAAGCGGTCGTTCGACGAGCTCGTCTCCTACTTGGGGAGGGCGCTGCGTTTCCCGGTCGGGGCGGTGCTCTTGACCGGAACCGGCGTCGTTCCCAAACCCTCCTTCACCCTCCAGCCGGGCGACGTGGTTCGCATCGGGATCGACGAGCTGGGGCTGTTGGAGAACCCCGTCGTCGAAGTGTGAGAGGTCGGGCGAGGGCTGGTCGTGGCCACCGTCAGGCGAAGAGCTTCGACAGGGTCTCCCCGGCCAGGATCACGGGTTCGATCCTCTCTGGGTTGTCCATGTTGAAGAACATACCGTCCAGGCCGGCGTCCAGGAACGCCTGCACCTGCTCGGCCACGCGGTCGGGGTCCCCCACGATGACCTCCCGGTAGAGGTCCTCGCTCATCCGGCGGGCCGCCTTCATCCGGACCCCGACGTCGTCGGCCTCCTTCTGGGTGTGGGCGATGACCAGGGCTCCCAACCGCGTCTTCACCAAGGTGGCGGGATCCCGGCCCGTCTCCTCGCACTGGCGCTCCACGACGGCGAGCTTTCGCCGGATCGTGGGTACGTCGCCGAAGAAGCCGCACATGTCCGCGTACCGGGCCGCCAGCCTGAGCGTCCGGCGCTCGCCCCCACCGCCCACCATGATGGGAGGGCCGGCGGGCTGGACCGGCCGAGGGATGTTCAGCGCGCCCTCGAGGCGGAAGTGGTGGCCCTCGAACGTGGTCTCCTCGTGCGTAAACATCCCCCGGCAGATCTGGAGAGCCTCCTCCAGCCACTCCATGCGCTCTCGCACGGGCGGGAACGCCAGGCCGTAGCCGCGGTGCTCATCGGGATGGTTGCCCGCCCCGAGCCCCAGGACGGCCCTGCCCGACGAGATGACGTCGAGTGTGGTCACCATCTTGGCGATGAGGGCCGGGTGCCGGGTGGTCACGGGCGTCACCATCGAGCCGACGGCTACCGTGCTCGTCCGGGCAGCGATGGCCCCCAAGAGCGTATAGGCCTCGAGGAGGGGCTGCGTCTGAGGGCCGGAGAAGGGGCTCTGGTGGAGGTGGTCGTGGACCCACACCGAGTCGAACCCGGCGCGCTCGGCCGCCCGCGCGATATCGACCACCTTGTCGAACAGGCGGTCCACCGAGACGCCCTCGAACGAGAAGATCGGGATCTGCAGGCCGAGCCGGGGCCCCACCCGCACGGGGTCGGACGTTGAATCGCTCATCCTCTCCCTCCCGGGCGCGATTGTAGCCCGGCTCGTCAGGGGGGCCGGCAGGAAAACGGGTGGCCGACCGCGCGTAGACTGACGCCGCTGCAAGTACGAAGGGAACCGAGATGGATGCGAACGTACGACCGAGGAGCCGCCAGGTCACCGAGGGCTTGAACCGGGCCGGGGCCCGGTCGATGCTCCGGGCGGTCGGCTTCACTGAGGAGGACTTCGACCGCCCGCAGATCGGGGTGGCCTCTTCGTGGAACGAGGTGACTCCCTGCAACATCCATCTTGACCGGCTGGCCCACGCCGCCAAAGAAGGAGTACGGGCGGCCGGCGCTGTCCCCGTCGAGTTCGTGACCATCGCCATCTCGGACGCCATCTCCATGGGCCATGAGGGCATGCGGGCCTCCCTGGTCACGCGTGAAGTCATCGCGGACTCGGTCGAACTCACGATGCATGCTGAGCGGTTCGACGCCATGGTCACAATCGCCGGCTGCGACAAGAGCCTCCCCGGGATGCTGATGGCGGCAGCCAGGTTGAACGTCTCGTCGGTGTTCCTCTACGGAGGCACCATCCTCCCCGGCCACTACCGTGGCAAGGACGTGACGGTCCAGGACGTGTTCGAAGCCGTCGGCTCCGTCTCCGCTGGACGGATGACCGAGGAGGAGCTGAAGGAGCTCGAGCTAGCGGCCTGCCCCGGCCCCGGGTCTTGCGCCGGGATGTACACGGCCAACACCATGGCAGCCGTGGCCGAGGCCCTCGGGATGTCGCTCCCGGGGAGCGCCTCCCCGCCGGCGGTGGACGTACGCCGCGACCTGTTTGCCCGCCAGTCCGGCGAGGCGGTGGTGGAACTGCTCAGGCAAGGGATCCGGCCCAGGGACATCATCACCCGCGAGGCCCTCGAGAACGCCATCGCCGTGGCCATGGCCTGTGGGGGTTCAACGAACCAGGTCCTACACCTCTTGGCCATCGCCAGGGAGGCCGAGGTACCCCTGGAGATCTGGGACTTCGACCGGATCAGCGCCCGGACCCCTCACATCGGCGACCTCCGTCCGAGCGGGCGGTTCGTCATGGCCGACCTGGACCGGGTGGGCGGCCTGCCGGTGCTGATGCGGGAACTGCTACGGGCCGGCCTGCTGCACGGCGATGCTATGACCGTGACCGGGAAGACCATCGCCGAGAACCTGTTGGACCTGGCCCCACCGGTCCCGGACGGGGACGTGGTCCGGCCCATCGACCAGCCGATCCACCCGCATGGGGGGCTCGCCATCCTCCGGGGATCGCTCGCGCCGGAGGGAGCCGTGGTGAAGATCGTGGGAATGGAAGGGAAGTCCTTCCGCGGTTCGGCCCGGGTGTTCGACTCGCAGGAGGACGCGTACGAGGCCGTGACCACCGGGCGGATCAAGCCCGGCGACGTCATCGTTCTTCGGTACGAGGGCCCTAAGGGCGGCCCAGGGATGCAGGAGATGCTCGCCGTAACGGCGGCGGTGGTGGGCGCGGGCCTCGGCCGGGACGCCGCCCTGGTCACCGACGGGCGGTTCTCCGGGGCCACGCACGGGTTCGCCGTCGGGCACGTGGCGCCGGAGGCCGCCGTGGGAGGCCCCATCGCGCTGGTCCGGGAGGGGGACATCATCACGCTCGACGTCGACGCCCGGCGCTTGGACGTCGAGGTCTCGGACGAGGAGCTGGCCAAGCGGCGGGACGGGTGGAAGCCGAAGGAGCCCCGCTATGCCCGCGGAGCCCTGGCCAAATACGCGCGGTTGGTCTCGTCCGCCTCCCAGGGCGCGGTCTGCGACTGAGGGGGGAGGCCAATCAGGCCGGCCAATTCAGCTCCGGGGCTCGGGGGCCAGAGCCGGCGTGGCGGGGGTGGCGATGCCGACAGCCAGGCTGCGCGAGACCGGGCAAGACGCCCCCCGCTGGTAGAGCCAATCGCGGTCCTCGGGGGCGAGGTCGCCTTCGAACTCGATGGAGCGGCGGATCTCCTTGATGAGCAGCTCCGGGTCGCCGGCCGAGCTGGAGATCTTGTTCTGCTTGAGCCGAACGCTCACTCGGACCCGTTTGACTTGCAGCCCTCGCTCCCGCGCTGCGTCGACAACCGTGATGGCCGTGCAGGCCCCGACGCTGGCCATGAGCAACGCGAACGGGCTGGGCCCTGTGTTGGTCCCGCCGAGGCCCTCGGGCTCATCGACGGTCAGGCGATGGCCAGCCAGGGAGACGCTCACGGCGAACGAACCCTCCGAGGTGCACTCAAGGGCCATGTGGCGACCCTCCGATGACCGCCGCTGACCCGCTCACTGCGGGATCGCCGCGAAGGCCTGGAACTCGGCGTCCACCTCGGTCTTAAGGCCCAGTCCGTTGGCGATGCGGTTCACGTAGTTGAGATGGGCACACATGTTGTTCGCATCCAGGATCTCTAGGTCGCCGAGCCCGCCCGCCCGGAGGTCCTCGATGTCCGCCTCGCTCACCGCGCCCGGCTCCATCGTGAGCTTGGCCGAATAGCGGGCCACCACGGCTTCCCCCGGCTTGAGGTCCTCGTATCTCCCCTCGTCCATGGCACGGATCTCCTCCTCCGTGAAGCCCAGCTCGCGGAGCTTCAGCAGGACCTGGGAGGCGCAGTGCGGGGTCTCGTTCAGGACCGAGGTCACGTAGCCGATCACGGATCGCTGACGGGGCGTGAGCGCCGAGGGGCAGTTCTCGCTGGCTCTGTACATCGTCAGGCGGGCGTGGACGATCTCGGGGTCCAGGCTCCCGAGCATGGTGAACTCCGTTGGCTTCCCCAGGCGCTTCGATTGCCAGTCGTAGGCCCCCTTCAGCCGGGCCGTGGCTTCTTGCACTGGAACAGTCCTGATCCACATGTCCGCCTCCTTCGATGCGAATGACGCTCAGACCGGCGCCTGCATCCGTTTGACCAGCGCCCGAACCTCCTCGCCCCGGGGGATGGCCGAGGCGCCGCCCCGCCGGGTAACCGCGAGCGACCCGGCGGCCACGCCCAACCTTGCCGCCGCGCCCGGAGATAGCCCGGCAAGGAGCCCGTGAACGAACGCCCCGGTAAGGGCGTCACCGGCTCCGGTGGTGTCTGTGCAGCCAACTGGCGGGGCAGGGACCCGCTCTAGCTCGCCTCCCACGGCGAGGACGGCTCCGCCGCCCCCGCATCCCACCAGCACCGTCTTGGGCCCTCGGGCGGAGAGCGCCCGAGCGGCCTCCGCAGGGCCCGTCTCGTCCACGAGGATGGCCGTCTCCTCGGGCGCGGACACCCGAAGCACATGGCAGAGCGGGAGGATCTCCCCAAAGGCCTCCCGGGCCGCCGCGGGATCCTTGCCCCACAGCCTCGGCCGGTAGTTGAAATCGTAGACGACCAGGCCGCCAGCGTCCCGGGTGCGACGGGCGGCTTCGCCGGCTGCCCACCGGCTGCTCTCCGAGACGGCCTGGGTGATCCCGCTCACCAGTATGGCATCAGGCGCCTGGGACCAGGCCACGTCGGACGCGTCGAGGGTTGAGGCGGCCGACCCCTTCCGGTAGTAGACGAACGAACGCTCGCCGGCGGCGTCGATCGAGATCAGGTACAGGCCGGTGAACCCGGGCCGCCGGACGACGAGGTCGGTTGAGATCCCCGACCGCTCGAGCCACGAGAGCAGCGAGCCCGCGAACGGGTCGTCACCCGCGACGGTGGCCACGGCGGACCGCGTGCCCAGGTTGGACGCCGCCAACGCCGCTTGCACGGCGTCCCCGCCGAAGGAACACCGGAAGCGCTCGGCCCGGTCCACCGGGACGGGGTCTTCGGAGAAGAGCTCGATCATGCACTCCCCGACCGCGATGAACCGGATGCTTCTCATGCGGGCCCGCTCACATCTCCCCGTGCCGCTCGAAGGCCTCGGTGACCGACAAACCCCCGGCCAGGTCCCGCCGCATGAGCTCCTCTTTCGCCACCTTGGCCTCGGACTCCACCAGGACGTCCTCGACCACGTCGGCCGGAACGACGACCACCCCGTCCACGTCGCCGAACACCCAGTCGCCGGGGTGGATCAGCGTGGACCCGACGGTGATCTCGCAGTCCCAATCGACTATGTTCCACCGGCCGATCGAGGAAGCCGGAGACCGGAGCCGGCACCACACTGGGAAGCCGAGCTGGAGGACGAACTCCGTGTCCCGCAGGCCACCGTCCACCACCGCGCCCACGCACCCCCGCTCAATCACCGAGCGGCTCATGATCTCCCCCCAGTGCGCTGAGCCGCGGTGCCCCCCGCACGCCCACACCGTTACCGAGCCCGGCCTCACGGTCTCCAGCATGGCCAGCCGCTTGTCCATGTCGTTGTCGGTCGGGTCGTCCGTAGGCACGCCGAACCCCGGGAACGCCGGGCCGGCGACCTTCATGGACAGACTCACGGGCTGGATGTCGGCGGGCAAGACCTGTTCCCGGTAGCCGCGGGCGTCTAGCACGTCGGCAACGGCGCCCGTGTAGAGGCGGAGAAACCTCGCCCTGAGTTCTTCGGTCATCGCGCCTCACGGAAGCCGGCCTCGATCAGGATACCGGCGGCCGACTGGACGAACTCGCCCGCCCGCGTGTAGTCGTTCACGGGAAGTAAGAACATGTCCGGCCGGGCGTCCTCCCGAACGCGGGCGAGCTCGGCCACGGCCCGATCGCGGTCCGCGACCACCGCGTACTGCCGGACCACGTGGTCGGGCACGAGTCGGGCCGCCGCATCCATGCCGTCCTCCAGCATGATGGTCCGGATGCGTTCGGCGGTCCGGTCGTCGATCCCGGCCGCTCGCCTGAGGTCGGCCGGCATGTCGGTCGCGATGTAGGTGAAGTGGGGCCGGACCTCGTCGAGCATGGCCTCGTCCCAGCCGATGTATGCGGACCAGGCGATCCGGGGGACGTTCCCGGCAGCGGCTCCCGCTTCCCGGATGCCGGCGCAAACCCGCGGGACGAGGTCGACGGGCTTGCCCGACAGGAGGATCCAGTCCGCCCGGGTGGCCCCCAGGGATTCCACCTTCGGCCCGCGACCGGCGGTGGCGATGGGCAGAGGTCCCGGCGACCACGAGAGCCTGGCCCCCCGCACGGCAAACTCACCGTCGAAGGTGACCTCCTTGCCGGCCAAGAGCCGCTCGACCACGTCAAGGCACTGCACCAGGGCGCTGTACGGGCGTGATGGCTCCAGGTCCATCGGGGCCAGCGTTCGGCTCCCCCCGGTCCCGAACCCAGCCACGACCCGCCCGGGGACCAGCTCGGCCAGCGTGGCGAAAGCGGCTGCAAGCGTGACCGGGTGACGGGTGAACGGGTTGGTGACTCCGGCTCCGAGGAGGACCGTCGACGTGGCCTGAGCGATGACCGCCAGGACGACGAACAGGTCGCGCTCGGTGCCCTCGTCGGCAACGAACACGTGGCTGGCCCCTGCGTCCTCGGCCTCCCGGGCCAGGGCGGCCAGCTCGGAGGGGGGCAGCAGGGGTTCGAGCCACAGTCCCCAGGTGGCCCCGGACGTCATCGCCTTCGCACCGCCTCGGCCAGCAGCCTGAGCCCCTCGTCCGGGTCCGGCCCGAACACGTACCACGCCAACAGGCCCTTCAGGCCTGCCTCCTCGAACTCGGCAAGCTTCGCCATCACCGTATCGGGTGTCCCGGCCGCGGCGAACACGTCGATCAGCTGCTCTGGGAGCCGCTCGGCGACGGCGTCCACGCCCTCCTCGGGCACCCGGGACCTCACGAAGGCCACCGCCTCCGGGTCGGCGCCCGAGGTCTCGTGGACCACCGGCTCCACGCGATAAAGGTAGTAGGTGATCACGCGCCGACAGGCGGCCCGGGCCTCCGCCTCGTCCCGGGACACGCTGGTCAGGATGTTGGCGCAAAGGTCGAGCTCCCCCGGATCGCGCCCGGCGCTCACGGCTCCCTCGGCCATGCGCTCGCGCGCCCATCTCGCGTAGCCTGGGCTGGTGATGGCCCCGAGGTAGACCCCGTCGGCCCAGGCCCCGGCGGCCTCCATCATCTTCCGGTTGACCGCTCCGACGTACAAGGGGATACGCCGGCGGACCGGTTCGAAGTCCAGCCGCGCCTTCGACCGCACCCGGAAGACCTCGCCGTCCGCCCCGTCCTCGCCGGCCAGCATCGCCTTCACCACCCGGACGGCCTCGATCATCGCCGCCAGCGGCCGGCGGGTCCGCTCGTCGTCCTCGCCCAGGGCCCGAAGCGTCCAGAGGGCCGCGCCCAGGCCCAGCCGGAGGCGACCACCCGAAGCCTCGTCGATGGTGGCCGCCTCCATGGCGATCAGCGAGGGATGCCGCCAGAACGGGTTGACCACCCCCACCCCGAGGCCGACCCGTTTGGTCTCTCGGGCAAGGACCGCCGCGGCCGTGGTGGCGGATCGGCCGTGCCGGCTCTCCGGGACCCACACCTCGTCGAACCCGAGGTCCTCGGCCCGCCGGGCCAGAGCGATGCTCTCGGCCAGAGGAACCTCGTTCGACAGCGCGACTCCGAAACTCGCCATCACGCCGGTCCCTTCTGGCGTGAAGAGCACGGGCTCTGGAGGGACCGAACCCCCGCCCGGGTTGCGTTCATCGCCCTCGCTCGGCGTCGATCCGTCGAAGCAGGCCGGCCGCGGCCCGGGCCGCCCCCTCGACCTCGTCCATCCGGTGGGGACACAACTTCCCGCCGATCCCGATCGCCGCGGCGCCCGCCCGGATGAAGGCAATGGCGGAGTCGGGGTCGAGCCCACCCGTGGTGATGATGCGGATCTCCGGCAGCGGGCCCAGCAGTAGGGAGAGGTACGCCGGACCTGCCACCATGGCGGGGAACAGCTTCACCAGGGGCGCGCCGGCCCGGTGGGCGGCGAACAGCTCCGTGGGGGTGAGCCCGGAGGGCACGTGGGGGACGCGCAAGCGCCGGGCCGCGTCCATCACCGCGGGGTCCAGCACCGGGGAGACCAGGAACCTCGCCCCCGCCTCGACGAACTCCTCGGCCTGCGCCGGCGTGAGAACGGTCCCCGCTCCCAACAGCACCGGCGAGCCTTCCAACGATGCGGCCAGATTGGCGATGACCTCCGAGGCCCCGGGCACGGTCGCCGTCACCTCCACCGCACGCAGGCCGGCTTCGGCCATGGCCTGTCCCGCGGCCAGGGCCACCGCCGGGTCGTGGAGCCGGAGGATCGGGACCAGCCCAACGTCGAGGAGGCGCTCGGTGTCGTTCACGAGGGGACCCGGCTCTTCCCGCCGAGCGGCCACACCCGCTCGGTGGTCACGCCCGCTCGCCCCAGGTAGGAGAGCGCGACGGCTTTCGCCTCCTCGACCAGTGCGTCCTCGTCGAGCTTGGTGAGCCGGCCGTCCTTCACGACCACCTCCCCGTCCACCACCGCGTGGGTCACGTCATGCCCGTGGGCCCGGTGCACGAGCGTCCACACCGGGTCGAGGATCGGCTGGAGGTGGGCCGGGGACACGTTCACGCACACCAGGTCGGCCCGCCGCCCCACCTCGATCTGCCCAAGCTCGTCACCGAGCCCCAGGGCGATCGCCCCTCGCGTGGTGGCCATCTCCAGCGAGGTCTGCGGCGAGACCACGCCGGGGTTCGAGTGGTGGAGCCCTTGCATAAGGACCTCCTGCCGCATCTCGGTGAACAGATCGTCGGTCGTGTCGATCCCCATGCCGATGTTCGCCCCAGCCGCCAGGAGCCTCGGCACGGGCGTGACGCCCTTGGCCAGGCGCATGTGGTTCGAGGGGCAGTGCACCACGGTGGCTCCGCTCCGGGCCAGCATCCGGATCTCCCCGGCCGAGAGGTACACGCAGTGGACCAAGATCGCATCCGAGCCGGCGAACCCGATCCGGTGGAGCAGCTCGACCGGCCTGGCCCCGTGCTCCCGGCGGATCATGTCGATCTCGGCGGGGGTCTCGGCCACGTGGGTGTAGACGCGGAGCCCCAGGCGGTCGGCCAGGCGACGGGCCTGGACGTACTCAGGCGGGACGGCCTGGCGGAAGGACACCGGGGCCACGAACAGCCGCTCCTTCGGGACCGAGCCGTCGGCGAGATCCTGGATGGCTCGGAGGGCTACACGGAGTGACTCCGAGATCGGCTTGTAGGGCCGGGTCATGATGCCGCGGGCCATGAACCACCGGATACCCGTGGACGAGTACCCCTCCACGGAGGCCTCGGTCAGGCCCCGCCGGTGGAAGGGGTAGAGGTGGTCGACCACCGAGGTGACACCGGCCTTGAGCAGCTTGGCCGTCCCCAGGGCCGCCCCGATGCGGTACTCGTCGGGACCGGCCGCCCGGGACAGCTCCCAGAAGATCCGGAGCATCGCGTCGAGCTTCAGCCCCTCGCCCACACGGATCCCCGGCGTGAGGTCGCGGAGGTGATCGTGGAGGTTGATCAGCCCTGGCATGACCAACATGCCGCTGGCGTCCAAGCGTCGCTTCGTCCGCTGCTCGGGTCCCCCGATCGCCACGATCCGCCCGCCGTCGACGTACACATCGTCCCGAACGACCCGGCGTTCGGCGTCCACCGTCACGACGGTGCCGCCCGAGATGCAGAGGTCTACCACCAGCCCTCCTCGGCCGCGCGCCGGAGACCGTCCGTCCCGGCCCCGGCCAGTCCCCACGCGGCGAGGGTCCGTCCCTGCGCCCGCCAGTCGGTCTTCGTCACCGCCGAGGCCAAGGCGATCAGCGCGTCGATCACCGGCGTGTCGACGCCGACCTCGTCTCCGATCGAGGAGGCCAGCACCAGCGCGTAGGGGACGTCCTCGGTTAGATAGCGGGACTGCAATGCGTCCGGTCCGCACGGGAAGGTGCCCGAGGCGAGCAGGCTCGAGTGGATCGTGTCGTGGAGGGTACCCTTGACCTCGTCGGCGAACCCCTGCTCGACGAGGTACTGCGCGTAGCGCCGCCGGTTGGCCAGGCCGAGGGACTCCCGAAGATGGAGCAGCTCCTCGTCGACCGCCTCGATCGCGTTGCACACGCCCGGCGTGGCCCCCTCGCCCCACAGGAGCATGGTGCCAGTGCGGCCCTCCACCCGGCCCAGGTTGAGGATCAGGGTGGCCACGTGGTCGACGGCGTTGAAGTTCAACAGGACCGTCTCCCACACGTTCTCGGCGGGGGATGTCCACGGCCAGACGGCATTCGCCGTCTCGAACACCCGGTCTCGGTTCGAGGCAGGGAGGGCGGCCACCAGCGTGCCCCCCGACTTCCGGACCGCCCACAGAGTGGCGGGGGCCCGGACCCGGGCGGCGTAGGGGAGGGTATTGCTCTCTCCCAGAACGATGTCGGGCCGGCGGCCGGCGCTCCGGAGCGCGGACACCTGGGAGAGCGTGCCTCCGCCCTCGCCCATCCACAGCACCGTCTGCCCATCCTCCAGCACCGGAGCCAGGGCCTCCGCGAAGGGGGCATGGCCGAACGACGGCACCGACACGACCACGAGCGGCGCTCCCTTCGCCGCCGAAGCGGGGTCGTCCGAGGTCCGTGCCACCGGCGCGGGGGTCGGCCCGTGCCAGTCGCACTTGATCCGGACGCCGCCCGCCTCGGCCACTGGATCCAGGTTGGCGGCGAACTCCGGGAAGTCGGCCATGGTCACCTCCACACCGGCCAGGCCCAGCTCCCCAGCGATCGTGAGCGCCCCCGCCCCGGAGCCGAGCACGGTGACACGATCCGGTAGCTCGCTCACTCGATCACCCCCTCAATCGCCTCACCGATCTGCCGGATCTTGCGCGTCAGGTCCTGGGGCGTCCCCCCGCGGATGGTCAGGATCACCCGGCCGACACCGGCGGCCGCCATGCCCGAGACGCGTTCCGCCAGGTACTCCTTCGGCCCGGCGACGGAGAAGGCCCGGACCATGTCGTCCGTGACGAGTCGCCCGGCGTCCGGGTCCCTCGCCCGCACGGCCGCCCGGAGGGGCATCACCTCCATCGGGTCGAGTCCGAAGAGGGGGATGAGGTCCTCCGCGTACTCCCCACCCGCCATGATCACGCTCAGGGGCCGCAGGCGGTCGATGGCCGCCTGGACGTTCTCGTCCAGGTCCACCTCGAACATCAGGACGAGCTCACAAGCTCCTTCCGCCCGCCCGGCCCGGGCCGCCCCGGAGCGAATGCGCTCCAGGGAGAAGTCGATGTAGGACGGCGTCAACCCGTGCGTGATGACGCCGTCGGCGATCTCTCCCGCCAACTCGAGCATCCGACGGCCTCGAGCCGCCATGTACACGGGGAACGGGCCGCCGTCCCACACGAGCCTGGCGCCGCGGGCCGTGAAGACCTCGCCGTCGACGTTCGCCTCACCCCGGGCGAGGCTCCGCACGATCGCGACGGCATCGCGAACGACCGAGAGGGGTCGGGGCACCTTCATCCCGAGCTGGGTGGGGAACTCGAAACCACCCACGCCGATCCCGATGATGGCCCGTCCGCCCGACAGCTCGTTGATCGTCGCCGTTGCGCTCGCCAGCAGCGCCGGGTGCCGGAGCAGCGGGCTCACCACGGCCGTCCCCAGGCGGACTCGGGACGTTCGCTGCGCGATCAGCGCCTGCGCCGCGTACGCGTCGCGCAGGAAGTAGTGGTCGGGGAGCCACACTTCGGAGAACCCCGCATCCTCCGCCGCCACCGCGACCTCGACGCAGTCGGGAAGCGGCGAGTCGAGCCAAATCGCCACACCGGCTTTCATTCAGCCTCCCCTCGGAGCAGGGTCTCCTCCAGAAGGCGGCCCGCCACCTCCCGCCGGTACCACGCGCTCCCCCGGACGTCGTCGATCGGAGCGGCCGCGGCCCGGATCGCCTCGACCGCCCGCGCCACGATGTCCGACGAGGGACGGCGCCCCTCCAGCTCGCGCTCGGCGTCCGGCGCCCTGATCACCGTGGGAGCTACCGCCCCCAGGGCGATCCGCACACCCGAGAGCGTCCCGTCGTCCTCCCGCTTCCACCTCCAGGCCAGGCTGACGATCGAGATGGCCATGGCCTCCCGGCCGCCCAGCTTCCGGAAGCCCTCCTCACCGCCGGGGAGCGGAAGCCGGATCCTCGAGACCCATTCACCGAGTTCGAGCACGGTCCGCCCCGGTCCGGTGGCGAACTCGGCGACCGGCACCTCCCGCTCGCCGCTCTGGCCGTCGATGGTGACCACCGCCTCCGCGGCCACCAGGGGCGGGACCATGTCGGCGGCCGGAGATGCGTTCGCCAGGTTCCCCCCCATGGTGGCCCGGTTCCGGATCTGGATCGAGCCAAAGAGCCGGGCCGACGCATCGAGAGCGGGCAGGCGGCCCTCCAGGACCCCGATCACTTTGGAGATGGGCGCCAGGGCCGACAGCTCGACCAGACCGTCGCGTTGGATCGCGATCGGCGGGGGGTCGGAGAGATTGGAGACGTCGACTAGGCGGGAGGCCTCGCGGCCCGCCCGCATCTGCACGAGCAGGTCCGTGCCTCCCGCAATCAGCCGCCCGGTGGGAGCGAGCACCCGGAGCTCAGCCCGGTCCCTGGCCACCACCAGCTCGGTCACGGCTCGCGAGTCCTTCGAAGCGTCTCCAGGATCGGGCGGTAGCCCGTGCACCGGCAGAGGTTCCCGGCCAGGGCGAGACAGATAGCCTCGTCGTTCGGGTCGGGGTCTCGGGCCAGCAGGGCAGCCGAGGACACGACCATGCCCGGCGTGCAGAACCCGCACTGGCTGGCATGCATCTCGACGAAGGCACGCTGGATCGGGTGCAGGCCCTGCTCGGCCAGCCCTTCCGCGGTGGTGATGTCGACGCTCGCCATCTGCCCCACCAGGACCAGGCAGGAGCAGACCGGCTCCCCGTCGGCCAGGACCGTGCAGGCCCCGCACTCGCCCATGCCGCAGCCCTCCTTCGCCCCGGTAAGGTCCAGTTCGTCTCGAAGGAAGTCGAGCAGCCGCTTGGCCGGTTCCGCGATGGCCGCGGGCCGGCCGTTCACCCGCACGGCGAGACCCCGCTCACGATGCGGCCTCCACCGCGGCGTCCCGCATAAGCCGGTACACCCGCTCGGGCGTGGCCGGGAGCCGTTCGACGGTGACGCCGACGGCGTCCCGGATGGCCGACACGATCGCCGGGGCGGGGGGCACGATGACCACCTCGGCGATGCCCTTGGCCCCGAACGGCCCGGTGGGATCGCCCCCCTCCACCAGGATCGTGTCCATCTCCGGCGCGTCGGCAGCCGTGGGAACGAGGTAGGTCTCCAGCGACTTCGTCTTCGGGGTCCCGCCCTCGACGATGTAATCCTCCATGACAGCCCACCCCATCCCCTGGACAACCCCGCCTTCCGTCTGCCCGATCACGCCGGCCGGGTTCACGGCGACCCCGCAGTCCACCGCCGAGGCCACCGAGCGGACGACCACCTCGCCAGTCAGCTCGTTCACCTCGACCCGGGCCACCATGGCCGCGCTCCCGTACACGAGGTGCGGCGAGAGCTTCTCGACCCTCTCGCGAGAGAGCCCCTCGGTGACGTCGGGGAGGACGAACCTGGACTCGACCAGGGCCTTCCCCATCCCGCCCAGCCGGCGCCCGGCCTCAGCCCAGTCGATCGGCTCGGGGAGACCTAGCTCCCGGACCCGCTCCATCAGCTCCTCGCAAGCCAGCTTGACCGCCGAGCCACCCATGTAGGTGCTGCGCGAGGCGGCGCAGGAACCGGCGTCCGGCACCAGCTCGGTGTCGCCGATGATGACCTCGATCTCCTCGTAGGGCCGGCCGAGCACGTCGGCGGCGATCTGGGCGTACGAGGTGTCGATCGCCTGGCCGGAGTGGTTCGGGCCGGCCCAGATCCTGGTGGAGCCATCGGCGGAGAGCGCGAGGCGGGCCGCCGACGCATCACCCCGGGCACTCCCCAGGCCCACGCCCTTGATGGCCAGGGCGATGCCGGTCCCTCGCCGCCAGGGCCATCGCCCCGCCCCCGGTGCCTTCCAGGCCGCCCGCTCCTGCCACCATGGGTGGGCCGCGACGGCCTCCAGGGCATCCGCTGCCAGGACGCCTTCGGGGATGATGTGCCCGTACATGCCGTGCCGGTCGCCGGGTCGGAGCACGTTCCTCCGCCTGAGTTCCGCGGGATCCATGCCGAGCGCTTCGGCCGCCAGGTCGAGAGAGACCTCGATGGGGAGCTGGGCCTGGGGCGCGCCGTAGCCCCGGAACGCTCCCGCGTTGGCGTTGTTCGTATAGGCCACCCGGCCGCGGAACCGGGCGTTCGATACCCGGTAAGCGCCGGTGACGAGCTCGGCGGCCACCTTCAACACGACCATCCCCACCGTCGCGTACGGCCCGGTGTCGACGAGCGCGTCGGCGTCGAGGGCGACGATGGTGCCGTTACGCGTCACGCCCAGCCGGGCATGGACCTTGAAGGGATGGCGCTTGGCTCCCGAGGCCATGACCTCCTCACGCGAGAGGACGATGCGAACGGCCCGACCGGTGGCCTTGGCCAGCAGGGCCAGGTGTACTGCCAGCGGTCCGTCGGTCTTCGAGCCGAACGCCCCCCCGATCGGCGTGGAGATGATCCGGACGTCGGCGGGGTCCACCTGCATGGCCCGGGCCACCTCGTTCACGTGGATCTGCGGCCACTGCGCGCCGATGTAGATCGTGAACCGCCCGTCCTCGCACACCGCAACCCCGCCACCGGGCTCCAGACACACGTGCTCCTGGCAGGGCGTCTCGAAGACCCGGTCGATCACCACGTGAGCGTCCGCGAGGGCCCGCTCCACGTCGCCATGCTCGTGGTCCATCTGGGCGAGGAGGTTCCCGGCTTCATGCAGCGCCGGGGCGTCTGCCTCGAGGGCTCGCTCGGGGGAGTCGACCACGGGGAGCGCCTCGATGTGGACCTCGACGCCCCGGGCCCCGGCCTCGGCTGCCGCAAAGGTCTCCGCGGCCACAAGCGCGACGGCGTCGCCCACCTGACGGACCCGGTCGTGGCACAGGATCGGCCAGTCCTGCAGGATGATGCCGCCCACGTTGTTGGGGACGTCTTTCGCGGTGAGCACGCACACGACGCCGGGCACCTCGAGCGCCTTCGATGTGTCGATCCGCCGGATTCGGCCGTGGGGCACCTCCGACCGGACCACCTTGCCGTGCAGCATGTTCGGCAGGCGCAGGTCGGTGTGGTAGCGAAGCTTCCCGGTGACCTGCTCCTCAGCGCCGCGGAACGGCACCGACTGGCCGACCATCCGGATCGCGACCGTCTGCCGGGTGGTCACCGTTGCCCTCCCTCTGCGGCGGTGATCAGGGGCTCCCGATCGACCTCACGGGGGTGATAGCACCCATCCGTGTCGCTCGAATGGCAGGCTTCCAGTCTCATCGAGCCCGACCCCCCCCGTACACCGGACGATACCCCTCAGAAGTCTGACCTTATCAACACCTGAGAAAGGCAGGCGAGGACGTCTCGGCGGTTGGACCCCGGCAGCGGCGGATGCGTCATGCGTGCGACGCAGTGGCACTCCTCTGCTCGGCTCACCTACTGGCTCTGCCTTCGCTCCCAGACCTCAGGGTTGATGATCGTCGGCGGGCGCCGGCCCTCCAATGCCGCGATCATGTTCTCCGCGGCGAGGAGGGCCATGGCGAGCCTGGCCTCGACCGTGGCGCTACCCACGTGCGGGGTGATCACGGCGTTCTCCAGTTGGAAGAGCACTGGGTTGATCTCCGGCTCCTGCTCGAACACGTCGAGGCCCGCGGCCAGGATCCGGCCCCCCCGCAGCGCGTCGACGAGCGCCGCCTCATCGACCACCGGCCCTCGCGAGGCGTTCACCAAGACAGCCGTGCGCTTCATCCTCGCGAGGCGATCCGCGTCGATGAGGTGACGCGTCTCCAGAGACAGACCGGTGTGGAGGGTCACGAAGTCGGCTTCGGCGAGCAGGTCCTCCAGTTCCCTGTATCCGGCCCCCAAGTCCCGCTCCACTTCGGCGGTAGCCCGGGCGCGGGCGTGGTACAAGATCGTCATCCCGAACCCCCGGGCCCGGCTGGCCACGGCCCGGCCGATCCGCCCGAACCCAACGATGCCCAGCACCTTGCCGTACACGTCCGTTCCCAGCATTAAGTCCGGCTCCC
>JBQTIP010000224.1:0-1602 GCA_052388025.1 Actinomycetota bacterium
GCTGCGCGCGGAGCCTCCAGGCGCCGTCGGGCGCGGTCGATGAGTCGCGCTGCGCGCGGAGCCTCCAGGCGCCGTTGACCCACTACCCCCCGCCGCGATCGTCACCGTGAACGCCCACGCCAGCCAACACCACACCCGCGTGTTGGTGCAGCGGGAATGATGACGGCCTTGGACATGAAACAGGGGACTGGTGATTGTTTAGCCAAATTCGCGGCCACGCGGGGCCTGAAACCCTTTATTGACAAGGATTTGGCCGATGTGATCACGCAGCCCATTAGGTTCCGTTACGCGTCCTCATCATTCTGGGCCGCTTCCAGCGCCAGCGGTTCGGCCACGGCACGAAGTTTCTCGGTGAACGCCTCAAACCACACGTCGATCAGTCCGTCCTGTGGAACGGCACGGACGCGGAACGCTATCGAGCGGACGTAGCTCGGGCCACGGTACAGGCTGACTCTCACCGACGCCCGATAGACCGCTGCCAGGCGCCTCATTGGTACGGCGGGAACCACTGCGGGCACCGCAGCCCGTAGAACGCCTCATGGTAAAGCAGCGCAGTCTGCCACCGCCGCCCGGCCGTCGTCCACCCCACGGTGACGCCGACCCGCCAGAGCTCGGTCCCCGGCATCACCCCCACCTCGACCGTCCGGGTGAAGGTCATCCCCTCGTCCAGGAGGGTGTCCCGCGTAGGTTGCTCAACGTCCGCCCACTCGCAGGGATGCGCGAGGACGGACAGCAGCGCCCGCTCCGCCACGCCCTTCGCGCGCACGATGTGCGCGTCGAGGATCATCGTCCGTAGTGGGATCGCGAACACGGCGAACGAGACGAGGGCCGCCATCGAGGCGACGGTGAGGGCCACGAGCACTTCCAGCAGCGTGAATCCCCGGTTCATCCGTCGATCGTGCGGCGCACCCAGCCGCCTCCTTACCGCGTAATAGATATCCTCCGCACGTAGCGGAGGAGAAATTCCCCCGGACGAAATCTGTTCCACAGGGCGAGAACGGCCAAGGCGATAACGGACTTCCACGGTTCGGCAATATCGACGGCGCCCCAATTCAGTCCGATATAGGCAACGGCGGCCGAGAGGGCCGCCGCGCCGGCGCCCTTTGCGAAATCGTTGAGATTCATGTCGGGCAAACCTCCCATCGCTGTTCAGGAGTCAGACAACACTTCGGGCGCGGAATCTTGTTGTCGCGTTGGAACGGTTTCATAAGCGTTGCGATGTCCTCACCTCGTGCGAAACCTCGCGCCAAGACCCGCCCGTACTTATCCCGGCCCACAGGGTAGAGTAGCACACCGCCCTGAGCGAGGTACCCCGCCAATCGTTCCCGAGCGGCGGTGCCGTTCGCTTCGCAGATCTCGACGGCATCGTAACCGACAAGGCGGATGGACATCCGACCGCATCGGATCGTATCGCCATCGACAGCAGTACAGTCGATGAGCACGACGCCTTGAGCGGCGAGCGGGGACGCGATGAGGAGGAGGAAGAACGCGACCAGAAGGAACACACGATACATAGCGAGTCACCTCATGACATCGACGTTAATGCCTCACGTCAGCGCCCGCGCGAGTCTGATGCCGAGCATGTGCTCAATGAACGATGCG
>JBQTIP010000225.1:0-42410 GCA_052388025.1 Actinomycetota bacterium
GGTCATACCATTTTGTGCGGGGCCCCCGCCCCCCCCCCTTGCGCCTTGGGGGCGGGGGTATCCTTGGCCCTCCTCGGCCCCGGTTGGGGGCGGCCCGTCGCCCCCCCCTTCCCGCCCTGCCTAACCTGCTCGCTTACCAGCTGGTGAGCGGCGTGTTTGCAGCAACGCCTGCGAAGTCCCCCGTGCAAGTTCCGAGGGCGGTGCCGTAGAACGTGCCGGTAAGCGACGTGTCCCGGATGCCGTAGCAGGTGGTGGACGCCGACATTCGAGCGGCGGCCCACAGCGCGGCTGTAGGCGCCGCGATAACGCTCACGATCGGAGCCGCCGTGGTGGAGGCCGCCGTGCCGTACGTGAGCGATGGCTCGACACCAGCCAGGTTGGTGGTACATGGCGCAACGGCGGCAACACCGGTGGCACATGCGTACGAACTGTTGTCGGTATAGATCACCTTCGCGGCCACTAAGGCGTTGCGAAGGTCCGACTGTGCCGCCCGGTTCTGTGCCCGGGTCCGAGCACCGAGGAACGTCGGAAGAGCGATGGCGATCAGGATGCCGATGATCAGGACGACCACCATCAGCTCGATGAGGGTGAACCCCTCCTCGTCCCTCGTGCGCTCCCAATAGCGCTGGAGCATCGAGGCACCTCCTCCTTCCATGAGTCTTCGCGCGTCCCAGTGACGCGCCTACTCGTATTTATTCGGCAGGACGCCCCCGATCCTTGAAGGCCGGGGCGCCCATTTCCGGATGGCCCGGAAGGACTACCGCGCCGAGCTGCTACCTGATCAGCTTGATGATGTTGAACATCGGCATGTAGAGGGCGATGACCGCCGCGCCGACGGCTCCGCCGATGATCGCGATCAGGAGTGGCTCGATCAGCGAGGTGAGCGAGTCGACCGTGGCGGTGACCTCGTTGTTGTAGAACTCGGCCACCTTGTCGAGCATGGTGTCGACCGCACCCGTCTCCTCGCCCACCGACAGCATCTGAACCACCATCGGCGGGAACACGGCGTGCCTGGCGAGAGGCTTCGCGATCGACTCCCCCTCGCGGACGCTCGACTGCACGTCCGTGACCGCCTTGCCGATCACGCGGTTGTCCACCGTCTCGACGACGATGTCGAGGGCCTGGAGGATCGGGACGCCCGAGCGGAGCAGCATCGCGAGCGTGCTGGAGAACCGCGCCAGCGCGGTCTTGTGGAAGAGCTGCCCGAAGATCGGCACCTTCAGCTTGAACGCGTCGACGACGGCCCGCCCCTTCGGCGTCCTCTTGTAGCGGTTGAAGGCGAACGTGAAGGCCACGACGAAGCCGATGAAGACGTACCAGAACTTCCGAGCGGCCTCGGAGACAGCGAGCAGGATCCGCGTCGGAACCGGCAGCGTCCCTCCGAGCGAGGCGTAGATGCTCTCGAACTGCGGAACGACGAAGAAGAGCATCGCGGACATGATCAGGGTGACCAGGATCACGACCACGACCGGATAGGTCATCGCGGACTTGATCCGCTGCCGGAGGCTGACCTCGCGCTCGATGTTGTCGGCCAGACGGATCAGCACGCTGTCCAGCACGCCGCCCGTCTCTCCGGACTTCACCATCGCGACGTAGAGGTTGCTGAACACCTTCGGGTGCTTCTCCATCGCCGCCGACAGCGAGGAGCCCTGCTCGACATCGAGGCGCACGGCGGTCAGGATCTTCGCCAGCTCCTTGCTGTCGGTCTGGGTGGAGAGGATCGCGAGGGCTCTGAGGATCGGCAGGCCCGAGTTCACCATCGTGGCGAACTGGCGGGAGAACACCGCGAGGACCTTCAGCTTCACACGGCCCGGTCGCAGGTTGATCTCGATGTTCAGGCCGCGGGTCTGCTTGCCGACCTGCAGCGGGACGTAGCCCATCTCCCGGAGACGGGCGACCACGAGCGCCTCGTTGTCCGCGATCAGGGTCCCGTTGATCAGGTTCCCGCCTCGGTCCCGGACCTTGTACTGATAGTTATCAGGCATAGCTCCCGCCCCCCATCGCTCCAACGTTCATGCCGCCGTTCCCGGCGCCAAGGCCCGACTGCATCGGGACCGCGCCGCCGCCTCCTATGAGGAGCCGCTGGAGCTCCTCGGGGTCGTGGCAGCGCTCGTAAGCCAGCTCCTGGGTGATCCTCCCGGCCTTCACGAGGTTGGAGAGGGACATGTCCATCGTCTGCATGCCGAACTTCCCGCCGGCCTGCATGATCGAGTAGATCTGGTGGACCTTCCCCTCGCGGATGAGGTTGCGGACGGCCGGCGTCGCAACCAGGATCTCCGCCGCGACGACGCGCCCCCGCTTGTCCGCGGTCTGGAGAAGCTGCTGGGTCACGATCCCCTGGAGCGTCGTGGAAAGCTGGACCCGCACCTGCTGCTGCTGGTGCGGGGGGAACACGTCGATGATCCGGTCGATGGTCTGCGGAGCGTCCTGGGTATGCAGCGTGGCGAAGACCAGGTGTCCGGTCTCGGCCGCCGTGATCGCCGTCGCGATCGTCTCCAGGTCTCTCATCTCACCGACCATGATCACGTCGGGGTCCTGGCGCAGGACGTGGCGGAGAGCCTCGGCGAAGCCCAGGGTGTCGGTCCCGACCTCGCGCTGATTGATGATGCAGCTCTGGTGCCTGTGGAGGAACTCGATCGGGTCCTCGATGGTCATGATGTGGCCCGACCACTCCTTGTTCACTACATCCACCATCGCGGCGAGCGTCGTCGACTTGCCAGAGCCGGTCGGACCCGTGACGACCACGAACCCGCGCGGGTACCGGGCGAGGTCCGTCACGATCGGCGGCAGTCCGAGATCGTCGGCGCTGCGTATCTCGTAGGGGATCAGCCGGAACGCCGCGCCCAGCGAGTCCCGCTGGTAGTAGACGTTGACCCGGAACCGCGCCCTGCCCGGGAGCGCGTAGGACATGTCGAGCTCGAGGTTCTGCTCGAGACGCTCCCGCATCTTCTGGGGCAGGATGGCGTAGAGCATCCCCTGGAGACCCCGGGGGACGAGGACCGGGTAGTTCTCGAGGCGCACCAGATCCCCATGAAGGCGGATCGTCGGAGGCGCACCCACGGTCAGGTGCAGATCGGACGCCCCCCGCTCGACGACGATCTCGAGCAGCTCGGGGATCGGGACCTGTAGCTCCTCTTCCTCGGGAACGGCCGTGCTCATCGCTACTTCACCACCCTCGCGACCTCCTCGATGGAGGTCATGCCGAGACGGGCCTTCTCGAGCCCGTCGTCTCGAAGCGTCTGCATCCCCTGCTCGATCGCGACCTGCTGGATCGCGTCCGACGAAGCCCTCTCCACCGTGAGCCGCTCCAGCTCCTCGGTCATCGGCATCACCTCGAAGAGGCCGATGCGGCCGCGATAGCCGGTGTTGGAGCATGCGGAGCATCCCGCCGGGCGAAAGAGCTCGGTGATCTCGGGCCACAGGAACTCGGGGTAGCCGGCCTCGGCCAGCTCCGCCGGCTCCGGCCGGTAGGCCGCCTTGCACCGCTCGCAGAGCATGCGGACCAGTCGCTGGGCCACCACGCAGTCGATCGCCGAGGCCACCAGGAAGGTCTCGACCTCCATCTCGGTGAGCCGGGTGATCGCCGAAGGGGCGTCGTTCGTGTGGAGCGTCGACAGGACCAGGTGGCCCGTGAGCGCGGACTCGACGGCGATCATGGCCGTCTCACGGTCGCGGATCTCCCCGATCAGGATGATGTCGGGGTCGGCCCGCAGGATCGAACGGAGCGCGGAGGCGAACGTGAGGCCGGCCTTGGTGTGAACCTGCATCTGGTTCACGCCGGCGAGCCGGTACTCGACCGGGTCCTCGACGGTGATGATGTTGCGGCCGACCTCGTTCAGGATGTTCAGCGTCGCGTACAGGGTCGTCGACTTCCCCGATCCCGTGGGCCCCGTCACCAGGATGGCGCCGTAGGGCCTGCGGAAGCACTGCTCGTAGCGCTTGAGCGCGTCCTCGAGGAGCCCCATCTCATGGAGCTCGATGAGGGACTGGCTCTTGTCGAGGATGCGGATGACGAGCTTCTCCCCGTGAACGGTCGGCAGCGAGGCGACCCGGAGATCGAGCGCCTTGCCGCCCACACGCATGGACATCCGGCCGTCCTGCGGAACGCGCTTCTCCGCGATGTTCAGATCGGCCATGACCTTCAGGCGGCTGACCAGCCCGTTCTGGATGTTCTTCGGGGATCGCATGATCTCGTGGAGGACGCCGTCCACGCGGAAGCGGACCCGCACGTCGCGCTCGTGGGGCTCGATGTGGACGTCGGAGGCACGATCCCCGACGGCCTGGGTCATGATGGCCGTGACCAGCCTCACGATGGGGGCGTCCTCGAGCGCGGCCTCCAGCTCGCCGGACTCCTCATCGTCCTCCGCCAGCCTCGAGGCCTCGCTGACCAGCTGCTCGACCTGCTCGGCCATGCTGCTGTACTTCTGGATCGCCTGCTCAACGTCGCTCGCCGTCGCGACGACCGGCTGCACCTCACGGTTGGTGATCGTGCGGATGTCGTCGAGCGCGTAGACGTTCGCGGGGTCCGACATGGCGACGAGAAGCTTGCCGTCCCGCTCGCCGATGGGGATGGCCCGGTATCGTCTGGCTAGGGTCTCGGGAAGCAGCGTGGTCGACGCTGCGTCGATCTGCGCCTCGCTGAGGTCGACGAACTCCAACCCGACCTGCTCGGCCAGGGCGCGCACGAGGTCGGGCTCCCGGATCAGGCCCAAGTCGATCAGCACGCGGCCGAGCGACTTCGGCGTGTTCCGGTGCTCCTCGAGGGCGCGGGAGAGCTGCTCCTTGGTGATGAGCCCCTGCTCCATGAGTATCTGGCCGAGCTGCTTCGACCTGCGCTTCACGCTCACCATCGCCTACGGATCCCCTTTTTCCCGCCTCATGCCTCTTCCTTCTCGTCCGACCTGCCCTTTCCTTCGTCACCGGCACGGTTCCCCTGAAGCAGACGCGAGAACTCTTGAGCGAGAAGCACCCGGTCGACCTCTTCGTCTCCGTCATCGGGTGCCCCGCCCGGCGGCCGGTCGGGCGTCGGTGCGTCGCCTCGCTCCGGGGTCGCGGCCGGTGACCGCGCGGCCTGCGTGGGAAGTTCCTCCGAGCGAACGGGAGCCGGCTGCGCCGTCGACGCGCGCTTCGGCTCCTTGTGCAGGGACGTCCGGGGCTTGCCCTTGGGCGCGTCGGGCACCTCGGGGACCTTCAGCGCCTCGCGTTTCGCCCGAGCCTCCTCGGCGGCAAGCAGGAGCTGTTCGAGCTGATCCATGATCAGGCCGGGGCGGACGGTGGCGGCGCTTACGGCGAAGACTGAATATGGTCCGCGGCGAACGTACACCCACAGCTCGTCGCCGAACTCGACGAAGCCCTTCTCCGGATCGCCCAGCGCGGCGAAGCGCAGCCAGGCGGGCTTGACGAGCCCCTCCTCCCCCACCGGATACGACCCCAGCTCCAGGCCGTCCCGGGACAGGATGAGGCAGCCCCGTAGCTCCCCGACGCCAACCGCGATGCGTGCCGCGAGTGAGGAGAAATCTTCCATATTGGAGTTCGCTTCCATTTGAAGCATCGGAGGCAGCGCACGACGACTTGAGGCCTAGGTGACCAAGGTCGAAAGCCCTGAGCGGGGAGACCGAGAGCTGGTCTAGTTTCCGGCGGAGTCGGGCTCGTTCAGCTCCGCCGTGGCCGCCGCCGACATCACCGAGACCGGGGCCGGCCGGCCGGTCCAGAGCTCGAACGAGAGCGCGGCCTGGTGCAGGAGAAGGCCGAGACCGCCCAACGCGGCCGCGCCGGCCGCGCGGGCCGCAGCTTGCAGCGGAGTGATGGCCGGCCGGTAGAGGAGGTCGACGACGAGCGTGCCCGGAACAAGCGGCGGGAGCGGCAGAGACTCCCCGCTCGCTCCGAGCGGTGTGGCGTTCACGACCAGCGACGCCTCTATCAGCGTCGCTTCGTCGAACGGGATCACCGCGAGGTCGGTCGAGAGGCCCTCGAGCGCGAGACGAATGCCCTCGGCCCGCGACGGATCACGGGCCGCGACCGTGAGCGCCACCAGCCCGGCCCGCGCCAGGGCGAGCGCGCACGCGCGGGCCGCTCCCCCGGCGCCGTAGATCAGCGCGCTTGCGCCCGCGGGGTCGAACCCAGCGTCCCGCCGGAGGAATCGGTCGAACCCCGGCGCATCGGTGTTGTGGCCGTGCAGGCCCGCCGCGTCGACCACGATCGTGTTGACGGCCCGGAGCCGGGCGGAATCCTCGGACAGCTCGTCGATGATCTCGGCCGCCTCCGTCTTGTGAGGCATGGTCACGTTCGCCCCCACGAAGCCAAGCGTCGCAAGCCCGGCGAGCGCCACGGGCAGCCCGCGCGGGGGCACCGGGAGCGGCACGTACACCCAGTCGAGGTCGAGCGCGTCGAACGCGGCGTTGTGGATCCGGGGCGACAGGCTGCCGGACACGGGCCACCCGATGACGCCGACGGTCCTGGTGGTGCCACCGACGCGCGTCCGCATCCCGTCCTCCGCCACCGCCTCACCTCACTCCCCGCACTCGGCCCTCGCCTGGTCGTGCTCCTCGAACGTGCGTGAGAACCGGTGGCGCCCGTCGCCATCTCTAGGGCAGGCCACGAAGTAGACGTAGTCGACGTCGGCGGGCTCCAGGGCGGCCATGAGCGAGTCCAGCCCCGGGCTCGCGATGGGCGTCGGGGGGAGGCCCGCGGAGAGTCGGGTGTTGTAGGGGCTGTCGATCGCGAGGTCGGACTCCGTGAGGCCGTCCTCGGCGTTTGGATCCACGTACTGGAGCGTCGCGTCGATCCCGAGCACCATACCGTCGCGGAGCCGGTTGTAGATGACCGCTGCGATCAGCGGCCGCTCCCTCGTCGCCGCCGTCTCGCGCTCGATCATCGACGCGACGATCACCACCTCGTACCGGGTGAGGCCGAGAGCCTTCGCGTTGTCCCACGGCAGCCCGGCCACCTCCTTCCGGAACTGCTCGAGCAGTCGTTGGATCACTGTGTCGGCCGTCGTCTCGCTCTTCACGAACTCGTAGGTCTTCGGGAACAGGAACCCCTCGAGCGACATCGCGCCCTTCGGGAGGTACGGCGGCAGCGAGTAGTCGCCGGTCTCGGCCTCGGACAGGAACGTGTCTCGGCGGATGCCCAGCTCCTCCGCCACCCGCTCCGCGATCTGCGTCAGCCGGTAGCCCTCCGGCACCGTGAGCTCGACAGTCGGGACCGGCTCCGGCTTCCTCGTCAGCGCCGCGAAGGCCTCCGCCGGCGTCATGTTCGTCGTCAGGTCGAAGGTGCCGGCCCGGATGGAGTCCGATAGCCCGCTCCTGGTCAGGAGATACTTCGAGACCAGGCCGCATCGCACGACGCCCTGCTCGTGGAGCATGTCGACGACCTCCGAGCCGCTCGCACCGTCGGGGACCCGGAAGGCGACCGGCGTCCGCGGGCCGAACGCGCCCCGGCACCAGTTGTAGTAGCCGACGACGCCGCCGAAGGCGAGGATGCCGAGCAGCAGCAGCCCGACGAGGAGCGCCGACGCACGGCGCCCGGCGCCGCGTCCGGGCGGATCGAGGGTCCGTCTTCGCAGAGCGAGGTCCGGCATTCCGGGGAAGGAGCATACAGGCGGGCCTGCACGACCGCGCCGCGCGACTAAGTACCGCGGGCGGCGTCCAGGTACGTCTGGAGGATCACCGTCGCCGCCGACCGGTCCACGGCCCGGCGCAGGTCGCCGCCTCGCTTACCGGCCCGTCGCAGCGCACCCTCTGCCTCGACCGTCGACAGCCGCTCGTCCTGCAAGACCACCGGGACCCGGAGGAGTTGCCGGAGGGCGGCCCCGAAGGCCGCTGCCCGGCGAGCCCTGGGCCCCTCATCGCCGGAGAGCAGAAGCGGATGACCCAGCACGACGAGTGTCACGTCGTTCTCCTCAACCAGGCTCGCGATCGCTCTGAGGTCCGCAGGCGCGCCGGTGTGGACCGTTCCGAGCGGGAGAGCTAGCCGTCTGTCGGCGTCGGAGATCGCGACCCCGATCCGCACGTCGCCGAGGTCGAGTCCCAAGGCCCGCCCTCGGTTGCTAGTCTGATCCATACTAGTAGGTAGTCTCGTACAGACTAGTGATTGGCGAGGAGCTCCGAAAGGCGGGCAGGCACGCCGCCGAGCGCGTCGCCGAAGGCGGCCGCGTTCCTCCCCCCCGCGAAGGCCAGGATGGGCTTGCCGCCGGCGCCCCCGCCGATGGCCTTGGCCGCCGGCCCCAGAAGCTCGGACGCCGTCACGCCGCGTTCGACCAGCGGCCCGGTGCACGACGCCACGAGCAGCGCGTTCCCGCCGTCGGCGTTGCCGAGAACCGCGGCGCCTGCCCCGGCTTTCTCCAGGCGCATTCGAAGCGCGAGCGCCAGCTCGCGGAGCCCCTCCGCGTCCTCGCCGGGGACCTCGGAGACGACCAAGGCGACGCCGTCGACCTGCGAGGCCGCCCCGGCGAGCGATTCCACCAGCGCCTCGCGATCCCCCTTCCGGAGCCTCCCGAGCTCGCTCTCCAGCCTCTTGATCCGCTCGACGGCCCGGCGCGCCCGCTCGGGGGCGCCCCTGGGATCGCCGCCGCCGAGCGCCACGACGACTTCATCCAGGAGACGGCGCTCGACGTTTGCCTCCTTCAGGGCGTCGGGCCCGACGAGCGCCTCGACCCGCCGCAGGCCGGCCCCGATGCTTCCCTCGTGCACGATTCGAACGACGGCCACGTTCCCGGTGCGCGGCACGTGCGTCCCCCCGCACAGCTCGACCGAGTAGTCGCCGACCTCCACCACCCGCACGATGTCGCCGTACTTCTCACCGAACAGCGCGATCGCCCCTTGGGTCTTCGCGTAGTCGAACGTGGTCTCGTAGATGGTGATCGGCGAGTCCTCGGCCAGTCGCCGGTTCGCCAGCTCCTCCGCTTCCTCGAGGACGTCCGCAGGCACCGCCGAATGGTGCGGGAAGTCGAAGCGCAGGCGACCGGGAGCGACCAGCGAGCCGGCCTGACGCGCGTGGTCCCCAAGGACGTGCCGGAGCGTCCAGTGAACGACGTGGGTCGCGGTGTGCGAACGCGCCGTGGACTCGCGGCGCGCGGCGTCGACTTCCAGCCGGGCTTCCTGCCCACCGCGTATCTCACCGGACTCGACAACGCCCGTGTGAACGATCACGTCGCCGGGTCCCCACTGCGCATCCGTGATGCGCACGGCGCCTCCGGACGTGCGCAGGATCCCCTCGTCTCCGACCTGCCCGCCCGACTCCGCGTAGAACGGGGTCCGGTCAAGCACGAGCCGGACCTCCTCGCCCTCGCCTGCCAGCTCGGAGCGGCCCGCCGCCGACAGCAGAGCCACGATCCGACCGTCGGCCTCGGTCGATCCGTAGCCGACGAACTCCGTCTTGCCGGAGGTTGTCGCGATCTCGGCCACGGCCTCATCGAGCCCGCCCCGCTTCACGGCCGCCTTCGCGCGCCGGCGTTGCTCTTCCATGAGGACGGCGAACCGGTCGGCGTCTATCGACAGCCCGAGGTCGGCCGCCAACTCAGTGGTCAGCTCGACGGGGAACCCGTGCGTGTCGTGCAGGCGGAAGGCCAGGTCGCCCGGGAGCGTCCCGCCCGGCTTCGTCTTCTCCGCTTCGGCCTCGAACAGGACCATGCCCTGTCGGAGCGTGCCGGCGAACCGCTCTTCCTCGGAACCCGCCACCTGCTCGATGAACGCGCGGTTCTGCACGAGCTCGGGATACGCGTCGCCGAACATCTGGGCGGTCGTCTCCACGAGGCGGTCCATGACCGTCCCCTTGATCCCGAGACGCCGCGCGTGGCTCACGACGCTTCGGAGCTCGCGCCGCAGGACGTACCCGCGCCCCTCGTTCGACGGCAATACGCCGTCGGCGATCAGGAACGTCGTCGCCCGCCCGTGCTCGGCCACGATGCGGAGGGACACGTCGGCCCGCTCGTCCGCGCCGTAATGCTTCCCGGAGATCTCCTCGGCAACCTCTACGAGCGGACGCATGAGGTCGGTCTCGTAGAAGGAATCGAATCCCCGCAGAACGGTTGCCACCCGCTCCAGGCTGGACCCGGTGTCGATGTTCTTGCCCGGCAGCTCGGACAGGACGTCGCCGTTGCCGTCGACCTCGTTCTGCATGAAGACCAGGTTCCAGATCTCCATGAACCGCTCCTCGTCGACCGCGGGCCCGCCCTCGGGGCCGTACTTCGGCCCTCGGTCGACGTAGATCTCCGAGCAGGGGCCCGCGGGTCCCGCCGCGTGGGTCCACCAGAAGTTGTCGGTCTTGCCGCGACGGACGATCCGCGCGCGCGGGACGCCAACCTCGTCGGCCCAGACGTCGATCGCCTCGTCATCGGTCTCGAACACCGTGACCCACAGCCGGTCGGCATCGATCCCAAAGCCCTCGGTGACCAGCTCGAACGCCCACGCGCACGCCTCGGGCTTGAAGTAGTCGGCGAAGGAGAAGTTCCCGAGCATCTCGAACATCGAGAGGTGCCGGGCAGTGAGACCGACCAGGTCGATGTCGACAGCCCGGAAGCATTTCTGCACGGTGGTCGCGCGAGGGAAGGGGGCCGGCGCGTGACCGAGGAAGTACGGGATGAACTGGTTCATGCCCGCGTTCGTGAGCAGGAGGCCCGACTCCGCGGGAGGGATGAGCGACGACGACGGGACGCGCTTGTGCCCGCGCTGCTCGAAGAACGAGAGGAACGTCTCCCGGATCCGCCGGCCTTCCACGGCGGCTAGTCTACCGGCGGGCCCCTCTTGAGCTCCCTTTCCTTCTCCTCCATCGCGCGCTTGCCCTCGGCGACCGACTCGGACACGAGCTTGCCGAGCTCGAGCAAGCCCCCCTTCGCCTCGCGAGCGAGGTTCGCCGGTGCCACTTTCTGCGCCTGCTTTCGCGCCCAGCGCGTCGTCATGATCGCACCGGTGACGCCGGCGCCGAGGCCGAGCGCCACCCAGAACAGCCGCTTCACGTCTTGCCGCCGCCCTTGGGCTTGCCTCTGCGGAACCGGCCGGCCGCCCTGGAGACCCCGGCCCCGAACGCGATCGCCTTCATGAGCGGACTCGATACCGCCTGCTGGACGAGACCCGAGACCCTGTGGATGTTCTCGAGGATGCCGTCCACGCGGTCGATCTCGCGGTTCGCCTTGACGACGGATGTCTTCACCTCGCCGAGCAGCGGCACTGTCTCCTCACGGATGCCGTCGATCAGCATCTTCGTGCTCTCGAGGATCCGGAACACGTTGATCAGCACGATGCACAGGAACAGGACGAGCAGGCCCCAGAACGCGGCAAGGACGATGAGGGCGACATCTCCCGCTGAAGCTAGGACGGCCATCGGCTCTCTCCTCTGGGCTCGGGAAACCGTTCGCGCATCATACCCATCGAGCCGGATGCCCACGCCTTCCGGCTCAGGCCTCCTCCCCCTGACCCGAGGGCTCGTAGTAGCGCTTCCCCTCGAAGCGGATCGGGCGGTATTCCTGCTCCACGGCGTGCTCGGGAAAGTCGTGAGGATACTTGTAGCCCTTGCCGTGGCCCAGCTTCTTCGCGCCGGCGTAGTGCGCGTCCCGGAGATGCCGCGGCACGGGGTCGGCGGAGCTCGCGTCCTGCATGGCCCTCCCGAGCGAGACGATCACGCTGTTCGACTTCGGCGCGCGCGCGAGGTAGATCGCCGCCTCGGCGAGGTTCAATCGCGCCTCCGGTAGGCCGACGTGCTCCACGGCTTGGGCGGCGGCGACGGCGACGAGGAGCGCGCGAGGGTCGGCCAGTCCTATGTCCTCCGACGCGTGAACGATCATCCGCCGCGCGATGTAGCGAGGGTCCTCCCCCGCCTCGAGCATGCGGGCCAGCCAGAACAGGGACGCGTCGGGGTCCGAGCCCCGGATGCTCTTGATGAAGGCCGAGATGACATCGTAGTGAGCGTCCCCCTGCCGGTCGTAGACGATCGCCTTCTTCTGCACAGCGTCGGCGGCCCGCGCCAGCTCGACCGTGGAGTCTCCTGCCGCGCTCGCCGAGAGCACTGCGGCCTCGAGGCCCGTGAGCGCCACACGCGCGTCGCCGCCCGCGATCTCGATCAGATGCGCAAGCGCATCGCCGGCGGCGGTCACGGCCAGGTCCCCCAGGCCACGCTCGGCGTCGGCCAGGGCCCGTTCCAGGAGCGTCCGGAGATCTTGCTCCGTGAGGGGCTCTAGACGAAGGAGGAGGCAGCGCGAGAGCAGCGGCGTGACGAGCGAGAAGTACGGGTTCTCCGTCGTCGCGCCGATCAGCGTGATGGTCCCGTTCTCCACCGCCGGCAGCAGGACGTCCTGCTGGGCCTTGCTCCAGCGGTGTACCTCATCGACGAACAGAACGGTCCGGAAGAGCCCGGCGCGCGCGTTGTCCATCACCCTCCGCGCGTCGGCGACCCCGGACGAGACGGCGGAGAGTTGAACCATCTCGGCGCCCACCGCGTCCGCGAGCAGGTACGCGAGCGTGGTCTTCCCGGAGCCCGCGGGTCCCCACAAGACGAGAGACGGCAGGTGCCCGCCCTCTATCAGCTGCGAGAGCGCCTTACTCGGGCCCAGCAAGTGCCCCTGCCCGACGAATTCCTCGAACGAGCGTGGCCGCATCCGCGTCGCGAGCGGCGCCGCCACTCGCCTCACTTCTCGTAGCTCACACGGTCCGGCCGGATCTCGAGGATCAGGCGGACCTGCCCCGGCTGCGGCTCCCAGGGCTCGCCGTTGTATTTCCGGGAGAGGAAGTCGATGTGCTCGTCGGCGCCCTCCGTGGTGATGTTCACGACCGTCCCGCGAACGACGAACGGCGGCCAGTGCCTCTCGGGGTCGTGGGCAGCGATCGCGACTCGCGGTTCGCGACGGATGTTCCGTACCTTCACCCGCCCGTCGGCGGTATTGAGGAGGATGAGGTTGCGCTCCGGATCGACGTCGACCCACAGCGGCGCCACGTGCGGTGAGCCGTCCTCGTTCACGGTGCCGAGGTACGCGAGGTTCCGCCCGGACAGCAGGCGGACGACTCCGTAGGTCAGCTCGGCCACGTCAACCCTCCTTCCGGGAGGGTGGCTCAAGCAGCTTCAGACCGAGCTCGCGGAGCTGCTCCGGTTCGACCGCTGCCGGCGCGCCGGTGAGTGGATCGGCCCCGGACTGCGCCTTCGGGAACGCCGTCACGTCCCGTATGGCGTCCTTCCCGGCCATGAGCATCACGATGCGGTCGATGCCGCACGCGATCCCCCCGTGAGGCGGCACGCCGTAGCGGAACGCGCGAAGCAGGTGCCCGAACTTCTCCTCGGTCTGCTCCGGTGTGAGCCCCAGCCGCTCGAACACGTTGCGTTGCAGATCCGCGTCGTGGATTCGGATGCTCCCGCCGCAGATCTCGAAGCCGTTCAGCACGAGGTCGTAGGCGCGGGCTTTCGCGGTCGCCGGCGCAAGGTCGTCCGTCGCCGGTGACGTGAATGGGTGATGAACGGAGACCCACTTGTCCTCGTCGTCGCTCCATTCGAAGAGCGGCGGCTCGACCATCCACACGAACCGCCACTCCCCTTCCGTGATCAGGTCCAGCCGGGCGGCCATCGTTCGGCGCAGGCCGTCCAGCGCCACAGCGGTGCGGCCGGGCGCGTCGGCGACGATCAGCACGAGGTCGCTCGGCCCCGCTGCCGTCGCTTCCAGGACCCCGGCCACCTCCTCGGCCGCCAGGTGCTTCTCGACCGGTGACCGCACGGCGCCCTCGCCCTCGACCACCATCCAGACGAGGCCCGCGGCGCCCCGTCCCTTCGTGTCCTGGATGAGGTCGTCCAGCTCCTTGCGGGAAAGCGCGGCGCCGCCCGGCGCGGCGAGCGCCCTGATCACGGCCCCCGACTCGAGCGCGGACGCGAAGGCGCGAAACCCCGTCCCGGCGAAGACCGGGCCGAGGTCCGCGAGCTCCATCCCGTAGCGGAGGTCCGGCTTGTCGGAGCCGTATCGGGCCAGCATCTCGTCGTAAGTCATCCGGGGGAACGGCGTCGGCACGTCGACTCCTTGCGTCTCCCGGACGATCGCCGCATAGAGCGGCTCGACCAACCCGATCACGTCCTCCTCGTTCGCGAAGGACATCTCGACGTCGAGCTGGGTGAACTCGAAGCCCCGGTCGGCCCGCGGCGCCTCGTCCCGGAGGCAGCGGACGATCTGGTAGTAGCGATCTTGCCCCGCGATCATCAGCAGCTGCTTGAGCTGCTGGGGGGACTGCGGGAGCGCGTAGAAGGTGCCGGGCAACAGTCGCGACGGGACCAGGAAGTCGCGGGCGCCCTCGGGCGTGCTCCGGGTGAGCATCGGCGTCTCGACCTCCAGGAAACCCCGCTCGTCCAGGTGGTCGCGGATGATCTTGTTGATCCGGTGCCGCAGGCGAAGGATCCGTGTCATCTCCGGGCGGCGGAGGTCCAGGTAGCGGAACCTCAGGCGCAGGTGCTCGTCGGCCTCGATGCGATCCTCGATCGGGAACGGTGGCGTGTCGGCGTCGGCGAGCACCTCGAGGGTCTCGACGAGCACCTCCACCTCGCCCGTGGGCAGGCTCGGGTTGACGGTTCCCGCCGGGCGGGGGCGCACCGAGCCGGTGGCGCGCACCACCGACTCCGACCTCAGCTCCTGGGCGGCCGCGTGCGCCTCGGGCCGGTCCTCGGGATGGAAGACGAGCTGCACGACGCCCTCCCGGTCGCGCAGGTCCACGAAGGTGACGCCGCCGTGATCCCGCTGGCGCGCCACCCAGCCGCACAGCGCGACGGCCGCGCCGGCATCTTCCGCGCGGAGCTCGCCGCACGCGTGGGTGCGCATGGACGTAGACAGATCAGCCATCGAGCCCCGACAGCCATCCCGGCACGTCCGCCGCGGCGATCGTCTTCTGAACTCCGTCGGCGAGCCTCCGGACGGTCACGGTCCCGTCCGCCACCTCCCGCTCTCCCAGTATCGCGACGTGCTGGGCACCGGCACGATCCGCCATCCGGAGCTGGGCCTTCAGCGGCCGCTCCTCCAGGGCCGTGACGGCGGAAACCCCCCCGCTCCTGAGGGTCCGGACCAACTCGCGGCCGAGCCTGGAGGCGTCCCCGCCGATCGAGACCACGAAGCACGCCGGTGCGCGTCCAGCCGGAAGCGGAACCCCCTCCCCCTGCATGGCGAGCCTCACACGGTCCAGGCCCATCCCGAACCCGATCCCGGGCGTGGGGGGACCGCCGAGCGCCTCCGCGAGCCCGTCATAGCGCCCGCCGCCGCAGAAGGTGGACTGGGCCGGCGACAGCACGCCCGACACGAACTCGAACGCGGTCCGCGTGTAGTAGTCCAGGCCGCGCACGAGGCTCTGATCGTGCTCGAAGGCGATGCCCGCGGCCGCGAGCCCTTCGGTGACCGCCGCGAAGTGGTCGCGGCACGATTCGCACAGGTGCCCGGAGATCGCAGGCGCGTCGCGCATCACGGTTCGCGTGGCCTCCTCTTTGGAGTCGAAGACCCGCATGGGGTTCGTCTCGATCCGCTCACGAGACTCGGGGTCGAGCTCGTCCCGGCGCCGGCCCAGGAAGTCGACGAGCGCCGCGCGGTAGGCGGGGCGGCAGGTCTCGTCGCCGATGGAGTTCACATGCAGGCCGAAGTCACCCAGCCCGCCATCGCGGAGGTAGCGGTCCGCAAGCGTCATCACCTCGACGTCCGCCGCCGCTTCGGCGGCCCCCAGGATCTCGACGTCGAACACGCGGAACTCACGGAGCCGGCCCGCCTGCGGGCGATTGTGACGCCATGCCTGGTTCACCGTGTAAGCGCGAAACGGCAAAGGAAGGTCGTGGCGTCTACCGAGGTACGCACGGACGATCGGCGCGGTGGCCTCGGGCCGAAGCGTCAGCGACCGCCCACCGCGATCCTCGAAGGTGTACGTCTCCTTTGTCACGATGTCGGAGGACTCCCCCGAAGTCCGCGCCACGACCTCGGTGTGCTCGAACGCCGGCGTCTCCACGTACCGAAAGCCGAAGAGCCGAGCCAGGCGATGCGCCTCCTCCTCCAGGCCGAGCATCGCCTCGGACTCGGGCGGGAACAGGTCCGCGGTCCCCCGCGGCGGCGCGAGGTCCACCTACAGCTCCAGCAGGAACGGGTTCGTCGTCCGCTCGCGGCCGACGGTCGTCTCAGGCCCGTGCCCCGGGTAGACCTGCAGCGGATCGGACAGCGTGAGGAACCGCTCGAGGCTCCGACTCATGTCCGCGGGTGACGAGTTCGGGAAGTCGGAGCGCCCGATCGAGCCGGCGAAGACCAGATCGCCGGAGAGCACGAAGCCGTCCGTCGCGAAGCACGCGCTCCCGGGCGTGTGTCCGGGCGTGTGCATCACCTCGATCCGGAACCCGGCGAACTCCAGCACGTCCCCGTCCACGACCGTCCGGACGTCCTTCACCGGGACCGGCGGAACGTCCAACCCGGCCCCCCAGGCCTGAGGGTCGGTCAGCGCGAGCCGATCCGACTCGTGGATGTGAAGGGGGATGTCGTCGGCGCAGAAGTCGGCCGCGGAGCCGATGTGGTCGAAGTGCCCGTGCGTCGCCAAGACCGCGACCGGGCGCTTCCCCGCCGTCGCGAGCATCGCGTGCACGCGGGCCGGCGAGAAGCCGGGGTCGATGACCACGGCCTCGTCGCTCCCCCCGGCTGCGATCAGCCAGCAGTTCGTCCCGTAGGGATTGTCGGAGAAAGCGTCCAGGTACATCGGGGGGCCATCTTAGCTGCCCGGTCGTCTACCCACGGGCGCATGGAGCCACCCTCCCGGTGCGGGTAGTGTCTCGAGCGTGGACCGCTCGGCGCGGAGGGGGACTGCCGCTGGGGTCATCTCCGGGGACGAGGCCCAGCCTCCCCGCTGGGTCCGCCGGTCCGTGCCGGCGTTCCTGGCGGCGTTCGTCGTCTGCGGGCTCGCCGGCATCGAGGCGTGGCCCCTCTCCGGTTTCCGACTCTTCAGCCATCTCAGGTACGAGCACCAGGTCTCCTGGGAAGCGGCAACCGTCGGGCCCGACGGGACCGAGTCGCCGATCCGGTTCGGGTTGCTGCCCCGGGCCCACCGCGGCTTCGTCTTGGTGATGCGAGATTTCCCGGCGGCCTCGCCCCAGGAGAAGGACGCCGCTTGCCGCGCGTGGGCCGATGCGGTTCGGCGAACCGGCCGGGCCGTCGTCGCCGTGAGGATCTACCAAATCGAGTGGGACCTGCTGCCAAGGGAGGAAGCGCGCGCCGCCTCACCGGTGAAGCGAACGCTCCTTGATACGTGCGCGGACGATCGGGCAACGGCCGGACCGCTGGAGGAGGCCGATGCGGCGAGTTGAGCTCTCGCTCTTCGCACCCGGAAGCGACCGGCGGCTCGCGGCGATCCGGATGGGCCTGTGCTCCCTCCTGGCAGCCCGACTGAGCAGGAGCATCTACCTCCAGCTCGCGGAGCAGCCGGCCCCCCTGTTCCGCCCGATCTCGTTCATGCGCCTGCTCCCGTCGATGCCTCCCCGCGGCGTCGTGGTCGTGGTACAGGTCGTCGGGATCGCGGCGGCCATCCTCGCGGCGGTCGGATTGCGAGCCCGAGTCACGCTCCCCGTTGCCTGGGCCGCCGGGGTCTTCCTGGGAGGGATCACGACGAGCGTGGGGAAGGTCGTGCACAACGATGTTCTCTTGCTCCTGGCTCTCGCTCCCTTGATGCTCGCTCCCACTGCCGACGCGTGGTCCGTGGATGCGATGCGGGTGAGGCCCCGGGCGGGTCCCCGTTGGTCGGCCCGGTACGGCTGGCCGACTCGAGCGGCTGCGGTCGTCGTCGCCGGGGGCTACTTCTTCACGGGATTGTCGAAGCTGGTGTTCTCGGGACCTGCGTGGGTCCTCTCCGACAACCTGCGCTGGGCCCTGTACGTCTCGAGCGATGCCCAGTCCGTCCCCAACGGCATCTCCCTGTTCATCGCCGACCGTCCCTGGCTGGCGCACCTTCTGGCGGCCGGGACCCTCCTACTCGAGCTGACCTTCCCCTTAGTCCTATGGCGGCCCCGCGTAGCCTGGGCCTTCGTCCTGGGGTCCGCAGCGCTGCATGCGTCCATTTGGGCGACCATGCATCTGGACTACTCAGCTTGGGCGGTCACCGCCGCGGTCGTGCTGGTCGACTGGCCCTCGCTGATCGAGCGAACCCGGGGCCTGAGGGCCCGTCCGGCGCCTCTCCGGACGGCTGCCCCGCCCTGACACTCGCGACGGGCTCCTCTACGCTGTCTGTATGAATCGCGCCGTCATCCTGTACGACAACGACTGCGGCTTCTGTCGCTGGTCGCTCGCGCGGATCCTCGCTTGGGACCGCCAAGGTCACCTGCGGCCGGTGCCCCTCCAGGACCCCGAGGCCGACGCCCTGCTCGAGGGCATGGACCACGTGCGGAAGATGGCGTCTTGGCACCTCGTTACGCCGGACGGCCGGGTCTACTCCGCGGGCGATGCGGTGCCCCAGCTCGCCCGGCTGCTGCCTGCGGGCGCCCCGATCGCGGGGCTCGCGACGGCGTTCCCGGGAGTCACGAACCGGGCGTATCGGTGGGTCGCCAGGAACCGCGAGCGCCTGGCGCGCGCCCTTGGCGAGCAAGCCTGCTCGGTCGACCCGAGCCGGCGGTCCTCGCCTGCGGGCCGGGTGCCTCCCTAGAGGTCCGCGCCGTCCAGAACAAGCGTGACCGGCCCGTCGTTCACGAGCTCCACCTCCATGTGCTCGCGGAACGCGCCCCTCGACACCGGCGCGCCGAGGGCCTCCAGCGCGCGGGCGAACGCCTCGATGCGGTCGGCAGCGACCTCCGGCGGCGCCGCGCCGGCCCAAGATGGACGTCTCCCACGTCGGACGTTCCCGTAGAGGGTGAACTGCGGCACGATCAGGATCTCTCCCCCCACGTCGGCGAGCGCCAGGTTCATCTTTCCGTCCTCGTCGGGGAACACCCGGAGGTGGAAGACCTTCTCCGCGAGCCGGTCGTACTCCCCGAGCCGGTCCTCGCCGCCGGCTGCGACCAACAACAAGAGGCCCGGCCCGATCGCGGCGACCATCTCACCTTGGACTCGAACGGAGGCGCGAGCCACCCGCTGGAGGACGATCCGCATTCCGGGCTCGCTTACCTGGGGACGACGCGGTACGCGTCGTAGACGCTCTCGATCTTCTTCACAGCGGAGAGGATGCCCGACAGATGGGTGATGTCGCCCAGCTCGAAGGTGAACCGAAGAGTCGTGATGCGATCCCGGCTCACGCGCGAGGTGGCCGACAGGATGTTCACGTGGTTGTCCGAGAGCACGGTAGCGACATCTGAGAGCAGGCGGGTGCGGTCGAGCGCCTCCACCTGGACGGACACGACGAACGAGGTGGGCTTTCCCGGCCGCCACGTGACCTCGATCAGCCGCTCCGGCTCTCGGGCGAGCCCCTTGGCGTTCGGGCAATCGGTCCGGTGGACCGACACACCCTGGCCGCGGCTGACGAAGCCCATGATGTCGTCCCCGGGGACCGGCGTGCAGCAGCGGGCGAGCCGCACCCAGACGTCGCTCGAGCCGGGGACCACGATGCCCGGCGACGCGTCGCGCTGGCCGATCCGGACCGGCCGGGCGAGCGGCACGTCGGTCACGTCCTCCTCGGGCGTGCCGGCGAGGAGCCGGGACAGCCGGGCCACGACCGACTGCGGGGAGACGTGCCCTTCCCCGATGGCCACGTAGAGCGAGTCGAGGTTCGGGTGCTTCAGCTCGGCGGCGACCTGCGTGAGCGCGTCCTCGGTGGCCAGGCGCTTGAACGGGACGTTCTGCTTGCGCATGAGCCGCTGCATCGCGTCGCGGCCCTCCTCGAGCGCGTCCTCGCGCCGTTCCCTGGAGAACCACTGCCGGATCTTGTTGCGGGCCCGAGGCGTCTTCACGAACTTCAGCCAGTCTTGAGACGGGCCCTCCCCCTGCGCCTTCGAGGTGAGGATCGAGACGGTGTCTCCCGTCCGGAGCTCGTAGTCGAGGGGAACCAGCTTCCCCCCGACCTTGGCGCCGATGGTCCGGTGCCCGACCTCGGTGTGGATCGTGTAGGCGAAGTCGACCGGCGTCGCGCCCGCCGGGAGGTTCACGACGTCGCCCTTCGGGGTGAAGACGAAGACCTGGCCGCCGTAGAGGTCGATCTTCAACCCCTCCATGAACTCGCGGGGATCGGCCATGTCCTTCAGCCATTCGAGCATCTGCCCGAGCCAGGCGAGGTCCGCGTCCTCCTTGGCCTTCCTGCCCTCCTTGTACCGCCAGTGCGCGGCGATCCCGTACTCCGCCGTGCGATGCATCTCGCGGGATCGGATCTGGATCTCGAGCGGCCTGCCCGAGGGCCCGACCACCGTGGTGTGCAGCGACATGTACATGTTCGACTTGGGCATCGCGACGTAGTCCTTGAACCGACCGGGGACCGGCTTCCACAGGGAGTGGACGGCGCCGAGCGCCGCGTAGCAGTCGCGCATGGAATCGACCAGAACCCGGAGGCCGAGGAGATCGTAGATCTCATTGAACTCCTTGCCGCCCAGGACCATCTTCTCGTAGATGGAGTAGAGGTGCTTCGGCCGCCCGTCCACCTCGGCCTTGATACCGGCCTCTTTGAGCCTGGCGCGTACCGACGCCAGGATCTCGTCGATTGACCGCTGGCGCTCCCCGCGGCGCTTCTCGACGAGGCTCGCGATCTCGCGATAGGGGCCCGGGTGCAGTGTCTTGAACGAGAGATCCTCCAGCTCCCACTTGATCTGCTGGACGCCGAGGCGGTGCGCGAGCGGCGCGTAGATGTCGAGGGTCTCTGTCGCCTTGTCGCGCTGCTTGCCGGCGGAAAGGCTCGACAGCGTGCGCATGTTGTGCAGGCGGTCGGCGAGCTTGATCAACAGCACACGGATGTCGCCGGCCATCGCCACGATCATCTTGCGGACGTTCTCCGCCTGTTCCTGCTCCCGGTTCTTGAACGTGATCGTGTCCAGCTTCGTGAGGCCGTCGACGATCTTCGCCACCTCCGGGCCGAACTCCGCGTCCAGGGTATCGAGGGAGACCTCTGTGTCCTCGACCACGTCGTGGAGGAGCGCCGCGACGAGCGTGGTCGTGTCGAGACTGAGGTCCGCCAGGATCTGGGTCACCGCGAGCGGATGCTCGATGAAGTCCTCTCCGGAGATCCGCTTCTGCCCCTCGTGCGAGGCCTGCGCGAACTGGTAGGCGCGCTGGATCGCCTTCACGTCGGCCTTCTGGTTGTAGCCCTTGACCTGGCGAAGGAGTGCCTCGAGGCCGTCGCGCTCGGCCTCTCCGGGGCGCAGTCGCGCGAGCAGACCTCCACGACGTTCGGCCTTGACCTGCTCCCGGCTGTCCACGGCGGCGCCTCCCGTAGCCAGTGTATCCGGGGACGGCCGAACTCAGTAGTTGATCAGCGTGAAGAGGTCGTATCCCTCGAGCTGCTTGCGGCCGTTCAGGAAGTCGAGCTCGATGAGGCAGGCGATGCCTACGACCTTGCCGCCGATCCGCTCGACGAGCGATGCGGTTGCCCTCGATGTGCCACCGGTCGCGAGCACGTCGTCGACGATCAGCACCCGCTCGCCGGGCCGCACCGCGTCCTTGTGGATCTCGAGGGTCGCGGTGCCGTACTCGAGGGCGTACTCGGCCGTCTCGGTCTCCCACGGCAGCTTGTCTGCCTTGCGGACGGGCACGAAGCCGGCGCCGAAATGATACGCGACCGGCGACGCCAGGATGAAGCCCCGCGCCTCGATCCCGACCACCTTGTCGACGTTGCCGCGGCCGAAGTGCACGACGATCAGGTCGATCACCGTGGAGAAGGCGATCGCGTCCGCGAGCAACGGGGTGATGTCCTTGAAGACGATCCCCTCCTGCGGGAAGTCGGGGACGTCGCGGACCAACGCCTTGATGTCCTCGATCTGCACGCTCACCTCCGCCTGCGCTTCGCCCCCGGCTTCCGCTTGCTCTTCGGGCGCGGCCTGGGGGCGGTCCGGGCCGTTGCCCTCGTGGCGGCCGCGGCGCTGGAGACCGCGGCGGTCTCGAGCTCGGCGGTGTCGGTCTCCGGCTCGGGGGCCTCGCCGGCCGGCACGATGCGAAGCCGCTTGGCCGATGCCGCCTTCGCTTCGGCCCGGGCGCGAAGTTGCCGGTACTTGGGCTCGCGCTCCTTCAGCACCGCCAGCAGCGGCGACGCTACGAAGATCGAGGAGTAGGCGCCCGAGGTCACGCCGATGAACAGCGCGAACGCGAAGTCCTTCAGCGTCTCTCCCCCGAAGAGCAAGAGCGAGAGGATCGGCAGCAGCACGACCAGGGACGTGTTTACCGAACGCATGAACGTCTGGTTGAGCGAGATGTTCACCACGCCCGAGTAGCCTTCACGGCCGAGCATCACGGCGGACTCCGTGTTCTCCTTCACCTTGTCGTAGATCACGACGGTGTCGTACAGCGAGTACCCGAGGATCGTGAGGATCGCGATCACCGTGGCGGGCGTGACCTCGCGACCGACCAGCGCGTAGATCCCGGCCGTGATCACGAGGTCGTGCAACAGGGCGGCCTGCGCGCCGAGCGCCATCTTCCACTCGAACCGCAGGGCGATGAACAGCGTGACCGCAACGAGGAACACGAGGAGGCCGGTGATGGCCTTCCGCGAGATCTGCGATCCCCAGGTGGGACCCACGTCCTCACGGCTGATCTGGTCGACGCTCGTGCCGGCCTGCGCCGCGAGGGCATCGAGTAGCTCGGTCCGACGTGTGTCGGTGAGGTCGTTCAGGGTCTCGGTCCGGATCGAGACCTCGTTCCCGTTGAGGATCGTGACCTGTGCGTCGCCCCGCCCGAACTCCGCGAGCGTCGCCCGCACCTCGTCGGCCGTGACGCCGGTCACGTCGGGGTACTGCAGCAGGGCGCCGCCCTCGAAGTCGATGGAGTAGTTCAGGCTGCGGACGAAGAGCCCCACAAGGGAGAGCGCGATGAGCACCCCGGAGAGCAGGAACCACCATCTCCGGTGCTCGATGATCCGAAGGCGCGGGACGCGATGTCCCCGGAACGTGCCGACGGCCTCACGGAGGTTCATCGCGATCCCCCCGCCACGGGGACGGGATCGGCCGCGACGCCGCTTGCGAGGCCGAAGCCCCTCAGGTTCTGGAGCCGGTTGCTCCGCGCGATCAGGAAGACCGTGGGCCGTTTGAAGAAGTAGACGACGAACACGTCGAGCACCGTGGCGAGGCCGAGGGTGAGGGCGAACCCGCGCACCGAGCTCACCGCGACGAGGTAGAGGATGCCGGCGGCGAGAAAGGTCACGAAGTCGGCGGTGAGGATGGTCCGGAAGGCCCGCCTGAAGGCCGGCTGGATGGCCGCGCGCGGCGTCTTGCCGTTTCTCACCTCGTCCTTCAGGCGTTCGTAGAAGACGATGTAGGAGTCCGCCGTGATGCCCAGCGCGACGATGAGGCCGGCCACGCCGGCGAGCGTCAGGCTGTAGCCTGCGGTGCGCCCCAGGAGCGAGACGAGCGCCAGGGCCAGCACGGCCCATATCGTCATCCCGAGCCAGGTCACGATCCCGAGCAGCCGATAGTAGAACGCCAGATAGAGGGCCAGGGCCACCAGGCCGACGATGCCGGCGATCAAGCCTTGGTGCAGAGACTCGCGCCCCAGGGTGGGGCTCACCGTGACGACCTGGTTCTTGGTCAGGTTGACGGGCAGAGCGCCGGCGTTCAGCTGGGTGGCCAGGTCCTTCGCCTCCCGCTCGCTGAAGCTGCCCTCGATCACGCCGCTCCCGCCGGTGATGGCGCTCTGCACCGTCGGGGCGGAGATGACCGTCTGGTCCACGACGATCGCGAGCTGCCGGTTCACGAGCCGGGTCGTGACCTCTCCGAAGATATCCGACCCCTCGGACGTGAGCTGGAAGTCGATCTGCCACCCGGACTGGAAGCTCTGGTTGGTCGCGGTCTGGAGAACCGCCGTGGCCTTCCTGATCGCGTCGCCGGTGATCTCGACAGGCCCCAGGCGGTACTTGGTCGTGCCGTCGTTCCCGAGGAACACGACCGGCTGGTCGGCCAGATCATTGAACGAGCACCCCTCCTCATGGGGCTGGTCCGAGGGGCAGGTAACGGGCGCGATCTGATACTCCGGGTCGCCCGGGACAAGGGTCGCCAGCACCTCGCGCTGCTCGAGCCGGGCGGTCGTCCCGATGACCTGAAGGAGGCGCTCCTGCCCCGTCTCCTGAAGCCGCGCCTGGGCCGCGTCGCTCGAGAGGAAGCACCCCAGGTTCCGCTGGGAGGAGCTGATCACGCAGAAGATCAGATCCTTCTCCTGCACCGCGAGCGCGGCAAGGATGCCATCGGCCTCCTGGTCCGTGTCGTAGCAGGCGCGCCCGCCCTGCAGGGGCTGATCCGCCTCGCCGACCACGCAGAACGTGTGGGTCGACTCCGTCACGATGGCCTCGAGTGCCGCCTTCGCCTCGTCCTTGGTGTCGAAGCATCCGAAGTTCCCGGACTCGGCGGTCGCCGCTCGCGCGCTGGTCAGGCAGAACCGATCTCCGTCCTTCTCGACCCGTACCGCCTTCAACGCCGCGTCGGCCGCCCTCTCGTCGCCGAAGCAGCTCAGGGGCTCACCGTCGCCGTCGATCAGACAGGCCTGCGTCACCACGTCCTGCACGGACGTGGCTGCGAGCGTCCCGTCGGCCTCCGCTTCCGCCGCGAAGCAGCCGAGGCTCTCGTCGTCCCCGCCGATCAGGCAGAACTGATGCTTCGTCCGCTCCTCGATCGTGCCGCGGGCCAGTCCGGGGAGCTCGACCTCGATGTTGTTGCCCGTCACGAACAGCTGCGGCTCGGCCACGCCGACGGCGTCGATCCGGTTCCGGATGTTCTCTAGGGCCCGCTCCATGACCTCCTTGGGGGTTCCCTCGGGCGCCGTGAGCACGACGGAGACGCCGCCTTCGAGGTCCAGCCCGAGCACCGGCCTCGTACCGGTGGCGAACGCCGTGACGGCGCCGCCCACCAGCACCGCGATGAACAGGACGGACACCCAGAGGCTGCGAGAGCGCCTCACGCCAACTCCGCTCCATTGATGGTCAGCTTGAACCGGCAGTCGAGCGTCTCCGCCGCCATCCGGCACATCACCATCCGCCCAAGGAAGATCTCGAAGTACTCCATGACTTGGCTGATCTCAGTGTCGATCGTCAGCTCGAGGGTGACCGTCTTGGCGTCCGAGTCTACCCGCAGGAACGATTGCTCGGCCGCGTAGTTGACGCGGTCGTGGATGTCGAACTCGATCTGGCCGGACTTGCGGACGCGGCTCCGGTGCACGTCGGACTTGTCGGCGAGGATCACAGCTGCCGAAGCCGGCGAGATCGCGGGCCCGTTGTCCTCTTCGTGGTTCGCGATCGCGGCCACGATCGTCGTCAGGTCGTTGGGCGCAACTTTCCCGTGGAGCGACTGATAGACGAGGATGGCGCCGGTCTGGCCGTGCAGCTCCCGCGAGACCATGTTGCCTACGTCGTGCAGGTAGCCGGCGACGCAGCCCAGATTGGCCGTGTGCTGGTCGAAGCCCAGCCGCGACAGCACCTGGAAGGCGATGCGCGCCGTCAGGTTGGCGTGGCGGAATCCGTGCTCGGTGAACCCGAGCGCCTCCATGACTCGATCCGCGGAGGCGATGAAGAGGGAAAGCTCCGGATCGGCCTGGATGCGGTCCAGAGCTAGGGGGTCGTCCTCGCCCTCCGGCGGCTCCTGCCCGTCGAGGGGCTCACCGGCTTCGGGTCGGGGTTGCGGCTCCTCCCGGGTCTCCGGGGCAGGTTCCGCCGTCCCCCTCACGGCGTTTGGTCGGCCTCCTCGTCGGGGGCTTCTTCGTCGTACCCCTCATCCTCGACGAGCTTCTGGGCCACCCCGCGCCGCAGCATCCGGATGCTGGTGCCCGGCGCGATCTCAACCGTGAGCGTGTCGGTGTCGTCGTCGATCTCTCGGATCGTGCCGAAGATGCCCCCGGCGGTCATCACCTCGTCGCCCACCTCCAGGCTGTCGAGGAGCAGCTTCTGGGAGCGGCTGCGGCGTTGCTGAGGGCGGATCATCAGGAAGTAGAACAATCCTCCCATGAGGACGAGCGGGACCAGCAGTCCGGCGATCCCTCCGGCTCCGCCGGTGCTGTCTTGGGCGATCAGACCGACCATCTCGAGGTGCCTCCTTAGGGGGTGAACCCGCAGCATACAGGCTATCGCTTGGGCTGCCGTTGGGAGGATCGCAGCTACGCGAGGGGGAGCGCCCCGGGGACGGTGGCTCCAAGGTGACGATAGGCGCGGTCGGTCGCAACGCGGCCCCTGGGCGTTCGCTTCAGGAACCCCAGCTGGAGCAGGTAGGGCTCGTAGACGTCCTCCACGGTCTCCGTCTCCTCCCCCACCGCGGCGGAGAGGGTCGAGAGACCCACCGGGCCGCCGCTGAACTTCTCCACGACGGCCGACAGGATGGAGAGGTCGAGCTTGTCCAACCCCTCCTCGTCCACCTCGAACAGCTCGAGCCCCCGGCGCGCGACGTCGCCCGAGATCTTGCCGTCGCCCCGAACCTCCGCGAAATCCCGGACGCGGCGGAGGAGCCGGTTGGCGACCCTTGGGGTCCCGCGGGACCGCCGGGCGATCTCGTCGGCGCCCTCGGCGTCGAGCGCGACCGCCAGGATCCCGGCGGAGCGGCGGACGATCATCCCAAGGTCGTCGCGAGGGTAGTAGTCCAGCCGGGGTGAGAACCCGAAGCGCTCCCGGAGCGGCAGCGTGATGCGACCGGGGCGGGTGGTGGCGGCCACCATCGTGAACCGCCGGAGCTCGAGGCGGATGCTCCTCGCCGAAGGTCCCTTGCCCAGCACGACGTCCAGCTTGTAGTCCTCGAGCGCCGGGTACAGCACCTCTTCTACAGCCCGTGGCATCCGGTGGACCTCATCGACGAAAAGCACATCCCCCTCTTCGAGGTTCGTCAGGATGGCGGCGAGGTCGCCCGGCCGGTCCAGCGCAGGGCCCGACGTCGGCCGGAACCCAACCCCCATCTCGTTCGCGACGATCCCGGCGAGCGTCGTCTTGCCGAGGCCCGGGGGGCCGGAGAACAGCAGGTGGTCGACCGGTTCGCTTCGCGCGCGTGCCCCTTCGATCAGAAGGGACAGCTGCTCCTTGATCCGCTCCTGCCCGACGAACTCGCCGAGCGTCCGAGGGCGCAGGGCCGCGTCGAGCTCGACCTCGTCGTCCGGGAGCCCGACCTCCACGATCCGCTCCTCGCTCAACTTCTTCCCACCTTCTGCAGCGCCTCCCTCAGGAGCTCTTCGACGGGGCGATCGCCGTTCGCCGTCAGAGCGGACGTGGCTTCGCTCGCCTCCTGGGCCGAGAGCCCGAGCGCGAGCAGCGCCTCCCGAACGTCGACCAGGGGTCCCTCGATCACGACGACGTCGCCGGCCAGACTGTCCTTGAGGTCCAGCAGCACGCGTTGCGCCACCTTCTTCCCAACGCCCGGCACCAGGGTGAGGGCCGCGACGTCGCCCGCCGCGACGGCCCGGCGGAGCGCCTCGGGCGAGAGCACCGACAGGAACGACAGCGCTACCTTCGGGCCAACCCCATTCACCGTGACGAGGAGGTCGAACAGGGCGCGCTCTTCCTGCGACGCGAATCCGTAAAGCACCATGGCGTCGTCGCGGACGTGCAGGCGCGTGAAGATCCGGACGGGCTTGCCGACCGGCGGCAGCTTGCCCGCCGTCGAGGCAGGGACCATCACGTCGTAGCCGGTCCCGTTGACGGCGACGACCACGCGTCCGCCCGACTTCTCGGCGACCGTCCCCTCCAGGAAGGCGATCAACGGACCCCCGCCCTCCGGGCCAGGAGGCGCATCCGCGACTGTTGCAGATGGCAGACGGCCACGGCGACGGCGTCGGCGGCATCGGCCTGCCCCGGGACATCCGATATCCCGTGGATCCGCACGAGCGCGTCGCGGACCTGCCGCTTGTCGGCGTTCCCCATCCCGGTAATGGCCATCTTCACCTCGAGCGGGGCGTACTCCTCGACGGGGATCCCCGCGTCCGCCGCCCCGAGCATGATGACGCCCGTCGCACGGGCCACCCCGAGCGCGCTGGTGGTGTTCTGTCCCCACATCACGCGTTCTACCGCCATGGACTGAGGACGGTGTGCGGCGATGGCTTCGCGAACGGCCTCGAACAGTCGCCGAAGCCGGAGCGGCTCTTCGAGCCCAGCCGGCGTGCGTGCGGTATCCGACCACACCACGACCGGCCTCCCCTCGGGCTGTGAGACGACGGCGAGCCCAGTGGCCGCCACGCCAGGATCGACGCCGAGCACACAACTGTCGAACATACGTTCAGTCTAGGGCCTGAGCTGCAGCCGGGCAATCACACGGCTGTAATCTACCTCGCAGGAGCCTTCCCTCCCGCGCGCCACGCCCTCGTCCCAGCCGCCGGGCACCCCTGACAAACAGTGATGTGTATCAAAGCATTGCCCATGGTGTATAGTCTAGTGTATGCGAACGAACATCGACATCGACGACGAAGTCCTCAAGGAGGTCCAGCGTCTCACGGGCGCGAAGACCAAGCGGGAGGCGGTCGACGTGGCTCTGCGCGAGCTGGTGGCAAGCCATCGCCGGGCCGGGATCCTAAAGCTTCGTGGGAAGGTCCGCTGGGAGGGCGACCTCGACGTGAGTCGCGCCGGCCGCCCGTGATCGTCGTCGACACGAGTGTGTGGATCGACGTCATCAATGAATTCGACTCGCCAAGAGCCCGCCGCTGCATCGAGCTCCTCGAGGATGGGGCGCCACTCGCGCTCACGGACGTGGTGTTCACCGAGCTTCTCCATGGCTTCGGGACAGAGCGCGAGGCCGCCCGCGTCGAGCGGTATCTCCGCCATTTCCCGATCCTCAGGCTGGAGAACCTGGAAGACTTCGCGCTGGCGGCCCGGCTCTATCGGCGGGCGCGCCGGGCGGGCGTCACGATCCGCAAGACGCTCGACTGCCTGATCGCCGCACCGTGCATCCGCACGGGCTCACCCATCCTGCACGCCGACGACGACTTCGACCGCCTCGCGTCCTGCTCGGAGCTCCGCGTATTCGAGTAGGAAGCGAACGGGTCCCTTCGCGGCTCCGCAATAGTCGTGCGCAGCGGGAGCGAGCCCCGGCCGGTCGCTATCCCACCTCGGCGAGGACTTCCTCCGGGATGTCGAAGTTCGCGTAGACGCCCTGGACGTCGTCCTGGTCCTCCAGGGCCTCCAAGAGCGCGAGCACTGCGCGCGCCTGGGCTCCCTCCACCCGGACGGTGGCGTTAGGCACCATCGTGACTTCGGCGGAAGCGACCTCGATCCCGGCGTCCTCCAGCGCCGCCCGGACCTCCTTCAGCAGGGCGGGGTCGAACGTGATCTCCCAGGTGCCCTCGGACTCGCTCACATCCTCGGCGCCGGCCTCCAGCGCGAGCTCGAGGATCTTCTCCTCGTCGGGCGCGGCGGCCTTGTCCACCAGGACCAAGCCCCTGCGCACGAACATCCACGCCGTGCTGCCGGGGTCGCCGAGATTGCCTCCCTGCTTCTGGAAGATGTGGCGGACCTCTTGGCTCGTGCGGTTTCGGTTGTCGGTGAGGGCCTCGACGAGAAGCGCGACGCCGCCCGGCGCGTATCCCTCGTACGTGACTTCCTCGTAGCGAGCCCCTTCGATCTCGCCCGCTCCCCGCTTGGTGGCCCGCTCGATGTTGTCGATGGGCACGGAGAAGTCGCGCGCCTTCTCCACGGCCGACGCGAGCGTCATGTTGCCCTCCACGTTCCCTCCGCCTTCGCGCGCGGCGACCTCGATGGCACGAAGCAGCTTGGAGTACACGTTGGCGCGCTTCTGGTCCGTGGCCTCCTTCTTGCGCTTGATCGAGCTCCACTTCGAGTGGCCGGACATGCCGCGATCACACCTTCCCGAGGACGTACTCGTGGAGCCCGGTCTCGCCGACCAGCTCCGGGTGAAACGCCGCCACGACGAGGTTCCCCTGCTCCAACACGACCGGACGGTCCTCGTGCTCAGCGAGGACGCGCACGCCCGGGCCGATCTCAGCCACCTGAGGAGCGCGGATGAAGACCGCCCGCACGGGGTCCTCGATGCCGGAGACCCTGACGTGGGTCTCGAAGGAATCGACCTGGCGTCCGTACGCGTTGCGCCGTACGGTGATGGCCACGAGCGAGAGCAGCGGCCGGCCGCCCTCGACCCGTTCCGCCATCACGATCATGCCGGCGCAGGTCCCGAGCATCGGCATGCCCGCCCGCGCACGCGCACGGATCGGTTCCACCAGGTCGTATGCTCGCGCGAGCTTCGAGATCGTGGTGGACTCGCCGCCAGGGATCACCAGGCAGTCGACGTCGGCCAGCTCCCCCGGCGCGCGGATCTCGATCGGCGTGGCGCCGGCGGCTTCCAGCACTCGGCAATGTTCCCGGAAGTCTCCCTGTAGCGCGAGCACCCCGGCCTTCACGAGCGCTCCGCTACCAGCCGCGGACCTGCAGGAGCCCTTCCTCGCCGATCTCCTTCATGTCGAGACCGTGCATGGGCTCGCCGAGACCGCGGGACACCTTGGCCAGGACGTCGGGGTCGTTGTAGTGAGTGGTGGCCTCGACGATCGCGCGGGCGCGCGGCGCCGGGTCCTCCGACTTGAAGATCCCCGACCCGACGAACACCCCGTCGACCCCGAGCTGCATCATGAGCGCGGCATCCGCCGGGGTCGCCAGCCCGCCGGCCGCGAAGTTCACGACGGGTAGCTTCCCGGTCGCCGCGACCTCTCTCACCAGCTCGACCGGCGCGCCCAGGTCCTTCGCGGCCGACACATGCTGCTCCGGCCGGAGGGTCGTAAGCCATCCGATCTCGCGGAGCATCGTCCGCTGGTGGCGCACCGCCTCGACGACGTTACCGCTACCTGCCTCTCCCTTCGTGCGGATCATCGCTGCCCCCTCGGAGAGGCGGCGAAGGGCCTCGCCGAGGTTCCGCGCTCCGCACACGAACGGGACGGTGAACGCCCACTTGTCGATGTGGTGCTCCTCGTCGGCCGGAGTCAGCACCTCGCTCTCGTCGACGTAGTCGACGCCGAGGGCCTGCAGGATCTGCGCCTCCACGAAATGGCCGATGCGGGCCTTCGCCATGACCGGGATGCTCACGACCCCCATGATCTCCTCGACCTTGCTGGCGTCGGCCATCCGCGCCACGCCGCCCTCCTTGCGGATATCGGCCGGGACCCGTTCGAGGGCCATGACCGCGCACGCGCCGGCGTCCTCGGCGATCTTGGCCTGCTCGGCCGTCGTGACGTCCATGATCACGCCGCCCTTGAGCATCTCGGCCAGGCCGGACTTCACACGGAACGTGCCGGTCTCGCGTTCCACGGTACCCCTCCTCAGGCGTCGATGCCCTGAGTGTACCGCCGGCCGAGGCCAGCGAATCGGGCCTCGGACCCGTGCACGAGGCGGCCGCAAGAGCCGGGCCCGCATTGGGGAGGCAGGTAGTGCGATACAACATGGCGCATCTTGGCCACCCCCTCGGACCCCCGCACGAGCAGGGTCGGCCGCAGCCCATGCGAGAGCATGAGGCCGAGGCTGTTAGTGGGCCGCGGATATTCCGTGGCGGAAGAGTTGTCCGGTTGCATGGCTGGCGTATCCTTCGGGCAACGATGATGAGAGCGGAGTTCGCGATCTACCCGTTCCACGAGGGTGAGGTTCCCCCAGCCCACGTCCAGGCGGCGAATGAGCGACTGCGCCAGGCAGGGATCGACGTGGACATCGGGCTCCTCGGCGAGGTCGTGCGGGGGGACATCGACACGGTCCTCGAGGCCCTCAGGATGGCGACGGGTGCGGCGATCGAGGCCGGCGCCACCAAGGTCGTGGTCAGCATCGAGGTTGTGAGTGACGACGCCGGCTGATTTCGCGGCGGCGCTTGCCAGGGCGCTGGGCCCTCTGTACAGGGTTTCGGTCCTCGGCGACGACGGGAGACCGATCGAGACGTTCGGACCCATCGAGGCCGCCAGCGGTATGAAGACCCGGATTCCGTTCCCGGACTCCCCGAATCACCTCGTCATCGAGGTCGACATCCAGGCCATCGAGTCCGCCGACCGCGTCCTTCACGCGCTGGCCGAGCCCCACCATCTGGCGGAGACCCCTCTCGGTGCACTTGCCAACCTCGAGGACGCGTTGGAGCAACTCATCACCCAGGGGGAAGCGCGAGTCGGGAAGCCGCTTGGCGAGATGTCCCGAACGGAGAAGCAACAGCTCGTTCGCTTCCTCGATGAGCGAGGGGCATTCCAGCTCCGGAAGGCGGTGGAGCGGGTAGCGGACATGGTCGGCGTTAGCCGATTCACGATCTACAACTATCTCGAAGTGGCCCGGACGTCCTAGGCGCAGCCTTCGGGCGCGGCCGTTGGCGATGATCAGTCCGCCCCGGCCGGGGCGAACCGCTCGGGAGACCCGCCACGACGACCCGGACGAAGCGACTCGGCGGGCTGTCTGGTGAGTCAAGTCGGCGGCTTGACCGTCCGTTGAGGCGAGCGAGATAATCGGCGATCCCAGAGTGGGTGCCGGGTCAGACTTTCGCGGGGCCGGCCATCGGCACACGCCGTCTGCGGCGTCACGTGTCATCGCTCCAGCGAGAAACAGGAAGCGAATGGACCTCCACGCGTTCCTGAAGAGGCTCCCGAAGGTAAGTCTTCATGTGCATCTGGAGGGGTCGGTGCAGGCGGCGACGGTGGTCGACCTCGCCAACAAGCACGGCGTGCCGCTGCCCGAGTACGAGCAGCCAGAGAACCTGTATGACTACCCGGACATCTACCAATTCCTCCGCATGTACGACGTGGTGTGTCACTCGGTGTGGGATCGGGAAGACTTCCACCGCATCACTTACGAGACGTTACGGGGCGGCCGAGCACGGGGAGCGGCATCGCGAGATGTACTGGAGCCCCTCGGCCCACATGGAGATCGGGGTTCCCTACGAGACCGCCGTGGACGGCGTCATCCACGGCATCAAAGACGCCGGCACTGATTTCGGGATCCAGTGCTTCCTCATCGCCGACATCAATCGGATGCAGTCACCTGAGATGGGCCTCGAGATGGTGCAGACGGTCATCGATCACCGGCGGGATGAACTCATCGGGATCGGGATGGACTACGCGGAAGCCGACCACCCACCCCAGAAGTTCTGGAAAGCCTATCGGCTCGCCGCTTAGCACGGGTACCGCCGCACGGCACACCCGTGCGAGGACGCGCCACCCAGGAACGTCGAGACATGTCTTGACCTCCTCGGCTGCGAGCGCATCGACCACGGCTACCACGTGATCGAGGATCAGCGCGTCACCAAGCGCTGCGCAGACGAAGGCGTCGTGTTCTCGTGCTGCCCGAGGTTGACCGCATGGGTGTACTTCGGGGAGGATCTGACCACTCACCCCATCAGGGAGATGGCGAGGCAGGGGCTGAAGATCATGATCGACTGCGACGATCCACCCATGTTCAAGACCGACCCGACAGACAACTACGTGGCCATGGCCGACCACATGGGGTTCGGGCCCGAGGACTTCCGAGAGGTCGCTCTGAACGGCATCGACGGCTCGTGGCTGGACGACCCCACCAAGCGTCGCTGGCGTCGAGAGTGGTCCAGGGAGATCGACGCGCTCATCGCAGAGCTCGACTGATCGCCGGAGATAGGGAGGAAGCCGGCCGCCCGGGTGGCTCGATCCACGAGGGTCCGGTGGAGCGTATCGCCTCCGGGAGATCGAGGATCGCTAGCGTTCCTCGCGGAAGTAGGGCGTGGCGAGCGAGGCCGGGGCGACCGACGACCTGACCTTGAACCCGAAACGAGCCAGCGCCGCGGGGAGGATGATGAGGGCAAGCGTGACCAGGAACGGAAGCATGGCCAGGACGAAGCTCGGGATCCCCCAGTTCTGCTGCTGGGCGATGAAGCCGAGCGAGATCATGGCTCCGAACAGGAGGGCGCCGAACACGAGGAGGGAGGGCCGCCACGCGGCGAAGATGACGACCGCCAGCGCGACCCACCCGCGACCCCGCGCCACGTTCACCGACCACACGGGCGTGAACGACAGCATCAGGAAGGCGCCGCCGGCTCCCGACAGCGCTGCGCCGATGGTCGCGTAGAGCAGCCGCATGCCGGTGACGTCGATGCCGGCTGCGTCGGCCGCCGCCGGGTTCTCCCCCACCGCTCGGAGGTTCATGCCGTGCCGAGTGCGAAACAATACGATCGCGACCAGCACGGGCAACGCCACGTAGCTGAGGTAGACGATGATGTTGTGGTCGAACAGGGCCGGCCCGATCTGGGGGATGTCGGCCAGGATCGGGATCTCGAAGGCCTCAAAGGTGTGCGTCACCGGGCTTCCCTGGTAGTCGTTGCCCAGCTGGTTCGAGAGCCCGACTCCGATCAGGACCACAGCGAGGCCGGACAGCACCTGGTTCGTGCGAACGACCACGACCGACGTGGCAAAGACGAAGCCGAGAACGCCGGCGGCCAGCATCCCGGCGATCAGCGCTATCCACGGGCTGGAGACCTGATCGGCGACGATCACCGCCGTCACCGCGCCGATCCCGATGAGCCCCTCTTGCCCGAGGTTGAGGACGCCGACCCGTTCGGTCAGGAGCTCGCCCATCCCGGCGAGGACCACGACGGTCCCGGCGTCGATCGCCGTGCGGAGCGCCGCGAGGAAGATGTTCACGGCGGTGCCCTCTCCGCGCCGGGAGCCGCCGGGGGCCTGCGGCCGATCACGAGCCGGTAGCGGGCGGCCATCTCGGCGACGGCGATGCCGACGAGGACCACGCCGTAGACGGCGACCACGATGTACACGGACAGGCCCGACGTCTGCAGCACGATGCCCGAGTGCAGGAGCAGGGCGATGAACAGGCCTCCGACCACGAGGCCGAGGAACGAGGCCCCCGCGAGTGCGGCCACGATGAAGCCAGAGAGGCCGTAGCCGTTGGAGATGGTGCCCTGCAGGCGCCCGGTGGCCCCGGCCAGGTGGACCATCCCTGAGATGCCCGCGATCGCGCCCGAGATGAGCATCACGGTGACGATCCTCCGCCGCACGCTGATGCCGGCGAACGCGGCGGCGCGGGGATTGCCGCCGATCATGTCGACCTCGTACCCCCAGCGCCCGTACCGAAACACCACCCAGAAGAACGCCGCCAGGAGCAGCGGAAGAAGGAATCCGACGTGGAGAACGGTCGATCCGAAGAGGTCGGGCAGCCTGGCGCCCACGAGCGGCGTCGCCTGGATGACCTCCGCCTCCCGGTCCCGCCAGAGATCGATCGAGAACCACTCGACCCAGGTCACGGCGACGAAGTTGAGCAGGAGCGTCGTGATGATCTCGTTGACGTTCCAGTACGCGCGGGCGATGGCCGGTACGGCGATCCAAAGCGCCCCACCGACCGCCCCTGCAAGCGCCATCAGCACGAGGAGCAGCGGCGCCGGGGCGTCCACGTAGATGCCGACCCCGGCCGCGGCCCATGCTCCCATGTAGAACTGTCCCTCGACGCCGATGTTCCAGAGCCGCATGCGAAGGGAAACCGCCACGGCGATCGCGTCCAGCAGGATCGGGGTCGCGATGATGGCCGTCTGCTCCAGACCGAGCCGCTCGCCGAACGTGGAAGTGACCGCCTCTCCGGCAAGCGAGAGGGCGGGGCGCCCCGTGACCGCGAGCGCCAGTCCGGCCGCGAGGAGGGCGACGACCACGCCGCCGATGCGCATCAGCGCGGCCCGGCGCGGGTCCACCTGAAGCCGGCGCTGGAGCCGAACCCTGGGAGCGAGGTCGCGGCCCGCGGCGACCGAGCTCACGCGATGGACCCGCGGGGCTCGGCTTCCGCGACGTGGCCACCCATGAGAAGGCCGATCGTCTCCCGATCGGCTTCCTCGCGGGTGAACTCGCCGACGATCCGGCCCTCGTACATGACGGCGACCCGGTCCGACAGCATGAGGATCTCATCGAGATCGTCCGAGATGAGGAGCACCGCGCAACCCGCCCCCCGACGACCGAGCAGGGACTCGCGGACGTCCTGGGTGGCGTTGACGTCGAGCCCCCGGGTGGGCTGGGACGCGATGAAGACGCGGTCGGCGAGCATCGCCTCGCGACCGGCGACGAGTCGCTGCTGGTTCCCCCCCGACAGGTGCCCGGCAGGCGCGTGGATGGACCGGGTCTGGACCCGGGCCGAGGAGACGAGCTTCTTCGCGAAATCGAGGATCGAACCCCGGCGGAGGGCCGCCTTCCCCGAAAGCTCCGGGCGTCGGTAGTGGCGGAGCACCGCGTTGTCGCGAACCTGGGCAGGGCCGACCAGCCCGACGCCGAGCCGATCCTCGGGGATGTACCCCACACCCGCATCGGCAAAACGCCGGGGAGCCGCGCTCGTGAGATCGACGCCGTCGATCACGACCCGCCCCGCATCGACCCGGCGAAGTCCCGAGGAGACTTCCGCGAGTTCCGTCTGTCCGTTTCCTGACACCCCGGCGATCCCCACGATCTCGCCGTTCCGGACCGCGACATCGACGTCCCGCAGGGCGACGAGCCCCCGCGCACCCCGGGCGGTGATCCCCTCGAGCTCCAGCACCGGCCTGTCCCCGACCTGCCCGCGGCTTTCCAGCTGGCGGTCGCGTTCCTCCCCAGTCATCAGCCGCGCCAGCTCCCGGGCCGTCGCGCCCAACGTCTCTCGCGTGATGACCCGGCGACCATTTCGCAGGACCGTGATCCGGTCCGAGACCTCGAGAACCTCGTTCAGCTTGTGGCTGATGAACACGACCGTGCGCCCGCCCGCCACGAGCGTCCGTATCACCTCGAAGAGCTCTCGAGCCTCCTGCGCCGTGAGAACGGCCGTGGGCTCATCGAGGATCAGGACCCGCGCGCCTCGGGCGAGCGTCCGAAGGATCTCGACGCGCTGCTGCTCCCCGACGGAGAGCTGCCAGATCTCGGCCTCGGGGTCGACGTGCAGGCCGAGCTCGTCCATCACTCGTTCGGAGCGCTCGACGAGCTGGCCCTTGCTGACGAACTCCGGGGTGTCGCGCCACCCGAGGTGGAGGTTCTCCGCCACGGTCATGGGATGGATGAGACGAAAGTGCTGGTGCACCATGCCGATGCCCGCCTCGATCGCCTGGGCGGGAGACCGGAAGTGCTGCGGCACCCCGTCCACGCGGACCACACCGCTATCGGCCCGATAGATCCCCGCGATCACGTTGCTGAGCGTGGTCTTTCCAGCACCGTTCTCGCCGAGGAGCGCGTGGACCTCTCCGCGCGCGAGCTCCAAGTCGACGTGGTCGAGCGCGAGGTCGTCCTCGAAGCTCTTGGTGATCCCAAGAGCTTCGATGACGGGACCATCAGCGGCGGCCTGGGCCCCCGGGTTGTCCAGCTCCCTCCCCGTTCCCGGCTCGGGCCTAGACGACACCCGTCACGCCCTCGACTCCCCAGTCGATGGCGTAGGCTTGCTCCGGAGTGAGGGTCTCCCCGGCCGCGACGCGCTCACTGCCCTGGTCGTCGACGAGGGGACCGATGTAGGGGGTAGGAGCTGCCGCGAGCTCCGCGTCCGCCGCGGCGACCGCGTCCTTGACCTCCTGGGGCACGTTGTCCCCCCACTCGCCGAGACTGAGCGGGAGGAGCCGGACCCCCGATTGCGACGTCCACGTGCCGTCCAGGACTTTCTGTGCCTGCTCGACGTAGAAATCGCGCCAGTCGAGCTGATAGGTGTTCACATACGCGTTGGGGCCGAACTCGCGGATGTCGAGGTTCCAGCTCGCCCCCCAGACGCCCCGATCCTCGCAGACCTGGAGGAACGACGGCTCGTCCATCACCGAGAAGATGAAGTCGGCGCCGCCATCGATCAGCGCGCTCGTCGCCTGCGTGGCCTTCTGCGGGTCGAAGAACGAGCTGATCATGACGGCCTGCACTGTGGCGTTGGGGTTGATCGTCCGAGCGCCGAGCAGCATTGGATTCACGTCGTTCCAGGCGGTCGCGGTCGGGAACGCGCCCACGTAGCCGAGCTTGCCGGTCGCCGACAGGACGCCGCCGGCCACCCCCAGCAGGTAGTTGGGCCTGGCATGCTCCACGTAGTACGCGTAGAGGTTGTCGGTGTAGGTGTGGCCGTCGGCCTCGAGGAACGCGACGTCCGGATGCTGGGCCGCCACGTCCGAGAGGAAGTTCGCGTACTCCGTGTTCGCGATGACCAGGTTGTTCTCTGAGGCCAGCTGCTCGAAGGTGGTGCCGGCCTCGGCCGAGAGCGGCACGTTCTCAACGAAGGTCGTCGTGACCTTGTCGCCGAGCGACGCATCCACGGCCTCCCGGCCCTGGTCGTGGGTGAACGTCCAGCCGTTATCGGTGATGGGCCCAATGTAGGCGAAGCCCACGTTGACGTGGTCGAGGGCCCCGCCGCCGCCGCCACCGCCGCCGCCACCGCCCTCGTCATCGCCACCACACGCAGCGAGCAGCGTGCTGCCTGCGAACAGCCCGACCGCGCCGATGCCGGTGGACCTGAGCAGTCGGCGCCGGGTGATATGCGTCTCCCAGGGTGATCCCTCTGGCAGTCCCCGCTTCCGAAGGTCGCGCTCCCCCATCTCCCTTCCCCCCTTCCTCTGTGTCCGCATCCTTCCAGTCGGCCCAAGGCCAGGTCAAGTCACTTGACACTTCCACGATCCAGGCCTGGAAGACCGTATTCAGCGCGGAGTTCGTTGAACTCCCGCTGGAAACGCTCTTGGAGCATCTTCTTCTCGTCGGCTGGAGCCCAGCATGAGTCGATGCCGGCGAGGCTGATGCCCTCCATGTCCTCGAGCTGGTAGTCGAAGGCTTCGGCCACCGCCACGTACTCGTCCGCGACGTCGAACCGCATCATCCCCGGGTCGTCGGAGTTCAGCGTGACCAGCACCCCGCGCTCACGCTCGCGATCGAAGGGATGGGCAGCCACGTTCGGTACTACGTTGGCAATGACCACGTTGGATGTCGGGCACACCGTGATCGGGATCTGTCGCTCGACGATCTGATCGGTGAGCTCGGGGTCGTCGAGGAGCCTGAACCCGTGGTCGATGCGCTCGCAGCCGCACCCGTGGATCGCGATCCTGATGTTGTCGGCAGGGCCGTCCTCCCCCGCATGCATCGTGCGGCGCAGCCCGTACTTGGCAGCCTCCTGGAAGGCTGCCGCGAAGGCCTGGTGATCGACGCCTCGTTCCACGGAGTCCGCGCCCATACCGATCAGGAGGTCCCGATCGGGTTCCGAGCCCGCGAACTCCGCCATCTCCACTGCATGGGACGGCCCGCTTGGCTTGTCGAAGTCGAGGATCATGCGACACTGGATGTCCAGGTCCTCGCGCGCGTCGAGCACGCCGGCCCTGATGCCTTCCCATACGGTCTTCACGGGCACGCCCAGCCTGATGACGAAGCCCGGGGAGAAGAACATCTCTCGGTATCGAACTCCTGCCCTCACTGCGTCTTCCAGTGCCTCATAGGTGATGCGACGGAAGTCGTCAGCGGTCACCAGGCTCCGGCAGATCACATCGTAGATCTCGAGGAACTGGTTAAGGCTGGAGAAGTTGAAGAGGTCGGCAGGGTCATCGACGGGCAACGCGACCCCGTTCTTGGCCGCCAGGTCACGGATGGAAGACGCGCGCGCAGAGCCCTCCACGTGGCAGTGCAACTCCACCTTGGGGAGACGACGGATGTGCTCGGCCGTCGCCTGTGTCACGGGTTCCCCCTTCGAGAAGATAGCGGTCAGGACTCCTCGCCGGCGCAGACTCCAGCACGCCTTGAACAAACTGTCAAGTCCGGCTACCATCACGACTCGGTGGATCCGGGGAGGTTCGATGAGCACCGAGCAGGGGGTTACCACAGCAACCACCGACTCGAGCGTCGAGCGGAGCCGCCACCCCGCGAAGATGCCCGACCCCTGCACGTTCTCCCCCAGAGAGTGGGAGGTGCTCTCGGGCTTCTGGTATCCGGTTGCGTGGAGCGCGGAGGCGGCCGATGATCCGATCGGCGCCACCCTCCTCGACGAGGACCTGGTCATCTACCGGACCTCGGGCGGCGTGGTGGTGGCAAGGGACCTTTGCCTCCACCGCGGCTCGCGCCTCACGCTGGGGTCGATCGAGGGGAACGAGCTCGTCTGCCGGTACCACGGGTGGCGGTATGGTGGAGATGGACGGTGCACCCGGGTTCCATCGCAGCCCCCCGAACGCAAGATCTCGCCAAGGGCGCGCCTGTTCACCTACCCCTCGGTCGAACGGTACGGGCTCGTCTGGACGTGCCTCTCTGGTGAGTCGAATCACGACGTTCCGGATTGGCCCGAGGCGGAGGATCCGAGCTACCGCTGGCTCAACCTCCCCCAACAGGATTGGCAGACCTCCGCCGCCCGCCAGGTGGAGAACTTCCTGGACATCAGCCACTTCTCGTTCGTCCACAGGGGGACGTTCGGCAACCCGGACCAGACCGAGATGACGGACTTCGACGTCGAGATCACGCCCTACGGGCTGCGCTACGACTACAACTATGTCGCGAGCAACCCGGACTTCTCGACCCTCGGGTCCTCACCGACGATCCTTCGGTTGATGACCTACGATCTCACGCTTCCATTCTGCGCGAAACTCGCCATCCACTATCCGGAGCAACAGCAGGACGCGAAGCACATCATCTTCAATTGCGCATCACCGGTCTCGGCCAAGCGGATGCGCATCTTCATGTTCCTCGCCCGGAACTTCGACCATGACCAGCCGGCCGAAGAGGTGATCGCATGGGACGCGAAGATCGTGGCCGAGGACCGTCCGGTCGTCGAGAGCCAGCGGCCCGAGGAGCTCCCAATCGATCTTGCCGAAGAGTTGCACGTCCAGGCCGACCGGATGACCATCGCGTACCGGAAGGAGCTTGCGAAGCTGGGCCTCGGGGCCTCGTACACGCGGTAGGGCGACTCGGCCTCGTGGTCGAACGGCCAACGGGAACAACCTCCCTCGTCCTGGGTTCGCTCATTGAGCGACTTCCACAATCTGTTGTTTACTTGCCCCCAGGCTCATCCCCACATCCCAAGGGCCAGGGCGTTCACCACCTCGCCTTAGAACGCCCGCGTGAGCGTCTGGTACAGGTGGTCGTGGGTGTTGATGAGTCCCGGGACGACGACGCAGTCGGTCGCGTCGAACACCCGGTCCGCGGCCGGCCAATCGGGTCCCCGATTCCCGACCTCGCGATCGCGCCGTCCACGCCGAGGATGGACGCTTCGCTCTGCTCCTTTTCTCCGTCATCACCGCACCAGACGTGCCCGGCCCCGACGAGCAGGGTGCCACCCCTGGCCGCATCCGGCCGCGCGCGGACCCGCACCTCCTCCGTGTCGACCGTCAGGACCCGCCCGCTGTCGACGATCGGTCGCCCGTCGACCCACACGCGGTCGACATCGTGCCCGCTAGCCGAGAACACGAGGTGCGCGGCCACGTTGAAGTCGTCGCCGTGCAAGACCGGCGTCATGTGGAGGGCGCGGAGATCCACGGTTACGACATCGGCCCGCTTCCCAGGCTCCAGGGACCCGGTGACGTCGGCCAACCCAAGCGCGCGTGCTCCCTCCAGCGTGGCCATCGAGAGGACGTCCCAGTGGTCGCCCCGCGTGGGGTCGAGGGTGGACACCTTCTGGAGGAGGGAGGCGAACTTCATCTCCTCGAGCAGGTCGAGGTTATTGTTCTCCTTCTCCCCGTCCGATCCCAGACCGACCGCGATCCCCGCCGCGCGCATGTCACCGATCCGCGCGGGCCCCGAGGCGATCTTCATGTTCGAGCATGGACAGTGCGCGACGCTGGTCCCCGTCTCTGCGAGCAGCTGGATCTCACGATCGTCCAGCCAAACGCAGTGGGCGACCACGGTCCTGGCCCCAAGGATCCCCCGGTTGAAGAACTCCTCGATCGGCCGGCGGCCGAACAGCCGCAGGGACTCCTGGACCTCCCAGATCGTCTCCGAGGAGTGCGTGTGCAGCCCGGTGCCAAACTCCTCGGCCATGCGAGCCGCCTCCCGGAAGGCTTCGGGGGTGCAGTAGAAGAGGTGCTCCAGGCCCACCCAGGTTCGCACCCTGCCCTCGGCCGCCGTGCTATGGGTCTCCAGGAGCCTCCGGTTGCATTCCAGGCTCTCGAAGTAGTCGAACCCAGGACCGTCCGCTACGTACGGCACGAGCGTCGCCCGGATGCCGACCTGCTCGGCCGCTCGGGCCGAGCCCTCCATGAAACGCCACATGTCCATGACGGAGGTGGTCCCGAACCGAACGCCCTCCGAGTAGCAGAGGAGGGACGCGGCCTCGGCGATCTCCGGCGTGAGCGCTCGGTGGGCGGGTCCACGTAGGACTTGAGCCAGTCAAACAGCGTCTTGGACTCCGCCGTGCCCCGAAGGAGCCCGGAGTGCAGATGGCAGTTCTGGAGCCCAGGGATGACGGCTCGACCGGACGCATCCACCGTCTTCGCGTCGCCGGCGAGCGCGTCCACCTCCTCGACCGGGCCCACCGCGACGATCTCGGCTCCGTCCACGAGGA
>JBQTIP010000226.1:0-12282 GCA_052388025.1 Actinomycetota bacterium
CCGCTGCCCGTCCCGACCACCACCGCAGCTCCGGCCATAGCGCAGGCGAGGGCCAGGATCGTGAGCGGGTTGGGCCTGCCCTCCCCGACGGCCCACGACATCAGCGCCACGACGACGGGGTACATGAAGAACAGCAGCGTGACGGCGGCCGCCGTCCCGTGGCGGAGGGCCGCGAAGAAGAACGACGACTCGACCGCGTAACCGCACACCGCCAAGATCCCGAGGCCGGCGCGTTCCCCTTCCGCCGCGCCGAGCGGCCGCCCGAGCACCAGCAGCGCGGCCGTGAGGACCACCGCGCCGACGCCGAACCGGATCGCGAGCAGCGCGTAAACGGTGATCCCGCTCTCGAGGGCGTGCTTCCCGAGCACGACGATCGCTCCGAAGAACAGGGCGGCGAGCGCGATGAGCAGGCCGCCCACCGCCTCGCTCTTGTGCCTCACCACCCCCGCGGCTCGTTCCGTCACGGGCGGAAGTATCTCAGCGGGAGGCCCGGGCGCTCGGGGAGACACTAGTCCGAACCAGACTAGAGGCCCGAGCGCCGGAGGGGATCCGAGCCCACCGCTGCGGGATCAGTCGTGGGCGTCTTCCTCTGGCAGCCGGTACCAGCGCCGGCGCTCTCCGATCTTGGCCCGGAGCTTCCACTTCCGGGTCTTCGGCACCTGGTCGGCCGCCTCGCGGAGCCTCACCACTTGGTCGACGGGATCGAAGGCGGCCCCCGGTGGGACGAGGTGCGCCCCCGGCCCCTGGGCCAGCTGCCGGAGCCGCTCCAGGTTCAGCGTGAGGGTCCGCCACCACCCCCAGTCGTTCGCCACGAGTGCGCCGATCCGGTTCAGCCCGACGACGGTCCCCGGCCGGTCCCCCTCCTCCACCGGGAACGCCGACAGGAGGTACAGAACGTCCTGTGCGTCCTTCTCGTTCAGCTCGACGATCTGGAGCTTCGTGAGGAGGAGGTCGGTGACATCGAGGGTCACCGGGAGCCGGTCGATTCGGTCCTGGAACTCGACCACGTGGCACATCTCCATGCGGTCGATGAGCACGTCCATGCCCCGGCCGTTCGGCGACGAGAAGTAGAGCTGCTTGTGGCCGTAGAGCGCGTTGAACCGTTTGTCGGGCTCGTGACCGAGCTCTTCGAGGTACTCCGTTAGCTGGCGCCGGGCGGAGGAGACCGAGGCGAAATCCAGGTCCTGCCGATCCCTCGTGCGGGGGGGGAATCCGGGCGTGAGGTACCGCACCGCGAGGCCCCCGACCAGCTTCATCGGCACGCCGCAGTTCCTGGCCCCCTCGACTAGCTGCAACGCCTCGGCCAGGGCGTCGGGCGCCGACGTGATCCCGGGCGCTTCGGCCACCGTCAGCCCTCCACTCGGAACGCGCGCTCGATGCCGTCGGGCCCCACGTCGACCAAGTAGCCCCGGAGGATGCCGAACGCCGCCTCGCTCCCTGGGTTCAGGCAGAGGGTGTCGGCGACCCGGGTCTCCCCGCCCGACTCGTGGATGTGGCCGTGAAGACCTAGCAGTGGCCGGAACTCCTCGATGGCCTGCCGCACGCCCGTCGAGCCCACCGGACCGCGCAAGAGGTCGCCGGCGGAGGCGGTTGGGCGCAAGTTCTCGTCAAGCAGCGGGGCGGTGTCGAGCCCAGAGCCGTGCGGGGGACAGTGGATGAGGAAGATGGTCCGGCGGGGGTCCCGGGCCTCGTCGGCCAGCTTCGTAAGCTCATCGCGGAAGTCGTCGTCCGGCACCTCCCGCGGGGTGTGCCAGGGCGTGGGGTTCGACTTCCCCGAGCCCAGGACCTGGAGGTTCCCGGGGATGTCCACGACGCGGCCGTCGACGTTCTCGCAGTACTGGCTCGTGGCCAGGGCCTCGTCGATGGGGTAGGGGTCGTCGTTGCCCGGCACGAGGTAGATGGGGATGCCGGTCCCCTCCATCCGCTCCGCCGCCAGGGTCATCCACCGCCGCACCCGGCCCTGGATCTCATCGTGGAACCGCCGCCCCAGGACCTCGGGGTCGGCCTGCAGCGCATCGATCTCGTCGTGGGTGGTGTGGAAGGCGTAGAAGCCGAGATCGGCGATGTCCTGCTCCAGCCGCTTCAGCTCCTGCTCGGTGCGGGCCACCCTGCGGCGGCCGGCGATCTCGGCCTCGTAGCCGTCGTCGGTCCGCACCACCGGGACCATGGCCTTGCCGGTGAGGTCGCCCGCGTAGAGGACGGCTTCGGCCTTGTACAGGCCCATGCGTGCCGCGTTCAGCATCTTGCGCCATGCCTTCTCCGAGGCGTGGATGTCGGATACGACGTACAGCCGGACCGCGCGCTTGGTCAAGTGGGGCCTACTCGGGCGGGATCTCCCTGTACATCATGGCCACGTCGACCCCGGCGGCCCGCCGCCTGGCCGCCTGGATGAAGTAGATGACGATGCCGACCCCGAGGACGACCAGCGTGAACGTGATGCCGGTCCGGTTCAGGTAGTTCAGGGCCGTCTCGCCGGCGGTCCCCACCGTCCGCAGGGCGTCGATGATCGGCTTGAACCCGGCGAACCAGTACAGCACCCCCGTGGCCACGGCCCACACCGCGCCTAAGAGCGGCAGCCACCGGCGCCACGGGGCGTTCCGCAGCAGATCTGGCCTCGTGAAGGGCCCGACCAGCGCGTTGATGCCCGGCATGAACCAGGAGAGGAACGCCATGAGGATGCTGAACCAGAGGGTGGCCACGAGGTTCAGCTTGCCCTCGGGCGGTGCGAGCGCGTCCGGCAGCAACGGGAAGTTCTGCAGGATGGCGAAGGCCAGCGCGATCCCCAGAGCGGCCAGGATCGCGTTCACGGGCGCCCGGAGCCGCTCGCTCACCTCACCGAACCACTCCGGGACCTGCCGGTCGAGGCTCCAGGCCAGGCCCACCCGGCTGATGAAGTTGATGTAGACCGGGCAGAGCAGGAACGGGAACACGGCCCCGGCCAGGCTCACGTAGGCCCAGATCGGCCAGAGGCCGGGCCGGGAGATGGCCGCCAGCAACGGCAGGGAGTTGGGCTGTCCCATGGGCAGGGACGGGTCCCCCAGCCAGAACAGCACTCCCCAGCCCAGGTTCGCGTCGAGCCCCAGCCTGTACGAGAGGAGGTCGGGGTAGAAGGAGTTCATGGCCACCGCGATCCCCAGGGCGCCGAGCACCGCGACCAGGATGCCGCGCCTCACGTTGCCGGTGACCTCGCCCGCAATGTACGCGCTGTACTGGAACCCGATGTAGTTCAACAGGAGGATGGCGGCCATGAAGCTGAACAGAGAGATGGGGAGGATGCCGACGCCGGTCCCCTTCAGGCCGTTGTCGGCGGCGGCCTGGGCCAGGCTGGTCACGGTCGCGCCGTCCGCGAACCGCGGCAGGTTGGCCTCGAACCCGCCCTTACTCATGAAGAGCAGCCCGAAGACGAACATGACGACCGCCGACGAGAGGGCGAGGATGGCCAGGCCGGTCACGATGCGGTGGAAGCGCCGGGTGGGCTGGATCACCACCCAGAAGACCAGGGCCAGCACGATGAGGGCGCCGATGAAGCCCGGCCACCCCGTGATGACGCCGTTCTCGGCGAACCACCCGTTGGCCCGCTCGAAGAAGCCGATCCCGGTGCCCACGCCGATGATCCGCCCGGTGATCTGCAGGTTCCGGAGGACGATGGGGACCTCGAACGCGATGATCGCCAGGGAGGCGAAGACCAGCGTGAACGACTCCAGCCAGCCCAGGAACGGCCCCACCTTCGGGATGAGGCGGCTGGTGAAGACGTAGTCGCCGCCGGAGCGGGGCATCACGCTGGAGAGCGAGGCGAAGATGAGCGCCAGCAGGACGCAGAAGGCCCCCACGATGATGGCGGCCCAGCCGTAGGTGGTGAAGCCCGCCACGCCCACCGGTATGAACGCCAACGTGTAGAAGACCGGGTACCAGCCGACGCCCGTCCCGACGAAGGCGGCCGTATTGAAGAACAGCGCGTTGGTGACGCTGACCTCCCGAACGAGGCCGGAGGCCTGGCGCGTGAAGAGCTTGCGGCCCGCGGGCTGAGACCCTGCGGCGTCGCTCATGGACTCCCCCCTCGCGCCTGAGGTTGACTCCGCGTATCTTGCCACAATCTGAGCAAGGAGGTGAATTTGCGCGCCGTCTACTCGTCCAGGCACCTGCTGCATAACCCCGACACCGAGGTCCAGGTCGGCATCCCGCTCCCCATGTACGAGGTCCCGGCCAGGGCCGAGTCCATCCGCAGAGCGCTCGTAGCGGACGGCGGCTTCGCCCTCCAGGCGCCCGCCGAGTACGGCGTGGGCCCCATCGAGGCCGTGCACGAGTCGGCTATGGTCCGGTACCTGGAGGAGGCCTGGAGAGACTGGCGCACCGTCTCCGCGGCGCCCCAGGCCATCCCCGACACCGTGCTGCACCCGGCCCTGCGGGAAGGGATGGGGCCGGCCCCGGAGCCCAGGTCGCCCCTCGCCCGCCTCGGGTACTGGTGCTGGGAGACTATGAACCCCATCGTGCCCGGGACCTACGAGGCCGCCCGCGCCGCGGTGGACGTGGCGCTCACGGCTACCGACCTTGTGCTGGGCGGGGAGCAGGCTGCCTACGGCCTCTGCCGCCCGCCCGGACACCACGCGCCGCGGGCCGCGTTCGGCGGCTACTGCTTCTTCAACAACGCGGCCATCGCCACGGAGGAGATCGTCCGGCGGACCGGCGAGCCGGTGGCCGTGCTCGACGTCGACTACCACCACGGCAACGGCATCCAGCAGATCTTCTACGCCCGAGGCGACGCGCTCTACGTGTCGCTCCACGGCCACCCCGATCGCGCCTACCCGTACTTCACCGGCTACGAGGACGAGACCGGCGCCGGAGACGGCGAGGGAGCCACGCTCAACCTGCCGCTCCCCAAGGGTTGCGCCGACCAGCAGTACCTGGAGGCCCTGGACCGTGGGCTGGACCGGATAGCCGCCTTCGGAGGCTCCGTGGTCGTGGTGTCGCTTGGGTTCGACACGTACGGGCAGGACCCCATCGCCGACTTCGCCCTCACAACGCCCGTGTACCACGAGGTGGGCCGGCGGGTGGCCGCCCTCGGGCGGAGGCTCGTCATCCTCCAGGAGGGCGGCTACTACCTGCCGCACCTCGGGGAGAACGCCAGGCAGTGGCTCCGGGGCGTGGAGGGACGGGACCTCGACCTCTCAGGCCTCCAGCCGACCAACCGCTGGCCGGCGGAGGGCTAGGCGGCAGCGCGGGCCATGCGGATCGGCATCGACGTCGGAGGGACGTTCACCGACGGGGTCGCCGTCGACGCCCGCGGCCGCGCCGTCGCTCACCGCAAGGAGCCCTCCACCCCTCCAAGGGTGGAGGACGGGGCCCTGGCCGCTATCCGGGCGCTGGCGGTCGGGGGCTACCGCGTCGAGCACATCGTCCACGGGACCACCGTGGCCACCAACGCCCTCATCCAGCGTCGGCTGGGCCGGGTGGGGCTGCTCACCACGCCGGGCTTCCGCGACGTGCTGGCCATCGGCACCCAGATCCGGCCCGACCTCTACGACGTGATGCAGGCCAAGCCCTCGCCGGTGGTGCCCCGGCACCTCCGACTGGAGGTGCGGGGGCGGGTCGCGGCCGACGGCTCGGTGGTCACGCCGCTGGACGAGGAGGACGTGGCCCGGGCCGCCCGGCGCCTGCGGCGGGAGGGCGTGGAGGCCGTGGCCGTCTCATTCCTGTTCTCGTACGCGAACCCGGCCCACGAGCGGCGGGCGGCGGCGATCCTCCGGCGCGAGCTCCCGGGCGTCGACGTGGCCCTCTCCTCCGAGGTCTGCCCGATGATCCGCGAGTACCCACGGACCTCCACGACCGCCGTGAACGCCGCCCTCCGACCGCTCCTCTCCCGCTACCTGCGGGAGCTGGAGACCCGGGCCGGCGCCCGGGTTCTGGCCATGCAGTCGAACGGCGGCGTGCTGCCGGCCGGGGAGGCCGCCGGGCAGGGGCACCAGCTGCTTGTGTCGGGGCCGGCCGGCGGGGTGGTGGGCGCCTCGGCCTTCGCCGCCGCCCGGGGCATCCGGGACCTGGTCACGATGGACATGGGCGGGACCAGCTTCGACACCTGCCTCGTGCTCCGCGGGCGACCCGCGGTCCGGGGGGAGTCGGACGTGGGCGGGTACCCGGTGCTGGCCTCGGCGCTGGACCTGGTGACGGTGGGCGCGGGGGGCGGGAGCCTGGCAAGGGTGGACGCCGGCGGGGCCCTCCGGGTGGGGCCGGAAAGCGCCGGGGCCGATCCGGGTCCCGCGTGCTACGGGCGTCGGGGGAGCCTCCCCACCGTCACTGACGCGAACCTGGTCATCGGGCGCCTGGATCCCCAGCGATTCCTGGAGGGGCGGCTCCTGCTAGACGTCGAGGCCGCGGAGCGGGCCGTCCACGACCACGTGGCAAGGCCACTCGGCGTGAGCCTGGAGCGAGCCGCCCACGCCGTTGTGGAGGTGGCTTCGGCGACCATGGCCCGGGCCCTCCGCGTGGTGACCGTGGGCCGGGGCCGGGACCCGTCGGCACTCCCCCTGGTGGCCTTCGGGGGCGCCGGGCCGCTACATGCCGCTCGGCTCGCGGAGGAGCTGGGCGCGACACGGTTGCTTGTGCCGCCGCTCCCGGGGTTCGTCTCGGCCATCGGGCTGTTAGCCACGGAGCTGCGGACCGAGGTGGCCGAGACCGTGCTCCGGCCGGGGCGCCGGGGCGCGACCCCGGCCGCCCTGCGGCGGGCGGCGGCAAGGATGGGGCGGGCGGCCGTCGTCCGCCTCGGCGTGCCCGGCGCCGGCGCGCTCCTCTCACTGACCGTGGACTGCCGCTACGAGGGCCAGGGCTACGAGCTGACCGTCCCTCTGGACGAGCCCACCCGGGCCGGGCTGGAGGAGGCCCGGCGGCGGTTCCACGGGCTCCACGACGCCGTCTACGGGCACGCCGCGCCGGACGAGCCGGTGGAGGTCGTGGCGCTCCGGGTCACCGCCTCGGCGCCCGGGGCCGGCTTCCGGCCCTCCCGGATCCCCTCCGGGCCGGATCCGCACCCGGCGGAGGCCTGGAAGGTCTTCGACGGCAGCGGGTGGGTCGAGACGCCCGTGTTCGACCGTGGCGGCCTTCCGCCGGCCTGGGCGGCCCGCGGGCCGCTCATCGCCCGCGAGGGCGAGTCAGCCACGTGGGTGCCGGCTGGCTGGTCGCTCGCCGTCGACAGGTTCGGGACGCTGGAGCTCGCTCGTGGCTAGGCCGCGGCGAGCGTCGCCGGGACCGCAGGTCGGTGCGTTCGAGGTGCTGGCCGGGGCCCTGCGGAGCGTGGCCCTCGAGATGAGCGAGGTGCTGCGGCGTTCCGCCTACTCGCCGGTGATCCGCGAGATGCTCGATTACTCCTGCGCGCTCCTCGACGCCGAGGGCCGTGCCGTGGTCCAGGCCGACGACATCCCGGCGCAGCTCGGCGCGATGTCGCACATCGTGGAGTGGATCGAGGAGGCGAACCCGCGCTCGACCTGGCGGCCGGGCGACGCGTTCCTGGTAAATCACCCCTACCGCGGCGCTGCGCATACGCCGGACATCTTCGTGTTCTCGCCGTTGTTCCTGGAGTACGAGCTCGCGGGATGGGGCGGGACGTGCGCGCACCACGTCGACGTCGGCGGACGGAACCCGGGCACCGAGGGCGCAGACAACCGCTCGATCTTCGAGGAGGGCCTGCTGCTGCCCTCCGTCCGCGCCGTGCGCGAGGGGCGTCCGGTCGAGGAGGTGTGGCGGCTGATCGAGGCGAACGTCCGGGAGCCGGCCGCGACCCTAGGCGATCTCCGGGCCCAGTTCGCGGCACTCTCGACGGCCGGGCGGCGCGTGGCCGAGCTGTCGAGGCGGTTCGGGCGCGAGCGCCTGCTCCACGGGATGGCCGAGCTCCAGGACTACTCGGAGCGGCTGCTACGGGCCGAGCTCCGCGCGCTGCCGGACGGCGCGGGCGAGGCGGAGGGCTTCATGGACGACGACGGCGCGGGCGGCCCGCCGGTTCGGATCCACGCGCAGGTGGAGAAGCGCGGCGACCGGCTCGTCGTCGACCTCTCCGGCTCGGACGGACAGCGGGAGGGCGGCATGAACGTCCCGATCGTCTCGACCGAGGCGACGGTGTACTACGCGGTGCGGTCGGCGATCGGCGGAGAGGTGCCGGTGAACGACGGCTTCTTCCGACCGATCGAGCTCTTCGCGCCGGAGGGCTCGTATCTGAACCCGCGGTTCCCGGCCGCGGTATCGGTCCGCCACCTCACGTGCCAACGCCTCGCCGACACCCTGCTGCAGGCGCTCGGGCAGCTCATGCCGGAGCGCGTCTCTGCCGGCGCGTTCGTGGGGTTCTTCTCCATCATGGCCGCGGGTCCGAGCCCCCTGCACGGCCGAACAGTCGTGCTGCAGGACATCCTGGGCGGCGGGACCGGCGGGCGGCTCGGCCTCGACGGGATGGACGCAGTCGACACGCACGTGTCGAACTGCGGGCTGCTGTCGGCCGAGGTGTGCGAGACGCTCTACCCCTGGCGGGTCGAGCGCACCGAGCTGATCCCCGACTCGGGCGGCGCTGGGCGGTCCCGCGGTGGCCTCGGGATCCGCCGGACCTACCGGGCGCTTGCCGGGCAGCAGACAGTGCTCTACATCGACCAGACGAACCCGTCCTTCGCGCCCCACGGCCTGGCCGACGGCAGACCCGGCGCCCCGGCACGGCTGCGTGTGCGGGCCCAGGGCGCCGGTCCCGTCCCGACCAAGACAACGCTGTTCGTCCCCGAGGGTGGGCAGGTCGTCGTGGAGACGGCCGGCGGCGGCGGCTGGGGCCCGCCCTCGGACCGCGATCCGGAGGCGCTCGCCCGCGACCTCCGCGACGGCGTGGTCACGAGGAAGGGAGCGGAGAGCTACGGGCGAAACGCGCCTCCACCTTGAATCCGGCGTGCAGAGGTTCCGGATCAGGCTAGGACATATCGGCGGTTCAGCGGGACCTCGGCGACCGGCTCCGCCGCGACGACCCGTCCGTGGAGCGTGACCGTCCCGTCACGAGGATCGACGTCGATCGGCGGCGTCGCGCGGTTCGCGACGAGCGAATCCCGGCGGACCGTCCGGGTACCCTCGACCGCGACGAACCGCCGCCGGCTCCCGAGCTTGCCCTTGATGCCAGCCTCCAGCGCCGCCCGTGACACGAACGTGATCGAGAGTGCCGGCGCGGCGTTCCCCAGCGCGCCCCAGTGCGGCCCGTATCGGCGCGGCTCGGCCCACTCCACCGTGGCGTTCCCCTCGCCGAGCGCGCCCCACGCGACGTGCCCGGCCTTGAACACGAGCTCCGGGCGGACCCCGAACCGGCTCGGCTGCCACAGCACGACGTCGGCGAGGCGCCCCGGCGCGAGCGAGCCGACGTGCGCCTCGACGCCGTGCGTCCGAGCCGGCTCGACCGTGACCTTCGCCAGATAGCGCAGCACCCGCTCGTTGTCGTCGCGGCCGAGACCGTCGTCCGCGAACGGAGGGGCCCCCACGAGCCGCTCGACCCCCGGGGCCTCCGGCCACCCCCGACCGGCCTCAGTCTTGCGCCACCCCTTCATGACGTGGGCGAGCTGGAACGTCCGGCGGATCGTCTCCCCGATCCGGCCCATGCCCTGCGAGTCGCTATTCACGATGCTGATCGCACCGAGCTCGTGCAATGGCCCCTCGGCGGCCATCGTCGCTGGGTGGATCCGCTCGGCCGCGGCCTCCACGTCCTCCGGCACGTCGGCCGAGCCCCCGTGGACCATCAGGATCATCTCTAGGTGCTCGGCGGCGGCGGCGCGCCCGTACGGGATGGTCGGCGTGGTCGACGAGCACACAACGTTCGGCTCCCGCACGAGGCCGATCAGGTCGGGGACGTGGCCCCCGCCGACGCCTTCCACGTGGTAGGCGTGCAGCGCCCGGCCCCCGATCGCCTCGACCGTCTCCTCCAGCTCGCAGGACTCGTTCAAGCCGTCCGTGTGCAGGCAGACGGCCACGTCGTGCTGGTCCGCCAGCCGCAAGGTGGCGTCGACGATCTCCGGGTAGGCGCCGTAGTCCTCGTGGACCTTGAGGCCGACCGCGCCCGCCTCGATCACCCGCTCAACGGCCGGGGCGACCTCGGTCCGCGCGCCGGCCTGGAGGCCGAGGTTCACCGGCAGGCCCTCGAAAGCCAAGAGCGTCCGCTCCATCGCCGACGGCGGCTCCTCGAACCCCGCGGTGATGAGGGTCGAGACGCCGGCCGAGAGCGCCGCCGGCACGAGGCGCGGCGTGATCGCGTGCACGTGGGTGTCCACGGCGCCCGCCGTCGCGATCAGCCCGTACGCGTTCACGGGCAGCGTGTTCGGCCCGACGGTGAGCTCGACGCCCTGCGTGATGGCGGGGCTGCCGGCCCGTCCGATCCCCACGACGCGGCCGCCCTTGATCCCTACGTTGGTCTTCACGACGCCGAGCAGCGGGTCGATCACGAGGACGCCCGCGATGAGGACGTCGAGCTCGCTCTCGGCCGTGGCGCGGTCGTACTGCGTCATCCGGGAGCGGAGGGTCTTCGCGTAGCCCCACAGCGGCTCGTCGCCGTACCCGACGTGGTCGTCCTCGACCCGGACCCAGAGCGAGGTGTCGGCGAGGCGCACGCGGTCGCCGGTTGTCGGGCCGTACCGGCGCGCGTACTCCTCGCGCGAGAGCTCCACCGTCAGCGCTCCTTCCTCACGGGACCGGCGCCCGCCGGAACCTGCTGCGTGATGCAGGCGATCGCGGCCCCGGTCACGTCGAGCCCTCGGCCACGGCGTACGCGACGAGGTCCACGTCCCGGGTCTCGCCGGGGGCGAACCGGACGGACCCCCCCGCCGGCACGTCGAGCCGGTAGCCTCGGGCGGCCTCCCGGTCGAACTCGAGGCGCCGGTTGAGCCGCCAGAACGGGTGGTGGGACGAGACCCGAACCGGCCTGGTCGACGTGTTCGTGACGGTGATGCGGATCCTCGGCTGGCCCCCCGCAAGGCCGATCCGCCCCGAGGGGTGGACCAGGGCGCCGATCGGCTCGCCCGTCCCGCTCAACCCCCACGGGCTGCGGAGCACGACCAGCCGGCTCCCCTCCTCCAACAGCACCTCGGTGCGGATCTCCTGCACGATGTCGGGGACGCCGTCCAGGAGGTCCACGCGCCGGACGGCCCGCCGGCCCGCCGCGACCACCTCCTCGAAGGTGGCGCCCGCCCGCGCGGCCATGTGCATCGCGTCGCAGACCAGCGCGACGCACTCGGGCGCGTTCAGCTTGATCCCTCGCTCGAGCGTCCGCCTCGCGAGCTCCGCGGCCGCGAAGACACGCAGGCGCTCCTCCTCCGTCGGGGTCAGGTACATCGCGGCCGTCCCATCACACGCTCCGGGCCGCGGGTCAGCCCTGGTCGACAAGCTCGATCCGCATCCGCTTGAAGGCCTTTCCCTTGCTCTCGGTCTTCACGACCCGGACCCGCCCGACCTCGGCGGTCGAGCGCACGTGCGTGCCGCCGTCGGCCTGCCGGTCGAGCCCATCGATGTCGATGACGCGGATCGGGTCCACGGTCTCGGGGATCAGGTTCACCTTCGTGCGGATCAGATCGGGGTCGGAAAGCGCCTCCTCGCGGGGGAGGAACTCAACCGATACCGCGTGGTCCTCGGCCAGGGCGGCGTTCAGCTTCCCCTCGACCTCGCGGCCGAACTCGCCCGAGATGCCCTCGAGCTCGAAGTCCATGCGGGCGGCCCCGGGCTCCATGTTGCCGCCGGTGACCTTGGCGCCGTAGTCGCGCCAGATGATGCCGGAGAGCGAGTGGAGCGCGGTGTGGGTTCGCATCAGGAGATGTCGCCGTTCCCAGTCGATCTCGGCCCGCACGACGGTTCCCGGAGCGGGCGGGACGCCCTCGACGACGTGGAGCGGGCGGCCGCCCTGCTTCACGGTGTCCTTGACGCGAGCCTCGCCGCCGTCCCACCAGAGCCGGCCGGTATCGCCGGGCTGCCCGCCGCCGCGCGCGTAGAACACGGTGCGGTCGAGGACCACGCCCTCGGGACCTGCTTCGAGGACCATGGCCTCCGTGGACCCGGCGTAGGCGTCGGTCGAGGCGATCACCTGCATCACGGCGTCCAGACTACCGGAGGCGGTATCGTCGTTCGTTCGCTCCGTGCGGGGAGGCCGCCTTGCGCTTCGTGTACTCGGTCCGGCACATGCTCCACGACCCGAAGACCGAGGTCCAGCTCGGCGTCGCTGAAGCGATGCACGAGACGCCCTCACGGGCGGAGGCGATCCGTGAGGCGCTCGTGGCCGACGGGGGCTTCACGATCGAG
>JBQTIP010000227.1:0-3276 GCA_052388025.1 Actinomycetota bacterium
GTAGTAGCGGGGGTTCTGGTCGCGACGCACGGTCTGCAGCCTCCCCGTCCCGTCGACGTGGGTGGGGGCGGGGATCACGTCTCGCTTGTCCTTCTTCACGTCGTACGTGAGCAGCATGAAGGGGGACGGGTAGTCGTCTTCGAAGTAGTCCGTGGTGGCCTCCTCCAAGAGCGACGGCGCGAACGGCCGGAAGGGCTCTCGGTGCTTTATGCGAGCGTTGAGGACGTCCTTCATCTCCGCGCGGCGGGGGTCGACGAGGATCGAGCGATTCCCGAGGGCCCGGGGCCCGAACTCCATCCTCCCCTGGAACCAGCCGACCACCTTCCCGTCGGCCAGAGCCGCCGAGGTCTCTTCGAGCAGCTCGCGATCCTCCATCCGTCGATAGGTGACGCCCGCCTCCTCGAGCGCGGCGCGGCAGGCGTGGTCCGAGAACTCCGGTCCGAGGTAGACGTGGTCCATCACCTGGGTCCTGGGCCGCCCCAGCCGATGGTGGTAGACGTGATAGGCGGCGCCGACCGAGGTCCCGCCGTCGTGGGCGGCCGGCTGGACGAAGAGGTCGGTGAAAGGCGTCTCGCTCCGGATCCGACCGTTCACGACGCAGTTCAATGCCACGCCGCCCGCCATGCACAGCGCATCCAGGCCGGTGCGTTCGTGAAGCGCGCGAATCATCCCGAGCACGATCTCCTCGAGCCGGTGCTGCATCGACGCCGCGACGTTTCGATGGCGCTCCTCGATGGGTTCGTCGCGAGACGTGCGAGCCGGACCGAAGCTTCCCTCCATCGCCGGGCCCCACAGCGGCGCCAGCTCGGGCGATCCGCCGCTCCAGGTCATCGAGATGCCGTCGAGGTGATGGCGGAAGTACGGGAGCTCCAGCTCGAAGCCTAGCCCGGCCTGCCGCGCGACATCCCTCATCAGGTCCGCGTGCGCCGGCTCGCCGTAGGAGGCCAGGCCCATCACTTTGTATTCGTCCCCGTACTTGGGGAAGCCGAGGTATTGCGTGAATGCCGTGTAAAACACGCCGAGGGAATGGGGGAACGCGACCTCGCCCATTACCCGGAGCCGGATCCCCTCGCCGACGCCCCACATGGCCGAGACCATGTCTCCGAACCCGTCCAGCGACAGCACGGCGGATCGCTCGAAGGGGGACACGAAGAAGGCGCTGGCCATGTGCGCGAGGTGGTGCTCGACGAAGTGTACCTTGGCCCTCACCCGCGCCGGCGGGATCCCAAGGCCATGGCACACCGTGTGCTTGGCTCGGAGCGTCCCGAGGAGACTGGCCCCCCGATCGGCCGCCATCTTCCGGCCGGCGCGGCTTCCGACGGCGAACGACACCCGCCGCGCGAGGTTCGCCCGCGGGTTGCGGGAGAGCGCGACGTGGTCCAAGTCCCCAATGTCGACGTTTCCGGCCGCGAGGCAGTACCGGATGGAGTGCAGCGGGAAGGAGGTGTCGTGCTTCACGCGTGTGAAGCGCTCCTCCTCGACCGCCGCCACGAGCTCTCCGTCGACGACAAGGGCGGCCGACGCGTCGCCGTGGTAGGCGTTGATGCCTAGGACGTTCACGTCAACGCCAGTCCACCCGCGTGGTCCACCGGTCGAGGTTGCGCGCGTACCAGTCGATGGTCTCGAGCAGCCCCTGCTCCCACGTCCACCTCGGCTTCCATCCCGTCTCTCGGTGGAGCTTCTCGTATCCGACCCGCAGGGCGATCACATCGCTCTTCCCGGGCCGGAGTCGAGCGGGGACCGTCACGACGCGCCGGCCCCGCCAGAAGCCGTTCTCCTCGCCGACGCGGAGGATCAGCTCGGCCCAGTCGCCGATGCGGATGTTCTCGCCCTGTCCGTAGCAGTAGACTTCGCCGCGGGCGCCCTTCAGGGCGACGGTCAGGTGCCCCCGGACGCCATCCTCGCAGAAGCAGAAGTCGCGCATGGTGTCGACGGCCCCGAGCTGGACCTCCTCCCGCTCGAGGGCTTGCGTGATGACGGTGCCGGTGATGTACCGGGGGTTCTGCCGGGGGCCGTAGTTATTGAACATCCGCGTCACGACGGTCGGTAGCCCGTACGCGTCGTGGTAGTTGAGCGTCAGGAAGTCGGCGGCCACCTTGCTGGTGGCGTAGATGCTCATCGGGTTGAGCGGCGACCACTCGTGGAACAGCGGCCGGCCGTGCTCGTCGAAGCGGTGGAGATCGCGGGCCGCCTCGGGGACATTCCCGTACTCCTCCGACGTGCCGGCCGTGTCGAACGCCCGGATCTCGAGGCCGAGGTCGACGATCGTCTGGAGGAGGTTCATGGTGCCGAGGAAGTTGACGTTCGCCGTCTCGAACGGGCGATGCCAGGAGTCGCCCACGTGGGCCTGCGCCGCGAGGTGGAAGACGAGGGGCTCGGTGCCCATGAGCTCGCCGAGCGAGCGCCGCACTGAGTGCATGTCGGTCACGTCCCCCTCGTGGACGTGGATCCGGTCGCGCAGGTGTCCGAGATTGTTGAGGGTTCCTCCGGATGTGGCGCGAACGAACGCGTGAACGGCGGCGCCTGCCTCGACCAGGGCCTCCGTGAGGTGGGAGCCCATGAACCCGTCCGCGCCGGTCACGAAGCAGGTGGCTCCGGCCAGGTCCTTCGCCAGGTCCGACTCGAGCTCCATGCGCGCTCCTAGGCTCCTGCCTGCTGGCTCGCGAGGTGCGCCCGCTCGCGGTCCAGGTCCGCGGCGACCATGGTCCGGACGAGGTCCTCGAACCCGGTGCGGGGCTGCCAACCGAAGACCCGGCGGGCCTTCGATGAGTCACCTCGCAGCTCCGCGATGTCCGTGGGTCTGAACAGCCCGCGATCCTGTCGCACCAACGGGCGCCAGTCAGCGATGCCCACCTCTGCGAAGGCGACGTCCAGGAAATCGCGGACGCTGTGGGTTACGCCCGTAGCGATCACGAAGTCGTCCGGTGCTGGCTGTTGGAGCATCATCCACATCGCCTCTACGTACTCGGGCGCGTAGCCCCAGTCTCGGCGAACGTCGAGATCGCCGAGGACGAGGTGGTCCTGCAGCCCCAGGGCGATGCGGGCCACGCCGCGACTGATCTTGCGCGTGACGAACTCCTCGCCGCGGCGGGGCGATTCGTGGTTGAACAGGATCCCGCATGCGGCGAAGAGACCGTACGCTTGCCGGAAGCTCACGACGCTGTGATGGGCGAACACTTTGGCTATCGCGTAAGGATGAACCGGTGCGAAGGGCGTGGATTCGTCTTGCGGCGACGTCGTGGCCCGCCCGTACATCTCCGAGCTCGACGCCTGGTA
>JBQTIP010000228.1:0-5874 GCA_052388025.1 Actinomycetota bacterium
TTGCTCGGACCGCTGGGAAGGCCGAACTCGTTCAGAGACTTCAGGTTCACGTCGTTCGGGCCGTGGTGATTGATGTTCTTGGCGAAGACCGGGGCGGTGATCGCAAGAATGATCATCATCACGATGATCACGAGGCCCGCGATGGCGAACCTGTCCTTGCGGAAGCGCCGCCAGAAGAGCTCCCACGGCGATCGCCCGATGACCGATCCGGATACCTCGGCGCTACCCTGCTCGGGACCCGCGCCCGTTGTGATCGGCTCGGATACGACCTGAGCCATGTGTCAGCCCGTCTCCCTCTCGCCCGGCGTCGACGGCATCGTGGCCGACTGAGGTGCAGACGGCCATCGACCGCGGGTCACTATATACGATGCCAATCCGGACCGCAGTTCTCCGTGTCAACCCCGCATGAGCTGAGCGAGCCTGGGCACGATGCCGATGCCCCTGAGCTGTCCCAACGAGCCCGAGCCGCAGGCTCGCTCGCCGAAGGCCGCCGACCCGTCGGGGCGGACGGGCCCGCCGCTAACCAGGATGGGGACGGGATCGGCCGTGTGGGCCTTCCGGATGCAAGACGTGGCGTGGTCGGCCGTGACCGCTGCGATGGTGCTGCGGGAATCCAGCAGCGGCAGGACCTCACCGAAGAATGCGCGGTCGATGGTCGCGATCACGTCGCGCTTGTCCAACGCCCTCCCGTCGTGAGCCGGCACGTCGGGCCCCTTGATATGCACGTACAGGGCGTCGAAGCCGGCCAGGGCCTCGGCGGCGAGGTGCGCCCAGCGCGCATACTGCTGCTCGCCGGTGAGCCGGGGCGCGTCCACCGCGAGCCGGGGCGCGTCGACCGGCACCATGCCGAGCATGACCGCGATCCCCCGCTCGACCGGCATCTCGACGAAGCACCCCCAGGCGGGGCCGAACCGCGCCCGGATCCTCTGCAGCTTGGGGAGATGGTCGCCGCCGTCGCGGGTGAGAATGAGGTTTCCGGGGAGCTTCCCGGCGCGCCGTCGCTCGCGGTTCACGTCCGACGCGTCGAGGATCTTCGCCGCACCCTCGACGAAGGCGTTGGTCAGCTCCGCGGCGTAGTGCGCCTCGTCGGTCTTCTCCAGTGGCTCGCAGCGGATCACCGCGTTCTCGAAGGTCTCCAGCGCAACGCCGAGCGATCCCTCCTTGCCGTACGCAGGGTCGGTGTTGGTGACCTCGGCGGACAGCTCGCCCCGGTCCGCCCTGATCACGAGGGCCCCGCGATGCTCGACCGTCGCCTTGAGCTCGAAGGTCGCGCCGGGGAGCTGCAGCTTGCGATTGACCTCAGAGGCGAGCGCCCGGGACTCCTCAGATGAGAGGTCCCGCCCGACGCGCCGGTCGACGATCCGGGGCCAGTCTGCGGTAGCGAAGTTGACGCGGAAGGCCAGGTCCCCGTCCCGGAAGTCCATCCCGGTTCCCACCGCCTCCACCACCCCGCGGCCCGGATGCTCGTCGCGTGGGTCGTAGCCGAGGATCGCGAAGACCGCGATGTCCGACTCCGGCGCGATCCCCGGGCCGACGGTGACGACGGTCCCGGTCCGGCCTCGTTCGGCGAGCGAATCCAGGAAAGGCGTCTCGGCGGCCTCCAGCGGCGTGAGGTTCCCGAGCTCGGGGATGGGATCGTCGCCCAGCCCGTCCAGGCACACGTACAGCAGCCGGTTCACCCTCGAACGCTCACCCCGCTAGCGATACTTCACGATCAGCGCGAACTCCTCGGGATCGAGGCTGGCGCCACCGACCAAGGCGCCGTCGACCTCAGGGTGGGCCATGAAGTCCCGGATGTTGCCCGCCTTCACGCTCCCGCCGTACTGCACCCGGACCGCCCCGGAGACATCCTCGGAGTAAAGAGCCGCAAGCGTCTTCCGGATCAGCCCGATGACCTGCCCGGTATCGGCCGGCTCCGCATTGCGGCCGGTACCGATCGCCCAGATCGGCTCGTAGGCGACGACGATCGTCGCAGCCTGCTCGGTCCCCACGCCGGCGAGACCCGCGCGCACCTGGCGCTCGACCTTCTCGTCGGTGCCCCCGGACTCGCGCTCGTCCAGCGTCTCACCCACGCACAGGATCGGGACCATCCCGCTCGCGAGTACGGCGCGGACCTTCCGGTTGACCATCTCGTCGGTCTCAGCGAACAGCTCACGCCGCTCGGAATGCCCGACGATCACGTAGCCGCACTTCAGGGCCGAGAGCATCTCGGCTGAGATCTCGCCCGTGAACGCGCCCTTCTGTGCCGCGTGTACGTCTTGGGCGCCCAGGACGTACGGGAGCCTGTCACCGTCGATCAGCGTCTGGATCGAGCGGAGCGCGGTGAACGGCGGGCAGATCACCACCTCGACCTGCTCCGCATCGCCCCGGTCGAGGAGATAGGAGAGCTTCTGGACGTCCCGGATGGCCTCCAGGTGCGTCTTGTGCATCTTCCAGTTAGCCGCGATGATCGGTCGTCGCGGCATCTCAGGACGACTCCAGCGCAACGATCCCCGGGAGCCGCCCGCCCTCGAGGAACTCGAGCGACGCCCCGCCGCCGGTCGACAGGTGGTCGAAGGCATCCTCGAGCTCGAGCCGCTTCACGGCCAGGAGGCTATCTCCTCCACCGACCACACTGAACGCTCCGGAGCCGGCTACGGCCTGAGCCACACCGCGCGTGCCGGCCGAGAACGGCTCGAGCTCGAACACCCCCATCGGACCGTTCCACAGGATGGTCCTCGCGCTCGCGATCGTCCGCGCGAACTCCTCGACCGTCCTCGGGCCGACATCCAGGCCCTTCAGGCCACGCGGGATGTAGTCCGCCGGCACCGTCCGCCGATTCGACTCGACGGAGATCTCCGCGGCGGCTACCGCGTCCTCGGGGAGCTGGATAATCACACCCCGCTCCTCGGCCAGCTTCCGCGCCTCTCGTACCTCGTCGAACCGATCCGGCTCGACCAGGCTGTCGCCCACCTCCCCGCCCTGGGCGGCGATGAACGTGAACGCCATGGCGCCGCCGATCAGCAGGGCGTCGACGCGCTCGACCAGGGCCGAGATCGTCCCCAGCTTGTCGGAGACCTTCGCGCCTCCGAGGACGGCCACATAGGGCTCATCTGGGCCCTCCAGCAGTCGGGAGAGCACCTCCACCTCCCGCTCCAGCAAGCGGCCCGCGGCCGACGGCAGCCGCTCGGCGAGCCCGACGACCGAGGCATGAGCGCGGTGGGCCGCCCCGAACGCGTCGTCGACGTAGACGTCGGCGAGACCGGCCAGCCGGTCGGCGAACGCCGGATCGTTGGACTCCTCGCCGGGATCGAACCGGACGTTCTCGAGCAGAACGACTTCTCCCGGCTCGATGTGCGAGCACACGGCCCGCGCCTCCTCGCCCGCAACGTCGTCCAGCGTCGCCACCTCGCGGCCCATCAGCTTCCCCAGGCGGTCTCCGACCGGAGCGAGACGCAGATCCTCCTTCACCTGTCCCTTCGGCCGGCCGAGGTGGGAGGCGAGGACCAGCGACGCTCCCGCCTGCAGGAGCTCGTTCAAGGTCGGGAGCGTCGCTCGGATGCGAAGGTCGTCGGCCACCTTCCCGTTCTCCAGTGGGACGTTGAAGTCGACGCGTACGAAGACCCGCTTCCCGGCGACGCCTCCCAGGTCCTCGAGGGTGCGGAGCCTCACAGCCGGCCGGCCACCAGCTCCACGAGGTCGACCAGACGGTTGGAGTAGCCCCACTCGTTGTCGTACCAGCCGATGACCTTGACCAGGTTCCCGATGGCCATCGTGGAGAGCGCGTCGAACGTGCACGACGCGGAGCTTCCCACGATGTCGCTCGACACGATGGGGTCCTCCGTGTAGACGAGCTTGCCGCGGAGCCGGTCGGTATCGGCGGCTGCCCTGTAGGCGGCGTTGATCTCCTCGACGGTGGCGTCGCGGTTCAGGATGCACACGAGGTCGGTCACCGAGCCATCGGGCACCGGCACCCGCATGGCCGTGCCGTCCATCTTCCCCTTGAGCTGCGGCAGCGCCAGCGACGTGGCTTTCGCGGCGCCGGTCGACGACGGGACGATGTTGATCGCCGCTGCCCTGGCGCGCCGGAGGTCCTTGTGAGGAAGGTCCAACAGGTTCTGGTCGTTCGTGTAGGCGTGAATGGTCGTCATCAGCGCGCGGTCGATGCCGAAGGCCTCGTCGAGGACCTTCGCCATGGGAACCACGCAGTTGGTGGTGCACGAGGCGTTCGAGATGACCGAGTGGGCCACGGGGTCGTACCGATCGTCGTTCGCTCCCATCACGATCGTGATGTCCTCGCCCTTTGCCGGCGCGCTGATGATGACCTTCTCGGCGCCCGCGCCGATGTGTGCCTCGGCCTTCTCGCGGTCGGTGAACAGGCCGGTGGACTCGACCACGACCTGAACCCCCAGCTCCTTCCAGGGGAGGTTCGCGGGGTCTCTCTCCGACAGCACCCTGAGCTCGTCGCCGTCGACGGACAGGCCGGCGTCGGTGACGCCCACGTCGCCCTCGAACCGCCCGAGGACCGAGTCGTACTTCAGCAGATGAGCGAGGGTCTTCGAGTCCGTGATGTCGTTCACAGCGACGAAGTCGATGTCCGCGCCGCGCTTCCTCGCGGCCCGGAGGAAGTTCCGGCCGATCCGGCCGAACCCGTTCACGCCGATCTTGACCGTCATGCGTTTCCTCCTCGAAGGGTGGGGCGGCGTCAATCCTACCCATTCCGATCCTGGGCCAGCCGCGGGCGGAGGATCGCTATTCGCGGTCGAGGTCGCGGTGGTCGACGACGACGGGCAGGCCCCGGTCGAGGAAGAACTTCGCGAGCTCCTCGACCACGACGACGGACCGGTGCCGGCCGCCGGTACACCCGACGGCCAGCGTGAGATACGACTTCCCCTCGGCCACGTATCCCGGGACCATCAGTGCCAGCAGCGAGTGGAGCCGGCGCATGAACTCCCGGTACGCGCGCTGGGTCTTGACGTACGAGCGGACGGGCTCGTCCTTCCCGGAGAGCGGCCGGAGCTTCTCCACCCAATGGGGGTTCGGGAGGAACCTGATGTCGAGGACGAGGTCCGCGTCCCTCGGTGTTCCGTACTTGTAGCCGAACGAGATCAGCGAAACCTGCAAGCTCGCCTCGGGTGGCTTCTCGGCGAAGGCCTCTCGGATCCGATCGCGGAGATCGTGCGGGGTGAGGTCCGAGCTGTCGACGATCAGGTCGGCCTCGCCCCGGAGGCTCTCCATCATCAGGCGCTCCTTGCGGATGCCCTCCACGACGCGGTCGGCCGGGGCGAGCGGATGCCGCCGGCGGGTCGCCTCGTAGCGGTTCACAAGATCCTCGTCGGAGGCCTCCAGGTACAGGATGCGGTAGTCGATGTCGAGCTTCTTGAGCTCTTCGAGCGCCTTCGAGAGCTCTCTGAAGAACACGCCGCCGCGCGCGTCCACAACGATCGCCACGTGGCCGGGACCGCCCTCGCCGGCCGCCAGCTCTGCCATCTTCGAGAGCAACGCCGGAGGCATGTTGTCCACCACGAAGTAGCCGAGGTCCTCGAGGCATCGCGCGGCCTCGGAACGGCCGGCGCCCGAGAGGCCGGTGATGATGGTGAAGTCGGGTCCCTCGGCCGGCCGCTTCAGGCGAGCTACCTTTCCGCGTGGCACCTTGCCCTCCGGGACCCTCCTAGCCGGCTCCGACATCACGCGCTCGCCCGCCGCTCCTCCCGCACACCGTGGAGCCGCTCGAACACGCCGCGGGCCACCTCCGGCCCGATGCCCGGCGTGGCCCGGATCTCGTCCTCGCGCGCCCCCGGCAGGCGGGCGGGCGGCCCGCAACCCGGGTGGAGCGCCGTCTTGCGGGGGGGGCCCACCCCCGGGACATAGGCGAGCGGCGAAGCCCCGGCGCGC
>JBQTIP010000229.1:0-7077 GCA_052388025.1 Actinomycetota bacterium
GCACTCCGAGCAGAACGGCTCGGAGACCGAGCCGATGCGATTCATCCAGATGTGGATCATGCCGCGTGAGCGCGGCCTCACGCCCGGCGTCGAGCAGAAGGTGTTCACGAAGGAGGACCGCACCGACGGGCTACTGAAGGTGATCTCCGGAGAGGGCGGAGACGCGGTGCTCGTCTATCAGGACGCGAACGTGTACGTGTCGTCGCTCGGTGCGGGTGTGCGGCTGGAGCACGCGCTCGAGCCCGGCCGAGGGGAGTACCTCTATGTCATCGAGGGCGCCCTGCGCGTCAACGAAGAGAAGATGGCGACGGGCGACGCGGCGCAGATCTGGGAAGAGGCGCGGATCACGCTCGAGCCCGGCGAGCCCAGCGAGCTGATCATGGTCGAGGTTCGGTTGTCCTAGCGGCGGTCGGCCGCTTGACCACATAGACGAGGTGCCGGTACTCGTGGTAGTCGATCTCCTTCTCCACGGACATCCCGATCTTCTCGGCGACTCGGCGTGACGGGTGATTCACCGGTCGGACGAGCGAGATCAGGCGCTCAAGGCCCAACGGCCCGAACGCGTAGTCCCGGCAAGCGCCCGCGGCCTCCGGGGCGATGCCCAGCCCCCAGTGGCTCCGGCGCACGTGCCAGCCGATCTCCACCTCCTCCCGTCCGTCGGCCAGCCGGACGGCCAGGCCGCAGTTCCCGACGAGCTCGCCCGTCTCCTTGAGCAGCACGGCCAGGTGGCCGAACCCGTCCCGCCCGTACCGATCCAGACAGTCTTCGATCCACGCTAAGGTGTCCTCACGCGTGTAGGGCCTTGGGTAGTAGCGCATCGTTTCGGCGTCCCCGAGGATGGAGAACAGGTCGTCGAGGTCGCCCAGCTTGTACATGCGGAGGGTGAGCCGCTCGGTCTCCAGCAGGAGCCTGTAGGGGTCCACACTCGGCAGGTTACCTGTCGCCCGAACGCGATCAGTCGTCGTTGGTGCTGACCGGGAACGGGAGCGCGATCGGGTCGACGAACGGGCTGCGACCGTGCTCGTCGAACCGGTCGAGGCCGAGGTTCGACACGTCCACGACGTCGGTGCGGCCGCGGAGCGCTAGGTCGGCGGCCGCGCGGGCGACGGCCGGTCCCCACATCATGCCGTGGCCGCCGGGGGAGGCGATCGTCACACCCTCGATCCGCTCGCCCGCGGGGGTGATCGCGGGCCCGAGGATCGGCCAATGGTCGGGGGTGTAGTCGATCGTCGCCGCCCATACCTTCCGAAGGCCCAACCCCTTCGTGACCGGAACCAGCCCGGCCAGGCGTCGCCGCATCCGGCGCATGTACGGCCAGTCGATCTCGCGGGCGGGTCCCGGCGGCTCGTTCGGGTTGCTCATCCCGAACAGCAGGCCGCCTTCCTCGAGTCGCCAGTAGAGCCCGGCGCCGACGTCGAAGACCATCGGGAGCCGCTCGACGTCGAAGGCGGCGTGGGGCTCGGTGACCGCGACCTGGTGGCGCGCCCCGCCCGCCCAGATCCGGACGCCGATAAGCTTGCCCACGGCTCGAAGCGTCGGCCCGCCCGTCAAGATCACGCGCCCGGTGGCGATGACGCCCGACGGCGTCTTGACTCCCGTCACGCGCCGCCCACCGCCGCGCGCCTTCGCCGTTCGGATCCCTAAGAACGGCGTCCGCTCCCGGAGCTCGACGCCCACATCCCGCATCGCGAGCGAGTAGGCGCGAACGTTGCGGGGCGGGTCGATGCAGCCGTCGGTCGCGACGTAGCTCCCTCCGTGGTGGCCCCCGGGCGAGAGCGTCGGGTTCAGACGTACGGCCTCGTCCGCATCCACCCATCGGACATCGAGCCCCTCCTTGCGTTGCATGGCAACGCGTTCCAGGCCCTCCCGGACGTCGCGCCGCGTGACGGCCAGTAGCATGTAGCCGAGCTCCCGGAATCCGGAGTCGGTGCCGAGGAGCTCCTGCTGGCGGTTGTAGAAGTCGATCGACCACCGCCCGAGGCTGACGGTCGCCGGGGTGCCGCCCTGGGCTCGGACGACCCCTGCCGCCCGGCTGCTGGCGCCCTGGCCGGCGAGGTCCTTCTCGAGCACCACGACGCGCCCCGCGCCCTCGGCCGCCGAAAAATAAGACGCCCACCCGCCGACCGTGCCCGCGCCGACGACGACCAGGTCCGCCCGTTCCCGTGGAGCCAACGGCTGATCCCCTCTCGATCCCGCCGGGGCTCGCAGTCTAGAGGAGGCCCCCGCCGTACAGTTGAGCCATGCGAGCGCGCGAGCGTGAGACCGCGGCGAGGACGCTTCGCGAGGAGGTCCTGGTTGTCCTTTCGCTCTCGCTGCTCGCGAGCGCGGTCTACGCGATCATCAGCCTGACCTCCGCGCCGATCGAGGGCGTGAAGGTGTTCGTCATCGCGCAGGTCGGCCTCGCCACCCAGCTCGCGAACGTCGCCTTCGGCCTCGCTCCGGTGTGGCTGGTCGTCTTCCTCGTGCGCCGGAGCGGAGAGGGGCTCGGGGCCATCGGGCTGGCGCGGGATCGGCCGCGCTCCGACGTCTTGCGCGGCGCCGCGCTGTTCGTCGTGGTGGGCGCGGTCGGCATCGGCGTGTATCTCACAGCCGTCGCGATCGGGGTGAATCGGTTCGTCGTCCCGGTACCGCCGCTCGGGCACTGGTGGACGGTGCCGGTCCTGTTCCTCGCGTCGGCCGAGGCGGCGCTGGTGGAGGAGGTCATCGTCGCCGGCTACCTCATCACGAGGCTCGGGCAGCTGGGGTGGGGCGCCGCGGCGGCGGTCGGCACGAGCGCCTTGCTCCGGGGCGCGTACCACCTCTACCAGGGTTGGGGAGGCTTCGCTGGGAACCTCGCGCTCGGCCTGTTCTTCGGGCTTTTCTTCCTGCGAACCCGCCGGACGTGGCCGCTCGTCGTCGCCCATTTCCTCCTCGACGTCGGGTCCGGGATCGGCTTCCTGCTGTTCCGCGAACACCTTCCGGGGTTCTCGTAGCCGTGGCGCTCGCGCCGGGCCTCCACCTCCGCGCCGCGCTCGAGGAGGTTCGCGCCCGGGCTGCGGCCTTCGTCCCCGTGGCCCTCGACGAGCCGTTCCGCCGCCGGTTGTGGCGCGAGGTCGCGTCCGGGCCGTTTCGGCCCTTCGCCGACTCGTTCGGTGGGGGTCTGGTTCGCCAGGAGATCGACGGCTACGACGTGTTCGATCCCATGAGCGACTTCCCCACGATCGCCGAGCTCCGCGAGGAGCTGACGGCGCAGGTGCGAGCCGACGGTAAGGGGATCCGCGGTCTCGGGACGTGGAGGCCGAACGAGGTCGGCGTCGCGCGGTACCGGCCACGAACCCTGGGGATCACGCCGCACCTCGATGGGAAGAGCTACCGGCGGCTCGTCGCGGTGGTCACCATTGCGGGAAGCGCTCGGTTCACCTTGTGCCGCAACAGGGCCGGCGACGCCGTCGCGGTGTGGGAGGCGAGGCCGGGCAGCCTCGTGCTGCTCCGCGGGCCGGGGCTCGCCGGCATCCGCGACGGCCGCCCGTTCCACATGGTCGAGGGCCCCAGGCGGGGTGAGCGCTGCTCGCTCGGCTTGCGGATGAAGGCCGGGTAAAGCCCTACTGGAGTTTTCGGGGGATCGTGCGCTCCCACCGCCTCGACCATTGGCGCTCGCCGTTCTCGGAGACGTCCAGGTCCAGCTCCAGGTGGTAGGTCCCGGCATCGCTCCGCAAGCTGAGGCGCGCGTCACTCTCGACCGTCGCCTCGGGCCATTCGATCGCGAGGATCGCCCTCCCCTCGGCACGCGCCGTCCCCGGGTCCCGGGTCGAGGCGGCGACCGTACCGCCATAACGCTCGCGGAACCGAGGGCGCTCGCCGTCGGCCTCCGTCGTGCCCCAGCTCTCGGCGACCGCGCGGGTCTCGCGCTCCAGCACGTCGTGCTCGATCCGCCACGTGACGCCGTCCGTGACGTTACCCTTCGCCGACACGTACCGCTCCTGCTTCCGCACCGGCGGGGCGAGCGCCGGCAAGCCCGGCGCCGGCGACTGGCCCTCCACGACCGGGAGTACCAGCGCCGAGCCCGCGCGGTCGATCGAGAGCGTGGCCGGCCCCGGCGGCGGCCACGCGTTCGGCCAGTCGGTGCCGGCGATGTCCAGACGCACGCGGTGGCCGGGCTCGAAGATCCAGGACGTGACCTCGAGCTCAGCGGTGACGCGGCAGGGCATGCCAGGCTCGAGCGGCGACGGGTGCTCGCGCGACTCGCGGTGGGTGAGGTTCAGCAGGCCTCGGGAGACGAGGGCCGAGGTCCCGTCGGGGAAGACGTCGCAGAGCTTCGCCGACAGGTACGCGACGGGGGCCGAGGACGTGACGGTCACCTCGAGGCGCGGGTGGCCGAGGATCTCGAGCTCCCGCTCGAGCGGCAGCCAGTCGTAGACGAGCGAATTCGCCTCGTCGGGGCGCTGGTCGGTCGGCTGGCCGTAGGGCAGGTGCCCGGCGCACGAGATCCAGCCGGTCCAGCCGACGTCGCCTCGCACGTCCAACACGTCGCCCCCACCCCCCGCGGCCTCCTCCAGCGACAAGCGGGACTCGGCGCCCCGCTCGAGGGGCCACCCCGGCTCGTAGCGCCACTCACCCCGAACCTCGGCGAGGTCCGGCTCCGGCCTGGTCGAGCGCCGGACGAACACCACGATCGGCGGCTCGCGGTCGATCCCGTTGTCGATGCCGCGCAACCATCGGTCCCACCAGCGGAGCATCTCGGGGACCAGGTCGATGTTCGGCCCGGGGAGTGACGTGTCGGTCGCCGCGTGTGCCCACGGGCCGAGGATCAGCCGCTTGGGGCATCGCAGCCGCTCCATGGTCCGGAGCGAGTTGTTCGTGTAGCCGTCCGCCCAGCCGGCGACGATCATCGTGGCGGCCTCGATCCGGTCGTAATCGGGCCGGAGCGATCCGTGCCGCCAGTACGGGCCGAGGGTCTGCTCCTCGAGCCACCGGATCACCCAGGGCTCGTTCGTCTGCACCCGCTCCTCCCACCTCGCCCGCCAGTCCGGCCCGGCCAGCGCGGGGACCGGCGGCAGCGCGTTCATCGCGACCATGTAGGTCGGGTAGTCGATCAGGTCGAGCGCCTTGAGCGCGCCGCCGAAGTAGTGGACGTCGTCGGCGTAGCGGTCGTCGGTCGCGTAGATCGGGATGATCGCCCTAAGCGCCGACGGCCGCTCCATCGCCACCTGGATCGAGTTGAACCCCGAGTACGACGTGCCGTACATCCCGACCGAGCCGGTGCTCCAGCCTTGCGTCGCAAGCCATTCGATGACCTCGACCAGGTCCTTCTGCTCCCGGACGGGGTACTCGTCCTCCGCGACGCCCTCCGAGGAACCGGTGCCGCGGACGTCGACACGACACACGACGTACCCCGCTTCCGCCAGGCGGACGTACTCGGGGCGGTACGAGGCGGTCAGGTCATCCTTGCGATAGGGGAGCGCCTCGAGGATCGCCGGCCACGAGCCACCGGTCTCGGGGACGTACAGCGTCGCCGCCAAGCAGGCGCCGTCGCTCATCGCGATGAAGATGTGTTCCCGGGGCATCGGCGGCGCCAATGCTACCTAGACCCACGACGGGAACCACATCCGTAGCTTCCACGCCTGAAGCGACAGCGGCGAGGCCACGAGCACCGGCCAGAAGAAGGCGAACAGCGCCACCGAGACGATCACGAACCCGACCGCGACGGGAAGGAACGGGCGCGACCTCGAGCCGGCGACGCGCGCCTCCGACAGGTCCTTCAGCGAGTACGTGGCGGCCAGCACGAGGAACGGCGTGATCGGCGTGATGTAGAAGAAGAACTGCGGCCGTGAAACGACGAGCCACGGGAGGTACTGGGCGAGGATCGCGCCCAGCACGAACCCGGCCCGCCAGTCCCGCTTCCGCCGCCAGGCGATCGCGAGGTAGGGGATCGTCACCAGGCTCGCCCAGAAGATCGCCGGGTTGCCCATCCCGAGGATCTCCCGTCGGACGACGGCGTTCAGCCCCTCCCGGAAGTAGTAGGCGACCGGCCTCCACATGAGGATCCACTTCCACGCCTCGGAGAGGTATGGATGGATCGGCTTGCCCGCCTCGTCGACGGTCTCGAGATGGAAGTGGTAGCTCGCGATGTCGCCCTGCAGCCGGAGCCAGTCCCCGGGATGGAGACCGAACTCCACGAACCAGCCGGCGTAGGAAACCACGTAGACGATCGCCGGGACGACGAGGAAGGCGATCGCGACTCCGAAGCTCTCTATCTGGATCGCCCGCCAGACGTAGCGGCGGGTGCCGGCCCGCTTTCGCCGCGTGGACTCCCAGAGCATCGAGAGGGCGATCGCCCCGAGGACCGCGGTGAGGCCCGACCACTTGCTGGCGAACGCCGCGCCGAAGGCGGCCCCGGCCGCGAGGCGCCAGGGCCGCAGAAGCGGCGAGGGCACGCGGACCGGCGCCCGGAGCCCGGCCGCGTCGGGGCGAGCCGGCTCCGGCTCCTCGGGCGGCGGCGGTGTCCTCCGGCCGATCCAGCGCCGGTCGAGAAGGAGGAGCAAGAAGCCGAGGGCAACCCAGAACGTGACGAAGATGTCGAGCATCGACATCCTCGATTGCACGAAGTTCAGGTGCTCGGTCGCGAGCAGCAGCCCGGCCACGAAGGTCCAGAGCGCGCTGCCGAACAGGAGCTGCGCGATCATGGCGATCACGACGACCGTGAGCGTCCCCGCCGCCGCCGAGGCGACGCGCCAGCCGAACGCCTCGGTCCCGAACAGCTTCTCGCCCAGCCCGATCGCCCACTTTCCGAGCGGCGGGTGGACCCACGAGCCCGTGTCGTGCTTCGTCTCCTCCCAGAACTTCTCGTCGTCCGAGCGGATGTCGCACCGCTCCCTCGAGTACCCGATGAAGATGCACGCGGACTTCGAGTAGTAGATCTCGTCGAAGACACGGGTCTCCGGGTAGCCCAAGCCGGAGAAGCGAAGCGCGCCCGCCAGGACGGCGACGGCGGCGATCGCGACGACGGGGTGGTTCAGTCGCTGGAGGAAGGAGCGCACCGGGTGATGGTATGCGAGGGTCCGTGGATCGGCGGGGAGCGCCTCAGGGCTTCGGGCGGTC
>JBQTIP010000230.1:0-10116 GCA_052388025.1 Actinomycetota bacterium
TCCCGAACGCCTCGATGTCGCGCTTCGTGTTCGTGCCGATCTCCTTCTCCACCTCGAGCTCGACCGGAAGGCCGTGACAGTCCCAGCCGGCCTTCCTCGGCACCAGGTGGCCGGTCATGGTCTTGAATCTCGGGTAGACGTCCTTGAAGACCCGGGCCTCCACGTGGTGGAGCCCGGGCTTGGCGTTCGCCGTGGGCGGTCCCTCGTAGAACACCCACTCGGGGGCGTCGCGCCGGAGCTCCAGGCTCTTGGCGAAGACGTCGGCCTCGCGCCAGCGCTCGAGGATGCGCCGCTCGAGCTCCGGGAAGCTCACCTTCGGCTCGACCGGCTCGAACCGCTGCATCCTCTCCCTCCTCTCGCGCGCCAAACGAAAGCGCCCCGTCCCTTGCAGGGACGAGGCGCTGGCCCCGCGGTACCACCCCGCTTGCCGCGCCCTCGCGGGCGCGACCCCTCATCGGCCGCCGACACGGCCTCCCGCTGTAACGGGCGGGCCCGGCTGCGTCTACTGCGGGAGCCGGACGGCCCCCGGTTCGGGCAGCGGCTTGGGGAGGATGTTCGGAGGGTCCGGCCGCCGGGCTCCCACCGCCCCCGACTCGCTCACGACCGGGTGGTTCCTCCTACTCGTTCCCGTCGTCGCCTGTACCCGGCCATGCTACACCACGCGGCGTGGGCAGGAGGCCGAGCCGGAACTCGGCCCGGTCGGTCGGCTTGACCCCGTCGGAGCCCTCGCAGTCGTAGTACTCGTAGACAACGTGACCGTTCGCCAGGTAGGCGTCGTCGGTCCAGCCAATGCTCTTGCCGTCGATGGACCCCCAGGCGTCGGACTGGCGGCCGGAGTACTCGGCCGTGTACTCGAACTCCAGGCAGTCCCCGATCCAGGACTCGTAGTGCTCCAGGCTCAGCCGGAGCTCGCCGGTGCCCTCGAGGAAGCCGACGAAGCGAACCGTCCTGCGGCTGCCGGTGCGCCTCCCGTTCACGTACTTCCGAAGCTCGTACGTAGCGTCCAGCCAGCCGGAGCTGATCGATTCGTGGACCCCGAAGCCGCCCTCGCCGACGTCGTTGATGACCCCGACTTCGTAGGCGAGGCTCGTACACCGGTCGCGCCCGGGGCGCCGCTCGCAGCGCTGGGTGTCCCGATAGAGGTCGGACCAGAACTCCTCGTTGGTCTCGTAGACCCCTGCGTACCAGGTCGTCAGGCGATAGACGTTCCCGGAGATGTGCCGCTTCGAGTACCAGAACCCGTTGAGGCTCTGGGTGTCGTACTCCTCCACTCCGGGTTCCTGGCCGCCTTCGGCCCATGCTGGGGCCGCGAACGCCGCCATCATCGAAACTGCGGCCAGCACCACGAACGCTCTGCGCATGGCTTTCACCTCGACAAGAACAATAGACCATCCCGCCCGGCGGGTCGCCGGGTACCGCTATGACCGTTCGGAGGCTCGAAAGGTTCCCCGGTACGATGCTTTCCGTGTCGGGGAATCCGCTGGCCACCATCACTGTACGGGTGGTGCCGCGTTCGACGACGCCCGGGGTGGAGGCCGGCCCCGAGTTGATCGTCGTGCGAGTTCGGGCAGCCGCGGAGCGCGGGAGGGCCACCGAGGAGGCCCGCCGGGCGCTCGCGGGGGCCCTCCGGGTACCTGCATCGTGCGTGAGCCTGCGAGCTGGAGCGCGGTCGCGCGTGAAGGTGTTTCGCGTGGAGGGGCTCTCGTCCGAAGAGGCCTCGGGCCGCCTTGGCGGGCCCTGAACGGCTTGCGAGCCGCCCGATTGTCGGTGGTACGCCCCGGTGCTACCGTCCCTCGACCATGGCCGCCAAGCCCTCATATACCAGGGATGAGCTGAAAGATCTCAAGAAGCGCCTGCTCGATGAGCGGGGCGAGCTGGAGACCCAGCTCGCGACCATCGAGGAATCTTCATTCGCGGGCACCCAGTCGGACCTGTCGGGCGAGGTCTCCTTCGACGACCAGTACGCCGACGCGGCGACCTTCACGTTCGAGCGCGAGCGGGACGCCTCGATCGAGGATAACGTGCGGGACCTGCTCCAGAAGATCGACCGGGCCCTCTCCCGCATGGACGACCGCACGTACGGGGTCTGCTCCCGCTGTGGCAAGCCCATCGAGAAGGCCCGGGTGAGGGCGCTCCCGTACGCCGAGCTCTGCATCAAGGACGCGCAGGCGCAGGCCCGCCCGCGTTAGCGCCGTGAGCCCCACCAGGCGTCTGGCCGCGTGGCTCTACGCGACCGCCGCGGCCGTCTACCTCGTGGATCGTCTCAGCAAGGAGTGGGCCGAGAGCGCGCTCGCCGGCCGCCCGCCGATCCGGGTGATCCCGGGCGTGCTGCAGCTGAGCTACACGACGAACTCCGGTGGGGCCTTCGGGCTGGGCGGCAGCGCGCCCTGGTTCTTCGCGGCCGCGACCATCGTGGTGTCGGCCGTGATCGTCGTCGCCTCTTTCAAGGTCTCCCGGCCGGGACTCGCGGTCGCGATGGGGCTGGTGTTGGGCGGGGCGCTCGGGAACCTCACCGATCGCCTCGTCCGCGGGACCGGCCTGGAGGGGCGGGTGGTCGACTTCATCGACTTCCATGTCTGGCCCATCTTCAACCTGGCCGACAGCGCCATCGTGATCGGCGCGCTGCTCATCGTCTCCTCGGGCATGTGGCGGCGGGAGCAGGCCGGCGATGGCTGAGGAGTTCACGGCTCCCTCCGGCAGGCTCGACGTCGTCGTGGCCGAACGCCTCGGCGGGCCTCGGGCCGACGTCCAGCGGGCGATCGTCGACGGCCGGGTGCTGGTGGACGGCGTCGTCCGGGCGAAGTCGTTCAGGTTGACCGGCGGGGAGCGGGTACGGGTGGAGCTCACCGGCATCGTCGACCTCGCGCCGGAGGAGCCGGCGGTCGAGGTCCGCCATCGGGACGGGTTCCTACTGGTCGTGAGCAAGCCGGCCGGGATGGTCACCCACCCGACGGCGTCCCGGCGCACCGGGACGCTCGTGAACCGGCTACTCGGCATGGGCGTGCCGCTCTCGAAGACAGCGGACCCGCTCCGACCGGGGATCGTGCACCGGCTGGACGCGGGGACGTCCGGCCTGCTGATCGTCGCCTGCGACGACGGGACGCATGGGGCCCTGACGTCGATGCTTAGGCGCCACGAGGTCGACCGGCGCTACCTGGCGCTCGTCCGGGGGCGCGCGGAGCAGGACCGCTTCTCAGTGGACGCTCCGCTGGGTCGGCGCGGCGCGAGGGTGAGGGTGGAGGCGGTCACCGGGAGGGCGGCAGCGACCGCCTTCGAGGTCCGCGAGCGCTTCGAGCGCGCGACGCTCCTGGAGGCGGCGCCCCGAACCGGGCGGACGCACCAGATTCGGGTGCATCTCGCGGCGATCCGCCATCCGATCTTGGGCGACCGGGCCTACGGCGGCGGAGGAGATGAAGCGAAGCGCCTCGGCCTGTCCCGGCCGTTCCTGCACGCCTGGCGACTCACGTTCACGCACCCGATAACTGAGATACGCGTGGAGGTGGAGGACCCGTTGCCACCCGACCTCGAGGAGGCGCTCCGGCGGGTCAGGGGGGAGGGCCGACCCGCCGGTTCCGGCATCAGCGCCGAGTCTTCGCGCCCTCTTTGAGGTAGAGCGCGTGCTGGGTCCGGACCTCCTCTCGGGACGCCAGGATGGCGTCCTCCACGTTGGGGGGGAGCGATCGGGACTCGATCATGTCGTTCAGCTTCTTCGTGTCGACGGACAGGACGCGTTCCCAGAGCCCGAGCGGCTCCAGGATCGCGCGGAGCCTCGCCTCGTTCGGGGTAGTCGTGTGCTGGGGGCGCCGGTCCACTGCCGATCCGTCGGAGCCGAAGAGGCGTCGGTAGTCGTGCTCCTCGCAGAAGGCGTTGATCAGGCCGCCCAGCTCGTCGAGCCGCCGGTACACCTGGCGCCCCTGCCGCTTGAGGCCGATCCACTCGTCCACCAGCTCGGTCATCCGTGGGGCGGGGTCGCCGGTCTCCCGCTCGTAACGATGCCGGAAGACCGGGCACATGCGCCGGTAGTCGCACCAGTGGCACAGCGGGTTCTCGCGCGGCTCGAACTTCCCGGCCTCGATTCGCTCTGCCACCGTCGCGATCCTCCGGCGCAGCTCGTCCGCGTCGGCCGCGGTCCTGGTGGTGCTCATCCGCTGTCCGGGCAGGAGGTAGTAAAGGGTCAGCCGCTCCGGCTCGATGCCCCATACCTCTCTCGCAGCGAGGTGGTAGACGGAGAGCTGCAGGTCGCGGTCGATCACCGACCGCGGCGGGAGGCGCCGGCTGGTCTTGTAGTCGATGATCTCGTAGCCGCCGCCCGGGATCCGGTCCATCCGGTCGATGATGCCCGTGAGCTGTACGCCATCGACCTCGATCGCGAAACGGAACTCCAGCGCGGCCGGTATCCGGTAGGAGCCGGCGTTGTCGGCGTGGTACTGCGCCAGGACCTGATGTCCGTGGTCGCGGTACATGCGCTCCTCGGACTCGTCGGCGAAACCATCGACGACCCAGACGGCGTCGAGCATCTCGTGAAGCTCCTCGACGGAGGGGGCCACGGGCACCGGACGGTTGTGGAACAGGTGCAGGGCCTGGTGCAAGGAATCACCGAACGACAACGCGGGGGAGGGCGATGTCGGTAGCCTGTCCTCGTATTGGAACTTGAACTTCGCCGGGCAGGTCTCGTAGGTGTTGATGCTCGAATAGGAGAGCCGCTTCCGCGACGCGGTTGACGCCAGCACCCGCTCAATCTACCCTTGTCGGTACCTGAATTACAAGCGTGTGCTTTTCCCCACCATGCGCTTCGGCCTGTGGAAAGCGCCGTATCGCATACTGCAGGGAGGCATGACGGACCGTAGCTTCGTCCACCTTCACACGCATACCGAGTACTCGCTGCTCGATGGGGCGGCCCGCATCGACGCGCTGTTCAAGCGGGCCGTCGAGGACGGTATGCCGGCCCTCGGGCTCACCGATCATGGGGTCATGTTCGGCGCGCTCCAGTTCTACGAGGCCGCCCGCCGGGCAGGGGTAAAGCCGATCATCGGGGTCGAGGCCTACGTGGCACCGGGCTCGCGTTTCGACCGAACGCCGGGCGAGAGCGAGGAGAAGTACCGGCACCTCACGATCCTCGCTAGGGACGAGCGCGGCTACCGGAACCTCCTGCGACTGGTAACGGACGCCCACCTCGAGGGGTTCTACCACCGGCCGCGGATCGACAAGGAACTCCTGGCCGAGCGCGCCGAGGGCCTAATCGGCCTCTCCGGATGCCTGTCGAGCGAGGTCGACGCGCTGCTGCTCGCCGGCCAGGATCGCAAGGCCGCCGAGGTGGCCGCCACCTATCGCGACATATTGGGACCGGGCAGCTTCTACGTGGAGGTCCAGGATCACGGACTCCCGGCGCAGCAACTAGTCTTGCCCAGACTAGTCGAATTGGCGAAGGCCACCGGCGTGCCGCTCGTCGCGACGAACGACCTTCACTACACCGATCGGGACGACGCGAAGGCGCACGATGTGCTGCTTTGCATCCAGCAGCAGAAGGTTCAGAGCGACCCGCAGCGGTTGAAGTTCGACTCGGACCAGTTCTACATGAAGTCGTCGGCGCAGATGCGCGAGCTGTTCCGCGAGCTCCCGGAGGCGTGCGACAACACGCTCGCGATCGCGGAGGGGTGCGAGCTGGACCTGCGCTACGGCGCGCGGGCTCCGGCCGACAAGCGGTTCCACGTTCCCCGGTTCGAGCCTCCGGAAGGGGCGCCGGTCCAGCAATACCTCCGCTCGCTGGTGGAAGAGGGCGCCCGCGCTCGATACGGGGAGGCGACGGAGGAGATCCGCAGCCGGATCGACTACGAGCTCGGCGTGATCGGCGACATGGGGTTCGCCAGCTACTTCTTGATCGTCTGGGACCTGATCCGCTTCGCCCGCGAAAGCGGCATCCGGGTGGGCCCCGGCCGTGGGTCGGCCGCCGGGTCGGTCGTCTCGTACGCGCTTCGGATCACGGACCTCGACCCGCTGCGGTACGGCCTCATCTTCGAGCGGTTCCTGAACCCCGGCCGGCGGCAGATGCCGGACATCGACATGGACTTCGACGAGCGGCGCCGGGACGAGGTCATCCGGTACGTGGCGTCGAAGTACGGGTCCGACCACGTGGCGCAGATCATCACGTTCCAGACCATCAAGGGGAAGCAGGGGATCCGCGACGCGGCCCGCGTGCTCGGGTTCCCGGCGTCGGTCGGCGATCGCCTGTGCAAGATGTACCCGCCCGCCGTCCTCGGCAGGGAGCACGACATCGAGAAGGCCCTGGAGCTCGCGCCCGAGCTCGCCGACGCGTACGAGAACGAGCCGGAGGCCAAGGAGATCATCGAGGCCGCCCGGGCGCTGGAGGGGTTGCGGCGGGAGGACTCGGTGCACGCCGCCGGCGTCGTGATCGGCGACGCGCCGCTCGTCAACTACCTCCCGCTGAAGCTGGCGAAGGACTCACGCGACGACAGCAAGCGCATCGTAACGCAGTTCGACATGCATGGCGTGGACGACCTCGGCCTGCTGAAGATGGACTTCCTGGGCCTTCGGAACCTCTCGGTCATCGAGGACACGGTCGCGCACCTCCGGCGGGTGGGCGTCCACCTCGACATCGATCACGTGGCGCTCGACGACGAGGACACCTACTCCATGCTCTGCCGCGGCGACACGACCGGCGTGTTCCAGATGGAGAGCCCCGGCATGCGCTCGCTGATCAAGGTGCTCGCTCCCGACCGGTTCGAGGACCTCATGGCGCTCGTCGCGCTGTACCGGCCGGGGCCGCTCAGCCAGGGGATGCACACCGAGTACGCGGAGCGCAAGCACGGGCGCAGGCCGGTCACGTACCCGCACCCGGACCTCGAGGAGATCCTGGGCGGCACCCACGGCGTCATCGTCTACCAGGAGCAGGTCATGCAGATCGCCGTGCGGATGGCCGGCTACAGCATGGCCGAGGCCGACGACCTCCGGCACGCGATGGGCAAGAAGATCCGCGAGAAGCTCGCCAAGCACCACAAGAAGTTCGTGCAGGGATGCGTGGACCGCGGCTACCGCGAGCGACTCGCGGGCGAGATCTTCGAACTCATCACGCCCTTCGCCGACTACGGGTTCAACGCGCCTCACGCCTGCGCCTACGCCTTCGTGGCGTATCAGACCGCGTACCTGAAGGCCCATCATGCGATCGAGTACATGTCGGCGCTCCTCACCAGCGTGAAGGACGACAAGGACAAGAAGCCCTTCTACCTGAACGCCTGCCGGCTGATGGGCGTGGAGGTCCAGCCCCCCGATGTGAACGAGTCGGAGCTCGACTTCACGCCGGCGCCCGCTGGTGAGGCGAAGATCCGCTTCGGGCTGTCGGCGGTCCGCAACGTGGGCAGCGGCGCCGTCGAGGACATCCTCCGCGTCCGGAGCGGGCGGCCGTTCGAGTCGTTCACCGACTTCTGCCGGAAGGTGCACCCCGGCGTGCTCAACAAGAAGAGCCTGGAGAGCCTGATCTGCGCGGGGGCGTTCGATTCGCTCGGGTACGCCAGACGGCCACTGCTAGAGCGCTACTCGAGCGTCACCACGCCTGTGCTCGCGGACCGGCGGGCGGAGGCCATCGGGCAGGAGTCGATCTTCGGCGGCTCGTTCGCGCCGGTCCTCGCGATCGACGAGTCGGTGCTTCAGGGGGAGGAGTTCGAGAAGCGGGAGCTCTTACGCCACGAGAAGGAGATGTTGGGGCAGTTCGTCACCGACCATCCGCTCCTGGCCGTGAAGGACATCCTCGCGGCGCAGACGGACCTCGAGGTAGCCGACGTCGCGAGCCTGGGCGACGGCGATCTCGTGACCCTCGGCGGGATCGTGGCGGCGGTGGCCCGCCGGTTCACGAAGAGGGGCGAGCCGTACGCGCTGTTCCGGCTGGAGGATCTGGCCGGCGGCGTGTCGGTGATCGCGTTCCCGAACGTGTTCGAGCAAGTCCCGAACCTGATCGAGACCGACGCGATCGTCCTGGTAAAGGGGCGCGTGGACCTTCGCGGGCGCGAGCTCCAGATCCGGGCCATGGAGATCCGGGAGCCCGACCTCGGGGCGCAAGCACTCGCGCCGAAAGTCGACGGTACGCTTGTGGTGGACCTCCCGGCCGCGGCCTGCACGAACGCAGTCATCGCGAAGCTGAAAGAGCTACTGGCGGCGCACCCCGGCGCGACGCCGGTCCAGGTCCGGTTCATCTCGTCGACGGGCGTGACCCCGCTCGACGTGGGAGCCTATCGTGTGAACCCGACCGGCGGACTGCTCTCGGAGCTGCGCTCGCTTCTCGGCAGCGGAGCGGCCAGGCTTGAGACCCAGCCGGCCCAGGCAGGCCGTCAGGCGATCAGCATTCCCGCCGTTCGCCCGGAGCCCGCGGGAGCCCAGCCTACATCCTGACAGGGCTTGCGGCGAACAAGGGCAGCTCCACGCAAGAAGTAGTGGGCAGCGACCACGACCGCCGGGTCGGTCGGTCTCGTACAACGATAGGGGCGGGCAACGGGTTGCGCCTGCTGGCGCGGATGGTGTCTGATAGGCACGCCAGCGTCGCCGGACGTTGGCAGGGGGAGAAAGGGGGGCCGCCGGAGGAAGGACGGGACTCCTGGGGCACTGCATTGGTGTGGGAACGGCGCACGGCTCCGCTCGGATGTGCCGGACAGGAGCAGCGCCTGTGGTCGGACGAGAGGGGGATTCATGAAGAGGAGCAAGTGGCTCGTGTGGGCGGCCATGTTCGGTGCGCTCACGTTGCTCGCGGCCGCCTGCGCGGGCGATGAGGAACCGCCGCCGGCGGGCGGTGACGGCGGCGTGGACGTCTGCGCCGAAGACCCGTTCGGCTGCGTCGAGGTAGCGGCGGGAGCCCCGATCAAGCTGGCCTCGTTGCTGGCCATCTCGGGCGACGTCGCGTTCTTGGGCACCGACAGCAACAACGGGATCCTGCTCGCGATCGACAACCTTGACGAGGCGCTCGACGCCACGCCGGGGCAGCTCCTCGGTCACGACGTCACGCTCCAGCAGGAGGACGACGGCTGCTCGGCCGAGGGTGGTCAGGCAGGCGGTACGGCCCTCGCGGCCGATCCGGAGATCGTCGCCGTGATCGGTACATCGTGCTCGAGTTCGGCGCTGGGCGTCGCCGACACGATCCTGGGCGACCTGGGCATCCTGCTGCTCTCGCCGTCGAACACCAACCCCGGGCTCACGTCGGAGGAGGCGCACCAGCCCTTCTACGCGCGCACGGCGCACAACGACAAGATCCAGGGCGCGATCGTGGCCGAGTACGCCTTCAACGTGCTCGGCGCCACCACGGCCGCGACGATCAACGACGAGAGTCCGTACGCGGACGGTCTCGCCGCCGCGTTCCGCGCCAACTTCGAAGCGCTCGGCGGGACGATCACCTCGGTCGAGCAGGTCAACAGCGGCGATACCGACTTCGGACCGCTGCTCACCAGCATCGGCGAGGCCGCACCGGACGTCGTGTACGGCCCGAACTTCAACCCGGTCTGCGCGCTCACGTACCAGCAGGGCTCGGACATCCTGCCGGCCGGCACGATCCAGCTCGGCTCTGACGGCTGCCTGGAGACCGGGTTCCTGGAGACCGCGGGCCCGGCGACTACGGACTACTACGCGTCCTCTCCGGACGTGACGGTGTTCCAGGGCGGAGCTTTCTACAACGACGAGTTCCTCCCCGCCTACGAGGCGCAGTTCGGGACCGAGCCGACCTCGGTGTTCCACGCGCACGCCTACGACGCCGCGCAGATCCTCTTCGCCGCGATCGAGGCCGTAGCCGTGGACGACGGGAGCGGCAACCTGACGATCCCCCGGACGGCGCTGCGCGACGCGGTCTTCGCGACGAGCGGCTACGAGGGGATCACGGGCATCATCACGTGCAACCCGCTCGGGGACTGCGCGACCGACGTCACGATCGGCATCTTCAAGTATCCGAACTGGCCGGTCGAGGGCGGCGAGGAGCCGACCGATCCCGTCTACAGCGACACGAAGACGCTGGCCGACGTCATCTAGTCCTAACGGCACGGCAAGCTGCGGGTGGGCCGGGGGCCCACCCGCCGCGGCGTCACTAGGGAGGGGCTAGGCTTCCGCGGACGCTGGCCCGGGGGACCC
>JBQTIP010000231.1:0-12871 GCA_052388025.1 Actinomycetota bacterium
CGCGACCTCGAAGGCTGGGACCGGCGCTCCCAGGCTGCGAGCTACATCGAGGACGATCCGGGCGTCCTTGCGGAGCAGGCCGGCGCGGAATCCCGGCTTGAAGTCGCCGTTCAGCATCCGCTTGCCGTGGAGATCGAGGATCTTGCTGCCGGCGAACCCGCCGAGGAGCGCCTCGCGAACCTTCGCCGGATCCACCCGGGCCTTGGCGGCCAGCACCAGCGCCTCGCCGACGGTCTCGATCGTGGACCCGACCACGAGCTGATTGCACGCCTTGGCGATCTGGCCCGCGCCGGACTGTCCAACGTGCACGATGTTCCTCCCCATGGCCTCGAACAGCGGCAGCGCGCGCTCGAAGGCCTCGGGGGAGCCGCCCACCATGATCGAGAGCGTCCCCTCGATCGCCCCCACCTCGCCGCCCGACACCGGTGCGTCCAGGAGGGCGACGTCCTGGGCGCCAAGCGTCTCGGCGAACCGGCGGGTGGCCAATGGGTCGATCGTGCTCATATCGATCACGAGGGATCCGGGGCCGGCGGATCCGGCCACGCCGTCCTCACCGAAGAGGACCAGATCTACATCCGGAGTGTCCGGCAGCATCGTAATCACGATGGGAGCGGCGGAGGCCACCCCTGAGGGAGAGGGGACCCGGGTGGCCCCCGCCGCCACCAGCTCGTCGACCGGCCCGGGCGACCGGGAGTGCACGACCAGCGGGAAACCCGCCCGGAGCAGGTTGCTCGCCATCGGCCGGCCCATGATCCCGAGCCCGATGAAACCGATCGGCGACGGTGCAGAGCTCAAGCGCGGACCGCCGTGTCGGCGATCTCGAGCGCGGCGTCGATGACCGCGAAACCCTCCGCCAGCTGTTCCTCGTTGATGCAGAGCGGCGGGTTCGTCATGACGTGGTTCCAACGGACCACCGTGTAGACGCCGCGGTCGAGCAGGAACCGGTTGACCGCCGACATCTCCTCGCTCGTGCCGTTGAATGGGGCCATCGGCTCCATCGTGGTCGGGTCGCGGACCAGCTCGAGGACGCCGAAGAGCCCGAGGTTGCGCGCGAGGCCGACCGACGAGTGCTTGTCGAGCAGCTCCTGGTGGTGCCGGCGCATGACCTCGCCCATCTTGCGGGAGTTCTCGATGAGACCGTCCTCCTCGTAGACCCGGATCGTGGCGAGCGCGGCCGCGCAGGCGAGCGGGTGGCTGTTGTAGGTGAGGCCCGCCCAGAACACGTTGTCCTCGAAGTGCCGGGCGATGTGCGGTCGCATCCCGACCGCGCCGAGCGGCACGTAGCTCGACGTGAGCCCCTTGGCCATCGTGATGATGTCGGGGACCACGCCCCAGTGGTTCACGGCGAACCACTCGCCGCTACGGCCGAACCCGCTCATGACCTCGTCGGCCACCATCACGATGCCGTACCTGTCGCAGAGCTCCCGGACGCCCTGGAGGTAGCCGTCGGGCGGGATGAGGATCCCGTTCGTGCCCGTGATGGGCTCCAGGAAGAAGGCCGCGATCGTGTCGGGGCCTTCCAGCTGGATCGTCTCCTCCAGGTACCGAAGCGCGGTCTCGGCGTCGTCGGCCGGCTGCGCGGTGCCGTGATACGGATCGAGCACGTGGACGACGCCGGGGATCCCCGGCTCGTTCGGCCACCTGCGCGGGTCGCCGGTGAGCGTGACCGCAGCGCCCGTCGCCCCGTGATAGGAGCGGTACCGGGCGATGATCTTGTGCCGTCCGGTGACCATCCTCGCCACCTTGATCGCGTGGTCGATCGCCTCGGCCCCACCGAGGGTGAAGAACACCTTCTCGATGTCGCCGGGCAGGATCTCGGCGAGCTTCTCCCCCAGCAGCGCCCGCGGCTCGGTCGTCATGAACGGGCTGACGTACAGGAGCTTCTCCGCCTGCCGACGGATCGCCTCGATCACCCGCGGGTCGCCATGGCCGATGTTTACCGACCACAGCTGGCTGTTGAAGTCCAGGTAGCGCTTCCCGTCGACGTCCCAGAAGTAGACGCCCTTCGCGTGGTCGACGGGGATGGGAGCGGCCTTCGACTGAGCCTGCCAATCGAAGATCGTGTAGCGCTTTGACAGCTCCACGATCTCCTCGGCGGAGAGCGATCGAACGGTCTGCACGTTTCTCACTTCCTTTCACACGACGGGAACCCGCCCCTCAAAGTACACCGCGGCGGCATGCGACCGCGAGTGCTCGCCGACTACCCTTCATGGACCATCCGGTGGATGGCCTGGAGGATGCGATCGCGCGTCGGTAGGATCTCCCTCTCAAAGATCGGCGCCGCCGGCAGCGGCGCGTCCGGCACCGCCATACACTCGTCCGCCTTCATCATCAGGAACCGCTTGTGCTGGTGCATGTGGCCGCCGCGCCCGCGGCACAGCCCCGTCTCGCGGTGGAACAGCTCCGCCGCCAGGGGCCGAAGCTGCACGCCTTTCGCGATCGCGTGGTAGTGGGCCCGGTGGGTGGACACCAGGGCGTCCGACTCCCGGAGCGTGCCGACCATCCCCGCGGCGATGGCCTCCTGGCCGATCGCGAGGTGCATCTCTCCCGCGATCTCTCCGGCGGTGAGGGCCTCGAGCACGGCCTCATCGAACCGGCGCATCTTCACCATGTCTCGGTACCGGTCTATGAGCGTGCGAGCGGCCATCCCAAACGAGAAGTGTACGGAGAGCCGAGGCGGTCCGCGACGGCGGGACGGAGGTGATCAGGGGATAGCCGCCGTGTTCCCACCGTCGAGGCTGATCACCCCGCCGGTCATCGACTTCGCCCGCACGATGAAGGCCACCGCCTCAGCGACCTCCTCGGGAGCCACGATCCTTCGAAGCGGCATCGAATCCACGATCGCCTCGCGCGGGTCCGTCGTCGCTTCCATCCCTCCGTAGGATCCGCCTTGCAGGTCCCGGTAGAGGTGTTCGGTGCCCACGGGACCTGGAGCAACGGCGTTCACGCGCACCTCGGGAGCCAGGTCCACGGCAAGCTGCCGGGTGAGATTCACCACGCCACCCATCGCCGCGCAGTAGGCGCTCCACCCGCCGCGGAGTCCCGCCAGACCGGCATCCGACGCCATGGCGACGACCACCCCCCGCGCCTCCCGGAGGCGCTCGAGCGCCGCCTGCACGCAGAAGAACACCCCCTTCAGGTGGACGTCGATCGTTCGATCCCACAGCTCCTCGGTCATCTCCTCGACTGGGGCGCTCTCGTAGCTGCCCGCGTTGGCGAACAGCACGTCGATCCGCCCGAAGGCCTCCTCCGCAGCGGCCACGGTCGCCCGCGCCCCGGCCACCGTCCCGACGTCCGCGGCCACAGTGGCGAGCCGGTCCCCGGCCCGAAGCCCCCCGGCGGCGCGGTCCACGCTGGACTGGTGGAGCGCGCCGATCGTCACGTCGGCGCCGAGCGCGAGGAACAGCCTCGCGGTGGCCAGCCCGATCCCCCTCGCCCCGCCGGTGATCAGGACGGACTTCCCGTTGAGGTCCTTCATCGAGCACCCGCCCCGGCGATGGCCGCGTTCAGCCTGGGGAGCACCTCGGCGGCGAACCGCTCCAGGTGCTCGACCGCCATCCTGTGCGGGACGCCCGGCAAGCGAGGCCAGAAGACGAGCTCGTGCAGCGGGAACCGCGCGTGCAGCTCGGCGAGGCGATCGGCGATCTCGGCCGGCCGCCCGATCAGCATGCGGCGCATGAGCCGCCCGAGATCCTGGTCATCCTCGAGGTAGCCCTCCGCGCGCCGCGCGCCCGCGTCCCACTCCGCGTACTTCCGCTGCTGGTACAGGAACGCCGGCCCCACCGTGTCCATCCACTCGCGCTCGAAGTCGTCGGAGGCCCAGACGACAGTCGCCGCGGCTAGCCGGAAGTCCTCCGGCGTGCGGCCGTGTCGCTCCAGGGCCGGCGCGATCCGCTCGCGCCAGAGCCGTGGCAGCTCGTCCTCGGGGTCGACGAACGAATACCCGTAGTGGCCGTCGCCGAGGCGGACCGCGCGGTCGATGGCTCGCTCCGCGAGGCCGCCGACGACGAGCGGGATCGGTTGCTGGATCGGCCGCACGTTGACGGGGAGCCCGTCGGGGAGCGGGTCGCCTGAGAGCCCCGGCTTGATGAACGAGATCGCCTCCTCGAGGATCCGGCCACGCCGCTCGCGAGGCACGCCGAACGCACGGAACTCGTGCGGGTAGTTCCCCGCGCCGACGCCCAGGGTGAGCCGGCCGCCCGAGAGCACGTCGACGACACAGGCCTCCTCCACCACGCGCCGGGGCTGTGCGAGCGGGAGCAGGATCACCCCCGTGCAGAGCCGCAGGCGCTTCGTCTCCCGGGCGAACGCGGCCAGGACCGGGAGCTGCGCGGGAAGGTACCCGTCGTCGACGCCGTGCTGCTCGGTCGTCCAGACGCCTCGGTAGCCGAGCCGCTCGGCAAGTCGGACCTCCCGGATGACCTGTTCGTAGTGGGCCGGGAACGGCACGCCCGGGGCGGGTCGCAGGTCCGTGTAGATGCTCGCTTCCATCGGCGCGGGCTGAGGCTAGCCGCCCGGCGACGAGCGGCGCAAACCGCCGATCACCGTTCGACCATCCAGCCGTTTGACCTGCCGAGGCTCGCCTCGGTAGCGTGGCGCAAGGACCGTCGGCTTCGTGCGGCCGGCGGGCTGGTGGGGGGACGCGACGACGATGACGGATGGCAAGCTCGCCGGGAAGGTCGCCGTCATCACGGGGGGCACCTCGGGCATCGGCCGGGCCGGAGCGAGGCTCTTCGCCCGCGAGGGGGCCGGGGTCGCGATCGCCGGCCGGCGCGCCGACCAGGGGACTGAGGTCGTCCAGGAGATCCACCGGGAGACAGCGACCGACGCCGTCTTCGTGCAGGCCGACGTGGCGGATCCCGGCGACGTCGAGCGGCTGATCAAGGAGACCGAGCGCCATTTCGGCCGTGTCGACGTCTTGTACTCGAACGCGGGAGTGCTGGCGAGCGGCACGGCACCGGAGACCGACGAGGAGACTTGGCGGCAGATCGTAGACGTGAACCTCGGGGGACCGTTCCACCTCGCCAAGTTCGGGATCCCGGCGCTTATCCGCGCCGGGGGAGGATCGATCATCCTCACGGCTTCGGAGCTCGGGATCGTCGGCGCGAGCAAGACCGTCGCCTACTGCGCCGCGAAGGGCGGGGTCATCAACATGACCCGCGCCATGGCCATCGACTGCGCGCCCCACGCGATCCGGGTCAACTGCCTGGCCCCCGGACCGGTCGACACGCCAATGCTCACGAGCTGGTACGAGGCATCCGGCGACCCGCAGGCGTTCCGGGCGGCCCAGGAGGAGCCCGTCCTGCTCAGGCGAGCCGGCCGGCCGGAGGAGATCGCGGAGGCGGCGCTCTTCCTCGCCTCGGACGCCTCGTCGTTCATGACAGGCGCCGTCCTCGTGGTCGACGGCGGCGCCACGTCGTGGTACGGGCTGTAGGCATGGGCGCGAAGGCGAGGACGGTGGCCTACGGGTATCATCGACCACGAGCCGGCAGGCGGATCGTGACCACGGCGGGTGGAGGCTGAGGCGAAGCGTGCGCATCTACTTCTGCTCCGACATCCACGCCTCGCGGAAGTGCTGGAAGAAGTTCCTGGCCTCGTGGAAGTTCTACGAGGCCGACCACATCGTCCTGGGCGGGGACATCACCGGCAAGTTCGTCGTCCCAATCATCGAGCAGCCGGGCGGCCACAAGACGGCGACGTTTCTGGGCGTGGAGCGCCGCGCGGAGACTGCGGATGAGCTCGAGGCTTTGAAGGTGCGCATCGCGGACGCCGGGCAGTATGCCTTCGAGACGACGCCCGACGAGCAAGAGTACTACCGGCAGGATCAGTCCCGTATCGACGAGCTGTTCAACCGCCTCGTCGTGGACCGCGTCGAGGAGTGGGTCCGGGAGGCGGACGAGAAGCTCCGCGGGATCGACGTCCGATGCTTCGTGAGCGGGGCGAACGATGACTTCTTCGAGATCGACGAGGTCCTCGCGAGGTCCGAGGTCATCGAGGATCCCAACGGACGTGTGATCGAGCTCGAGGGCGGCTTCGAGCTGCTCGGCATGGGCTACGGGAACGTCACCCCCTGGGCCTGCCCCCGCGACGTCCCCGAGGAGGAGCTGGCGGAGCGGATCGACAAGGCGGCCGCGGGCATCCGGAACATGGATCGGGCCATCTTCAGCCTCCACGTCCCGCCGCTCGGGAGCGGGCTGGATGTCGCGCCCAAGCTAGATGAGTACCTCCGGCCGCGGGTCGGCGCGGTGGGGCTCGAGATGGTCCCCGTCGGGAGCACCGCCACCCGGGACGCAATCAAGAAGTTCCGACCGATGGTCGGCCTGCACGGGCACATCCACGAGTCGAAGGGCGTGAAGAAGCTCGACGGCGTGACGATCGCGAACCCGGGGAGCGAGTACGGGGAGGGGATCCTAGACGGCCTGCTCGTCGACATCGACCCGAAGAAGGGACTCCAGAACGTGCAGTTGGTGACCGGGTAGGGGGAGAGAAAGGAGCTCGTGCCATGGCGACCGAGATGCCGACGCCCGCAGGGGTCTTCACCCGAGCCAGCTCGGGCCTCGTGCGGCAGGTGCGCACGGACGACGTCCTGTACTACGGCGTCCAGCAGATCGCCTTGTCGTACATCGTGTTCATCGTCCTCGTGTGGGGCGCATACCCCGGCGCGTCGATGCCGCTCGCATCCCTAATCGCCGCCGTGGCCGGCCTCGCGATGGGCGTCTGCTACGCGATGTTCGCGGCTCTTTACCCGCGGTCGGGCGGCGAGTACGTCTACCTGTCGAGGACCCTGCACCCTGTCGTCGGGTTCGCCGTAAGCTTCTCCTTCGCGTTTTGGGAGATCTTCTACTTCGGCATCAACGGCGCCTTCCTCTGCCTGTTCGCGCTTTCCCCGTTCTTCGGGGCGCTCGGCGTCCAGAACGATAGCCAGGCGCTGCTCGACATCTCGAGCTGGTTCGCCAGCGAGTGGGGAATCTTCATCGGCGGGAGCGTCATGATCCTCTTCCTGTCGTACCTCCAGTACCGGGGCGCCGGGATGTACTTCAGATGGCAGCGGTGGGCTACGTACGTCGCGCTCGCAAGCCTCGCCGTCACGATCGTCGTGCTGATCCTCGCTGCGGCCGACGTCCTGGACTTCACTGCGAACTTCGACTCCCTGGCCGGCGCGGGCGCCTACGACCGGGTCGTCGCCGATGGTGTCGGGGCCGGCGTCGCGCCGGCCGCGGCCTTCGACTTCGGCCAGACGATGAAGTTCATGATCTGGCCGGCCTTCTCGATCTGGTTCGCCGTCGCCTCGACTTCCTTCTCGGGCGAGATCAAGAACGTCCAGCGGGGCCAGCTGATCGGCATCGCGGGCTCGATCATCCTCATGGGGATCGCCTTCGTGGTGCTGACGGCGCTCTACCAGGGGGCGTTCGGCAGCGACTTCCTGCTCTCGGCGTCCGCCAACGGCATCCCCCTCGACGCGCCGCCGTTCGTCCTGTTCTTCACGGCCGTGGCGGGCGGGAACGTCGTGCTCACGGTCCTGACGAGCCTGTGGGTGCTGTCCATCGCGGTCTTCGTGGCCGGCACGACCCTCGTCTACGGCACGCGAGCCGCTCTCGCCTGGAGCATCGACGGTGTGGCCCCGGAGCGGCTCGGCGACGTCGGGGAGAAGTACCACTCGCCGCACTGGGCGATCCTAGTGTGCACGATCGTCGCCGAGATCTTCCTCGCGCTCTTCGCGTTCACCACGCTCCTCGGCCCGATCTCGGGGTTCCTCGGCCTCGCCATCTCGTTCCTCGTGGTGAGCGTCTGGTCGATCTTCTTCCCGTTCGTGCGGAAGGAGATCTTCGAGAACTCGCCCGTGGCGTGGCGCGTCGGCGGGTTCCCGGTCATGAGCCTGCTCGGCATCGTGGCGACTGTGATCGTCGGGTTTGGCTTCTACCGGCTCACGGTCGACAACACATTCTCGATCAACCTCAAGTTCTCCAACGGCGGCGCGATCGCGGGGATCCTCTTCGCGGTGGTCTGGTTCTACGCCTGGAAGGCCTATCGCAAGGGCCAGGGGGTTGACATCGACCGCCGGTACCGGGAGATCCCGATCGAGTAGGCGTCGGCTTGCGTGGGCCGGGCTCTGTGACATGATCCTGATCGGGGCGCCCGCGGGCGCGGCCGTGACCGACCTCGTCCCGCTGCTAACCGACCTCGGCCGCTCCGTCGTGATCGGCCCGGGCGCCGGCGCGGGGAGCGTCTCCAGCGTCGATGCCGATCTCGGTTCCTGGGGCGCCACTTCGGAGGCGGTCGCCTCGGCCGAGGCTCGCTGGGGCCCCGTCGAGGCCCTGATCACTCTGCCCGCCCCCGCGCCGTCCAGCCCCATCGAGGACGTGGACGACGTTTTGTGGGAGGCAACGCTCGCCGACCACCTCACCGCGCCCATGCATCTCGCCCGCGCCACGTGCCCGGCCATGGCCGAGCGAGGGCGAGGGTGCATCGTCCCGGTGACCTGGAGCATCGAGGACGGCCGGGGGCTAACCCACCTCGCGGCGTCATCGGAGGCCGCCATGCTGTTCGCCAAAGCGCTAGCCGCCGAGGTCGGACCCGGCGGCATCCGGGTGAACGCCGTAGCAGTCGCACCGGGGGAAGTGGCTGCGGCAGCTCCCGCGATCCGCCTGCTGCTCTCGGGCAGCGCCGGGTACCTCACTGGCGAGGTGCTCCTCCCCGCTGCGGTGGAGCAGGTACATGGGTGAGCTAGAGGGCCGGGTTGCGCTCGTGACCGGCGCCGGCCGCGGGATCGGCGCGGCGATCGCCGAGCGTCTCGCCCGCGAGGGATGCGCGGTAGCAGTGAACTCCCTCCACGACGCTTCCGCCCGGGGCACGGTCGATCGTCTGGTCGAGACGGGCGCGGAGGCCCATGCCTTCCCGGCCGACGTCGGGGATCCCCGGCAGGTCGACGCCATGGTGGACGCCGTCGAGGCCTGGCGGGGTCCGGTCGAGATCCTCGTCAACAACGCCGCCACGCTGACAATGGAACGGCTGCTGGATCTCGACCTCGAGACGTGGCACGACATCGTGGGGGTCAACCTCGGCGGGACCTTCTCCTGCTCCAGGCGCGTCGTCCCCGCGATGCGCGAGGCCGGCTGGGGCCGCATCGTGAGCATCTCCTCGATCTGGGGCCTGATCGGGGCCAGCGGCGCGACGGCCTACTGCGCCTCAAAGGGGGGCCAGGTGGGGCTCACTCGGGCCCTCGCCGCGGAGCTAGAGGGCACCGGCGTCCGCGCGCACGCCGTCGGCCCGGGCGTGATCGACACCGACCAGCTCGAGGCCGACGCCGCCTTCGCCGGGATCCCCTTGGAGGAGATGAAGCGCCGGTACGCGGACGGCACGCTCCTCGGCCGGATCGGCACACCGGAGGAGATCGCCGGGATCGTCGCGTTCCTCGCCTCCGATGCCGGGGCGGCCTTCAACGGGCAGGTCGTGATGGTGACGGGAGGGAGGGCGGAATGACGTCGCGATCGCGGCGAGATTCACGGAGGCGGCGGCCATGACCCACTACCTGCCGGAGGACTCGCTCAAGTCGCCGAGGTTCACGGGGGTCCCCACGTTCGCCCGCCTGCCTCTCGTGCGGACCCTGGAGGACGTGGACGTTGCCGTCGTGGGCGTTCCGTTCGACACCGGCGCGTCGCTCCGCGTCGGGGGCCGCTACGGCCCGAACGCGATCCGGGCGGCATCGGTCATCATCCGCGGGTACAACCCCGCCCTCGAGGTGCACCCGTTCGAGATCCTGTCCTGCGTCGACTACGGCGACGTGGCTATCGTGCCGGGCTACATAGAGCGAAGCTACGAGGCCATCGAGCGCGAGGTGGCGCCGATCGTGGAGGCCGGCGTCATCCCGCTGCTCCTCGGCGGGGACCACTCGTGCACGCTTGCGCACCTGCGGGCCACGCGCTCCAGGGGCCCGCTGGCCGTCGTCATGTTCGACTCGCACACCGACGCCTGGGACTCGTTCTTCGGCGAGAGGTACAACCACGGAACGTGGATGCGCCGCGCCATCGAGGAGGGCCTGGTTGACGTCGACCACTCGATCGAGGTCGGGCTCCGCGGGTCGGTCTACGGGGCCGAGGACTGGACCGTGCTGCGCGACGAGCTGGGCCTGGACTACGTGCCGACCGCGGACGTGCTGCGCGAGGGTGTGGAGGCGACGGTCCGGCGCATCCGCGACCGGGTCGGCGACCGGGCCGCCTTCATCAGCTTCGACATCGACGTGATCGATCCGGCCTTCGCGCCGGGGACGGGTACGCCGGAGGTCGGGGGGCTCTCCTCGCACCAAGGGCTGGAGATCGTGCGGGGGCTCCGGGAGATCGAGTTCGTGGGGTTCGACGTCGTGGAGGTGATTCCCGCCTACGATCCGGCGGCGGTCACGGCGTGGCTCGCGGCGCACCTCGCGTTCGAGATGCTGAGCCTCGTCGCGCTCTCGAGGAGGGACCGGGTCGGTCCCGCGTAGCCGGGGCGCCCCGCGTCATCGCTCGACCTCCCCGACCTCCTCGTACCAGCGCATGCGGGTGCCGACCCTCGCCCGCAGGCGCCACTTCCGCGTCTTGGGCTCCGCCTCGATCGCATCCCGGATCGCCCTCGACCGGGCCCCCACCCGTTCGCGGACGTCATATGGAAGCGCGGCGTATCTCACCAGCGCCTCCCCGAGCCTGTCCAGATTGCCGACCGTCGAAGTGTAGAAGCCCCAGTCGCGCCCCATGATCCCCGCGAGGTACGGGAGGTCGATGAGGCCGTTCTCCCCGGCGCCGAGGCCATGCTCCGTGAGGAGCACCGTAACGTCCATCAGGTCGTTTTCGGTGATCTCGTGGATCTGGAGCTTCGAGAGGAGGAGATCCGTGAGGGTGACCGTCGGGGCATCCAGCTCGAGGCGCCCCTTGAAATCGATCGTGTGGGCCATGACGAGCTCGTCCATGAAGACGTCGACCTTCACCCAGTCCCGCGGATGGTGGTAGATGAGGCGCTTGATCCCGAACTCCTGGCTGTGCCGCACGTTGGGGTCGATCGCATAGCCGCGGGACTCGAACAACGCCTCGATGCCCTTCTGCTGCTTCGAGTAGGCGATGAAGTCGATGTCGCGGACCGGGCGGCGTCCGAGTGTGGCCAGCAGGCTGCCGTGCCGCTCGCACCGCATCCCGATCGCGAGGGAGCCGATGAGCCGAAGGAGGATCGACCGGCCAGCGGCCGCCTCGTAGAGGTCGATGGCTTCCTGGACGATCGCCTCTGGGAGGAGTGCCGAATCTCCGCCGGTCGTCATCGGCGTAGATTGTCCTCGCCCTCCCTCCCTGTCAACGTCGCGCAAAGGCCTGTGTCTGGCACCGCCGAGATGGCGGCCCGGAAGCTGCCGCTCCCGATGGAGAAGGGGGCCGGGCGGCCGCCGCTACCGGCCGACCGGCGGGCCCAGCCGGTCGTCGAGGTACACGGCCGCGGCGGGCGGCCGCAGGCAGTGCGGCATGCTCATGGACTGGCTGTACGTCCCCACCCCGATCATGGCCACGACGTCGCCCTCCCCGACCGGGGGAAACGGGCAGTCCTCGGCGAAGAGATCGTCGCCCTCGTTGATGTGGCCCGAGATCGTCACGCGCTCCGTCCGTGGCGCGTCCGCGGCACGGCACGGCACGAGCTCGAGCGGCGCCCCGTAGATGAAACGCTCGGGCGAGACGTTGAATCCGGCGTCGAGGCCGACGAACGTCGTCCCGGCCCGGTCCTCGACCGTCACGACCTCCGCGAGCATCACACCGGCCTCCTTCACGAGGAAATCACCCGGCTCACACGCCACCGTAACGCCGAGGGGGCCGAGGTGCCGGGCAAGGATTGCCGCGTAGGCGTCCAGGTCGAGCGGCCCGTCGCCCTGCCGCTGCGGCACGCCGAGCCCGCCGCCGGCGTTCACCTCGGCGATCGGGCACCCAGTGTCGATCAGGTGGCGCGCCATCTTCGACGCGTTCTCGACCGCGCGCTCGAAATGCGGCAACCCGTCGTCGAGGAACCCGTCGCCGACGTGGAAGTGGACCGTATCGATCGTGAGCTCGTGCCGCCGGGCGATCGTGATCGTCTCGTCCAGACGTTCTTCGTAGATCCCGAACTTGTTAGGCCGCTCGCCGCTGTACAGGGACTCGCCGTCGCCGCCCCAAGCTGCCCCCGCCCTCGGGTTCACGCGGACGCCGACCGTCCGTCCGGGAGCGCGGCGCCCGAGCCGGTCGAGCTGGCTGATGAGGTCGACGTTGATGTGGATCGGGTGCGCGAGTAGGACGTCGAGGTCCCGCTCGGAGACGTTCGTGCCCGTGAAGCTGATCTCCTCCGGCTCCCACCCGTTCCGCAGGGCGTGCAGGACCTCGCCCGGCGAGCAGGCGTCGATGCCGACGCTCTCCGCGGTCCCCGGGGCACCGAGCGCGCGCACGAATGCGAGCACCTCGGGCTCCCGCTGCGCCTTGAGCGCGAGCCGGACCCGGGGCCTGAGGCCCGCACGTCCGAGCGCGCCCTGCAATGCCCTCGCGCTCTCCTCGATCCGGCGCAGGTCGAAGACGTACAGAGGGGTGCCGTGCTCCCGGGCGAGAGCCTCGGCGTCCCGGCCGGCCACGAGAAGCCGCCCGTTACGTGCCTCGAGTCCCGGTCGCTGCCACCAGAGGCCCGGCTCGGCACGCCCCACTCCTCGTCGTGATAGGCGAGCATCAGCGGGTCGGCCCCTCTCGCCCACTCGCATCGCGTCGTCATCGGCCCCCCCCACCTTCCACGCTACGCTGTCAAGCATGCATCGGGTCGACGAGGCCGGCGCGGAGGTCCACTCGGCCGAGCCGGGCCTCTGGTGGCAGCGACCGGGACTCGAGGCACGTAACGGGCGGCTTCTCGT
>JBQTIP010000232.1:0-2751 GCA_052388025.1 Actinomycetota bacterium
GCGCCGACGTCGAACTCGGTGCTCGCGGCGTCGAGCGCGGCCAGCGCGTGGGCCTCCGTGACGGCCAGCGCCTGGATGTCGTTGAGGTAGCCGTCGTTGCACTCGCAGACGACGGGATTGACCGTGCTGGTCTGGCGGCCGATGCGCGGGTTCTGCGCGATCGCGCGGCGGATCAGCGCGGTGCCGCAGGTGCCGACCGACAGCGTGTTGGTGAGCAGGATAGGAGTCTCGAGCTGGCCGAGCTCCTCGACCTGCATCAGGCCGATGCTCTTGCCGAAGCCGTTCAGCACGTGAGCGGCCGCGACCGGGCGGTCGCGGAAGACGTCTCCGGGATGCGGGCGGATGGCGGTGACACCCGTGCGGATGTCGCCGTCCACCAATGTGGTGTGACCGACCGAGACGCCCGGCACGTCGGTGATGAGGTTGCGCGGGCCCGGCGGGAGCCGGCCGCAGGCGAGGCCGAGGGACCGTGCGCGAGTCATGAGCCGGCGGGACGCCGGCGGTCGTGCGTCCGTGAGCGTGTCTGGCTGGAAGGGTGGAAGTCCCTTTCAGGCATGCCCACTCCGGCCTGTAACTGACTGTAACTGCGTTGCCGTGAGGCAAGGTGGGGAGCAACAGGAGGTGAAGAAGTCGTCCGTAGGATAACGAACTCGATTCGGCCGGACCGATTGGCGAGCCTGCGACCGAAGGGCGAAGCCCAGACCTGCGAAGAGCGGGGAAGCCCATGACGCTGAAGGGTTGGGTGCGAAAGCGATCATGGGGAGCGGTGAGGTGGTTGGAGACGGAAGGCTTTGAAGGCCAGACACGTCAAGCGGAGAGACCTGTGCAGAGCCGGCAAGCTCGAGGCCAGGCACAGGAGTCAGAGCCTCCATAGTAGCGATGAAGCCGGGTAACGCCGGGGGAGCGAAGGGGGGCAGGAAGGTGGAGGCGTGACGGACACGAGCGACGGAAGAGCACCGGTGGCAGTGCCGCAAGAGGCTAGACGCGCCGGAGAAGCCGAGGCTGCCGCAAGGAGCTACGCTGAACCGTCGGTATGGACGGAACGCATGCTGGCGACCCTCGTCGAGGGGGTGAAAGGAGGCAAGTGGTACAGCCTGATGGATAAGGTGCATGCCGATCGGACCCTGCGGGCGGCGGCCGCGCGAGTGGCGGCGAACAAGGGGTCGAGCGGCGTGGACCACGTCACGGTGGAGATGTTCGAGAGCGAGCGGGACGGCAATCTCGGCAAGCTGGCGGAAGGGCTGCGGCGGGGCGAGTACCGGCCGCAGGCGATCCGGCGGCACTACATCGCCAAGCCGGGGAGCCGGGAGAAGCGTCCGCTCGGGATACCGACGGTGCGAGACAGGGTAGTTCAGACGGCGCTGAGGATGGTGCTGGAACCGATCTTCGAGCGGGACTTCGCGGTCCACAGCTACGGCTTCCGCCCCGGACGAGGCTGCAAGGAGGCCTTGCGCCGGGTCGACGAGCTGTTGAAGGACGGTTCGGTGTTCGTCGTCGATGCCGATCTGAAGAGCTTCTTCGACACGATCCCGCACGAACGCCTGCTGGCCGAGGTCGGCCGCAAGGTGACGGATGGGAAGATCATGAAGCTGCTGGGGCAGTTCCTGCAGCAGGGCGTCCTCGACGGGCTCGCCGCCTGGACGCCGGAGGAAGGCACGCCGCAAGGCGCGGTGATCTCGCCGCTGCTGAGCAACATCTACCTCGATCCGCTGGACCATCGGATGGCCGGGCACGGGTTCGAGATGGTGCGCTACGCCGACGACTTCGTGGTGATGTGTCGCAGTGAAGCGCAAGCGGCCCGAGCCTTGGCGGTGACCGGGGAGTGGACGGCGCAGGCCGGCCTGACCTTGCACCCGACCAAGACGCGCATAGTCGACGCGCGGACACAAAGCTTCGAGTTCCTGGGCTATCGCTTCGCCAACGGCCGTCGCTGGCCGCGCGACAAGAGCCTGGGCAAGCTCAAGGAAGCGATCCGTGCCAAGACCCGCCGGACCGCGGGCACGAGCCTGCGGTCGATCATCGAGAGCCTCAATCCCGTCCTGCGTGGCTGGTTCGCCTACTTCAAGCACAGCCACCGCAGGGCACTCTGCGATCTCGACGGCTGGACACGCAGACGGCTGCGAAGCCTGCTGCGGGGCCGACGTGGGAGGCGTGGGATTGCCCGTGGCGAGGACCATCATCGATGGCCCAATGCCTTCTTTGCCGAGCAGGGGCTCTTCAGCTTGCAGCGCGCTCATGCTCTGGCCCGTCAGTCCCCTCGTGGGTAAGACCACCAACTGGAGAGCCGGATGCGGGAGATCCGCCTGTCCGGTTCGGAGGGTGGGGGCGGCGACAGCCGCTCCCTACCCCTATCCAAAGAATCACGCCGCCTTCGCCACCTGCTTCATCAGGTCGGCGGCCTTCTCGCCGATCATGATGCAGGCGGCGTTGGTGTTGCCGCTGACCAGGGTCGGCATGATCGAGGCGTCGGCGACGCGCAGGCCTTCGATGCCGTGCACGCGGAGCTGGTCGTCGACCACGGCCATCGGATCGCTGCCCATCTTGCAGGTGCCGATCGGGTGGAACACGGTCTGGCCGTTGTCGCGCGCGAAGTCGAGCCACTGCGCGTCGGTCTTCACCTCGGGACCGGGCCGGAACTCGAAGGCGCGGTACTTGTCCATGTTCGAATTGTCGATCACGCGGCGCGCGATCTTCATGCCGTCGACCAGGCACTGCCGATCGACTTCCTCGGCGAGGAAGTTGGGGCGGATC
>JBQTIP010000233.1:0-13768 GCA_052388025.1 Actinomycetota bacterium
GAGCATGGTGAGCAGCGACGGGAGGTAGCCGTCCGACGAGCCGTGGTGCTCACTCACCCACGCGGAGTCGAACCCGAGCGCCTCCGCGAGCCGCACCAGGTCGAGCATCTCGCGGTACTCCTGCTCGTAGGTGCGATCTGAGCCCGCGGGGATCTGCCCGGTGAACAGCCCGATGCCGATCTGTACGGCCATGAGCGAACGCTACCCGTCCCGACCCTCGCGCCACAAACCGTGGCCCGTTGACTGACCGCGCCGGCCGGTGCTACCGTCACCCCTAGTTCGGTTATGAGAATCACTCCTACTCTACGGAGACGTGCGGGCGGGCTGCCTGTCCTCGTGCTGGCGCTCGGCGTGGGGGCCGCGGGCTGCGGGGCGTCCGGCGACGCCGCGGGCTCCGGCGGAAAGGTCTCGGTCGTCGCGAGCTTCTACCCACTCGCGGAGGCGGCCGAGAGCGTCGGTGCTGATCGTGTCGTTGTGACGAACCTGACGCCGCCGGGCGTGGAGCCTCACGACCTGGAGCTCACGCCCGACGAGGTGGAGGCGATCGCCACCGCGGACGTCGTGCTCTATCTAGGAGGGGGCTTCCAGCCGGGGGTCGAGGAGGCGGCCGGGCAGACCGAGGGCCTCGCGATCGACCTGCTCCGGGCCGTGCCCGAGGGCTCGGCGGCCGATCCGCACGTGTGGCTCGATCCGACGCTGATGGCCGCGATCGTTCGGGAGGTGGAAGCCGCGCTATCGAAGGCCGACATGGACGGGGCGGAAGCGTTCGCGGCGAACGCCGACTCCTACTCGCGGCAGCTGGCCGATCTCGACGAGGAGCTTCGAGCGGGCCTCACCGGCTGCGAGCGCGACGTGATCGTCACCTCGCATGCGGCCTTCGGGCATCTCGCCGCTCGGTACGGGCTCACCCAGCAGCCGATCTCGGGCCTCTCGCCGGAGGCGGAGCCGGACCCTCAGCGCCTGGCCGAGCTGGCGGCGCTCGTCCACCGGGACGGCGTCACAACGATCTTCACCGAGGCGCTCCTGTCGCCGAGGGTCGCGGAGGCGCTCGCGGAAGAGGCCGGCGTGGCGACCGCCGTCCTCGACCCGATCGAGTCGCTCTCACCCGAGCAGGTGCGGACCGGCGAGGACTACCTCTCGGTGATGCGGGACAATCTGGCCGCGCTCAGGCAGGCCCTGGGCTGCCCGGAATAGGAGCGGGAACGTGGCGGGCAACGATGCTGGGACCGGAGCGGCGCCGGTCCTGGTCGCCGAGGGGGTTTCGTTCGCCTACGGGCGGAACCTGGTGCTCGAAGACGTCGGCTTCCAGGTGGAGCCCGGGGAGTTCGTCGCGCTCGTCGGTCCGAACGGCTCGGGCAAGTCGACCCTCCTGAAGCTGCTCCTGGGGCTGCTGCCGCCGACCGCCGGACGGGTGCGGCTGTTCGGCGCCGACCCGACCGCGTTCGACGACCGCGGGCGCCTCGGCTACGTCCCGCAGCGCCCCACGCTCGCCTCGGAGGTGCCGGCCACGATCGAGGAGGTGGTGGCCGCGGGCCGCCTGTCCAGACAGGGATGGTGGAGGCGGGCGACGGCCGCCGACCGGGGGGCCGTCGGACACGCGATGGAGTCCGTCGCCCTCCTGGACCTGCGGGATCAACCGGTGAACGAGCTGTCCGGAGGCCAGCAGCAGCGCGCCTTCATCGCCCGGGCGTTCGCGAGCGAGCCGGAGCTCCTGGTGCTCGACGAGCCGATCGCCGGCGTGGACGCGGAGTCGCAGCGGCGGTTCCGCGACTCGCTCACACACCTCGTCGCCGAGCACGGCGCCGCGGTGCTGCTCGTCTCGCACGAGCTCGGAGCCGTGGCGCAGGACCTCGACCGGGTGATCGTTCTGAAGCGCCGGGTGGTGTTCGACGGATCGCCGTCGGAGCTCGCGGCGGGCGGGGTGAGCCTCGGTGTGCACCGGGAGGACCTGCCCCTTTGGCTGGAGGGCCTCGGCTGATGCCCTGGCCGATCGACGCGCTGCCGTACCCGTTCGAGCTCACCTTCATGCAGCGGGCGCTGGTGGCCGGACTCGTGGTCGGCGTCTTCGCGCCCATGATCGGAACGTTCCTCGTCCAGCGGCGGATGTCGCTGATCGGCGACGGCATCGGCCACCTCGCCTTCGCCGGCGTGGCCGGCGGGCTCCTCGCGGGCATCTGGCCGATCTGGGCGGCCCTCGCCGTCTCGGTCGCCGGGGCGCTCTCGGTCGAGCGCCTCCGGGCCCGCGGCAGGGCCTCCGGCGACCTGGCCCTCGCGCTGTTCTTCTACGCCGGCATCGCGCTCGGCGTCGTGCTGGTGGGCCTCGCCGACTCGCTCAACGCGAACCTCTTCGGGTACCTGTTCGGCGCGATCCTCACGGTCACGGCCGCGGAGCTGTGGGTGATCCTCGCGCTGGGGATCGCTATTGCCGCGACCATGACCGCCCTTCGCCGGGTCTTCTTCGCGGTGGTGGCCGACGAGGAGTGGGCGCGGGTGGCCGGGCTCCCGGTCGACCTGCTGAACGGCCTGCTCGCGGTCGTAACTGCGGTCTCGATCGTGGCCGCGATGCGGGTCGTGGGGATCCTGCTGGTCGCCGCGCTGATGGTGCTCCCGGTCGCCAGCGGGCAGCTCCTCGCCCGCTCGTTCCGCGGAACGCTTCGATGGTCCGTGGCGATCGGGGTGGGGTCGGTGCTCATCGGACTCTCTTCGTCGCGCATCTGGGGGCTCGCGCCGGGAGGGTCGATCGTTCTCACATCGGCGCTCGCGTTCGCCGTCGTGGCGCTCCTCGGCGGCCGCCGCTCGCCGGAGCGAGCCCTGCGATCGCTCGCCGTGACCCGCGGGAGTGCGGGCGTGACCCGCGGGGGAGCCGGCGGGCCCGGCGGGGGCGGGCCCGTTCTCGGGGATTCTCATTCCGACTGATAGGATCGCCGGCGATGGCCCCCGACCTGCACCTCACAGTCGCCTCGCGGCTCCGGGGCCTCGGACAGCGGTACACGGCGAACCGCCGGTCGCTGGTCGAGATCCTCGACGACACCGGGCAACCGCTTGCCATCCCGGAAATCCTGTCGGGCCGCTCGAAGCTCGCGCAGAGCTCCGCGTACCGGAACCTCGCCGTCCTCGAACGGGCCGGCGTCGTTCGACGGGTTGTGACCAACGAGGAGTTCGCTCGCTACGAGCTCGCGGAGGACCTCACGGAGCACCACCACCATCTGGTCTGCTCCAACTGTGGGACCGTCGAGGACGTGATGATCCCGCCCCGGCTCGAGCGGAGCATGGAGCGTGCGCTGGCCGACGTGGCGAGCGGGATCGGGTTCGCCGCCATCAGCCACCGGCTCGACCTGATCGGCACCTGCCGAAGCTGCGGCTGAGGCCCGGCTACGCCGTGAGGTAGGGCCCCGCCGGCCGGGGAGGGGCCGGCCGCCCCCCCCGGATCGCTCAGGTGACCCGGATCGTGCCGACCATCCCGCCCGAGTAGTGCTCCGACACGTGGCATCCGAAGAGGACCTCGCCGGGCTGGTCGAAGGTAACTACCGCCTCCATGGTCTCGCCGGGAGCCAGGGAGAGGGCGGGCATCTCCGTTCCCCCGTGATCCATCGCCTCGCCGCCTCCCATCTCCTCCTCACGGGACATCTGGACCTCCTGGTCCCCGAGGACGAACTCGTGAGCGTTCGAGCCGACGTTCGTCACGACGAAGCGAACCTTCTCGCCCGCCTCCACGGTCACCCGATCCGGGTTGAACCGGAGCGTGTCGAAGGGTGTCAGGGACTCAGGTACGGCGTCTGCGGTCGGGATACATTCTCGACCGCGGTTGCGGTCACGATGACCTCTCGCCCGAGCGGATAGATCTGGCCCCTGACCTCCACCCAGTCGTTCTCGGAGAACTGCCCCGGTGTCACGTTTACGACGCGCACCTGTACGGTGGTCGCATCCGCTACGCAGCAGGTGATCACGTATCGGGTGAGCAGCAGCTCGTCGGCCGGCGTGTCCGGATTCCTCACCACGAAGCCGACGAAATCGACTTCGCTGCCCGCCCGCTTCGCCAGCAACTCGGAGCCCGCATCCGAGGTCTGACCCGCGGCGACCATGAGCAACGTGACCTCGCTCGTCTCGTCGAAGGTACCGTAGAAGGTGGTCAGGCCACCGGAAGAGAACTCGGACCTCCTCGACGCGGAGAAGCTGCCGAGCGTGGCCGGCGGCAGGGCCAGGACGACCACTACGGGCAGCACCATCAGCGCCATGACGACCGCCTCGCGGCGACGCAGCATCTCGGGATGTCGCACGCGGGCCGCGGCGAGGCGACCGATCGATGCGACCGTGAGCAACGCCGCCCCGACGGGGACGACCCAGGACGTCCTTGTCGACAGATAGAGGTTCACGCGGCCGGACAGGAGGAGGAACCAGAAGAGCGTGGCCCACGCGGCTAGGACGGACGTTCCCGCGATCCTGGGCCGGCTCCAATGCCGGGCCCCTCCACCATCCTCCGCGGTATGCCCCGGCACGCGCCGCTCCGAAGGCAATTCGACGGTGCGGCTCATCCCGACACCACCCGGAGCCACATCACTGAGACAAGCGTCACGATGCCAGCCCCGATCACGATCGTCCGCACCACGCCTCCCCTGAAGGTGCCCGCGTAGATCGCTGCGAGCTTCAAGTCGACCATGGGACCGAACACGAGGAACGCCAGCTGCGCGGACGGGCCGAACTGCGTGAACGAGGCGGCGATGAAGGCGTCCGACTCCGAGCACAGGGAGAGGAGCGCGGCGAGGCCCATCAGAACCAACACGTCGAGGATCGGGATCCCAGCGATTCGGACGATCGGAGACTGGGGGAGGAACGTCTGCACGAACGCGGCCACCGTCGCCCCGAACACAAGGTATCGCCCCATGAAGAGGAAGTCGTTCCCGAGGTGCACGAAGAAGAGTCGCCATCGCGGTTCGGGCCGATCGAGCTGAAGGAGGTGGGCGGCGTGATCGGGCTCACCCGGACGGAGCAGCTCGTCGCTTGTGCGGCGGCCGAGCGCCCATCCGACGGCGATCGCGACCAACAGACCCAAGCCGAAGCGGCCGAGCACCATGGTCCACACCGGGCCACGGCTCCTGTAGGCCACGAAGGTCGAGACGATGACGACGGGGTTCACCACGGGTGCCGCCAACATGAACGTGATGGCCGCCGACGGCATCAGGCCCTTCGCCATCAGCCGACGGGCTACGGGGACCGACCCGCACTCGCAGATGGGGAAGGCGACGCCCGCGAGGCCGGCTGCGGGGAGCTGGAGAGGCCGGGGAAGCTGCGCGAGGCGCTCGAGAGTGCCGACCGGGACGAACACTTCGATCAGGGCCGCGGCGAGAGCTCCGATGAGCACGAAGGGGAGCGCCTGGATGAGCAGAGAACCGAAGAGGATAAAGAAGGCCTGGATCCAGGGGACCCTCCCGGGGACAGCAAGGTGAAGCACTAGGCCCGCGATGGCGAGGCCGCCGATGATCAGCGCGACGAGACGAGGTGTGGCCGTGGCGTCGCGTGGCGGGTGGCGGGCAGGGGCGATGGCAGCCATCAGCAGTACCTCGCGAACGAGACGGCGAAGGCCTGGAAGGCGTCCGCCATGACGAGTCTTCCCTGCGAGTCCCTCGTCCCGAGCAGCGATATCTGCACAACCTGCCCCCCGACGCCGGCGCGAGCCAGGGCGACCTGGTCGAGGAAGAGTCCCCCGGGTACCGCGGCCTCCACGATCGACTCGCCCAATCCGATCGCGGCATTCACTTGATCCAGGACATTGCCGGACGCCACGACGCGACCGGCGGCGACGGTGGCGGCGGTCGTACCCGTCCCGGCTACGACCACGAGGATGGAGCCATCGGCCGCACGCCTCGCCACGGCGACCACCCGTCGAAGGCTCTCATCCATGTCGCCGACAGACCCCCGCATGACGACTGCGAGGATGTCGGGCACGCTGTCGGTTCCGTATCCTCTGGAGAGCATCCGCTCGACGGCCTCCGCTTGATCTCCGACACCCGGAACGACCGCCAGATCGTCACGGTCGTGGGGCACGTACCAGGTCCCGCCGATGATCCCTCGGTCTGCCTCATCGGTTGCGATCAGGCCGACGAGCGGCCGCTCACCGAGCTCGTGGTCGAGGTCGTCGGGCAGCGCGGCGATGATCGAGAGAGGAGATCCCTTCTGCCACGCGCCGGTGACGTCTCCACGGTCGTTCCGGACGAGCGTTCCCGTGATCCCATGCTGAGAGGGAGGCCCCCCCGTGCCGATCGTCGTGAGCGTGGCCGCCGGATCAAGCGGAAGCGACCCGGTTGCTCCGGCCAATGTGCCGGCTCCCGCTCGGAGGAGCGAGCGCAGGAACCGCCATTCGCCCGGCTGGGCCTCGAGATCCGCCGTGCCGACTCCCTTCCAGGCGACCTCGAGGACCAAGCGCGGGATGTCTCCATCCGCGACCCCCGCGATCGCGCGACCGGCGCGTACCTCGGGGAACGGGCGGTCGAATCGAAGGGCCGCGGCCACGGTCGGTGCGACCCGATCGAGCGTTGCTCCCTCCGGGACCAGCGCGTCCGTGGCAACCCCCGGGCCCCAGAACGCGATCGGAACGCGGGTGTCGAAGAGCGCCGACGTAGAGGGCCACGGGGCGGAAGCGCCGGGTGACCCGTGCTCCCCGGTGGTGCCTAGAACGACGGCCGAGCCCGTGACGCCGAGCACGTCCGGCGACCGACCCTCCCGGAAGCCCGCCACGATGTTCGACTTCACATCGTCGGGCAGACGGCAGAAGGGGACGCGCGCCTGGTCCTCGGCCCGGACGGCCGCGCACGTGTTCCCGAAGCAGGTGAACCGCAGCGCGGCAGCCGGCAGGCCGACGATCGCCGTCGAGAGAATCAGCGCGGTCAGCCTTCGGCCTGTCGGTTTGGCGGGGCTCGATCCCAGCGACGCACCTCCGAGGTGGGGACGCGCAGAATCCTACCGCCGTATGCCGCGCTCGCGGCGCGGGAGGGTGCCTCAGGGGGCCGACTGGACTTACGGCGATTACCGGGTTGCTACCTTGTAGTTCCGCCCGTTCTGAGGTTTCGTATGCCGTCCATGACTTCCCGACGCTTGTTCGCTGTGCTCGCGGCGTTCTTTCTGCTCGCCGGGGCCTGCCGTTCCTCGGGGCCGAGCTCGCCGCCCGCGACGGCCGGTAGCCCGCCTGAGACGGTCGATCCGACCGCCGGACCGACCCAGATCTCACCGGTCCCGGGTGTCGAGGCCGGCAGCCCGGCCGCCCTCGCCTGCTCGCTGCCGCACGAGTGGCTGCTCCGGACCTGGCGCGGTTACCGGGCCGACCGCGCCGCGGAGATCCAGATCCTCCCGATCGAGCCGAACTTCGTCGGCTCGGGGCTGCCGCACGTGGGGCCGTGGCCGTACGCGCAGGACATCCCGATGTTCTGGTACGGCCCCGGCCACGTCGCCGCGGCCGGCGTGGTCGAGCGACCGGTCACGCTGGCCGGCATCGCCCCGACCCAGGCGGCGCTGCTGCACTTCCCGTTCCAGGCCACCGACGGGACGCCGATGACCGAGGCGCTGCTGCCGGATGAGGAGCGAACCGGGCTGCCGAAGCTGATCGTGACGATGATCTGGGACGCGGGCGGGAGGAACGTGCTTGCCGCTCACCCGGACGAATGGCCTTACCTCGAGTCCCTCATCCCTCAGGGGACGTGGTACGAGCGCGCTACGGTCGGCTCCACTCCCACCAGCACGGCGCAGACCCATGCCACGATCGGCACCGGGTCGTTCCCCGACCACCACGGCATCGTGGCGCACCGTCTGCGCATCGGCGGGGAGCTCACGACGCCGTGGGCCGAGGGGCCCGCGTACCTGCTGGATCCGACCCTCGCGGACCTCTACGACCGGGCCACGGGGAACCGCCCGCTCGTCGGCGAGCTCGGCACGGTGAGCATCCACCTCGGCATGCTCGGCCACGGCTCGATGTGGGGCGGGGGCGACAAGGACATCGCGGCCGTCCGCGAGATCGAGGACGCCGAGACCCTTGGCGCGGAGGGATTCGAGTGGAACCTCACGCCGGCGCTCGAGCCCTACTACCGCTTCCCGCGCTACCTGAACGACGTGCCGGGGTTCGAGCAGGATGTCCGCGCGGTCGACCAGGCGGATGGCGAGCTCGACGGGAGGTGGAGGAACAACTCGATCGACCAACTGCTCCTGGGCTTCGACACGCCGGCCCGAACCCCGTACCAGACCCGCGTGCTCGAGGAGATCATCCTCCGCGAGGGCTTCGGGGACGACGAGGTCCCCGACCTGATCTTCGTCAACTACAAGATCATCGACTACATCAGCCACGTGTGGACCGTGAACAGCCCGGAGATGGCAGACGCGGTCCGCGCGCAGGACGCGTCCCTCGAGGACTTCGTGGAGTTCCTGAACCGTGAGATCGGCGGGGGGCAATGGGCGCTGGTGCTTACGGCCGACCACGGTTCGATCCCCGACCCGGACCTTTCCGGCGCTTTCCAGATCTCATCGACGCCCATCGTCGCGGGGATCAACCAGACGTTCGATGACGACGACGACGGTACCGGGATCGTCCAGCTGATCCAGCCGACCCAGATCTTCGTGAACGTCGAGGAACTCCGCCAGAACGGCTACACGCTTGCCCAGGTCGCCCAGTACATCATGGGGTTCACACAGGCGGAGACCGCCTCCCCGGGAGTCACCGTGAACCCGGCGACCGCGAACGACCCCGTGTTCCAGGCAGCGTTCCCCTCCTCGATCATGCGGAACCTGCCATGCCTGCCCGAGGCGCGCGCGTGAGGCGAGGAGGAGGCCCGGCGCTGGCCCTGGCTCTCGCGGTGCTGGCCGGCGCCTGCGACCAAACGTCTCCCTCCCCCAACGTCCCGTCGGCGCGGCAGGGCGAAGCCGTCCTGTCCGATCTCGCTCTGGCGGCCTGCGCGATGCCGCACGAGCAGCTCGTCCGCATCTGGCGCGGGGTCCACCCCACCCGGTCGGGCGACATCATCGTGGTCCCCGAGGAGCCGAACTTCCTCGGCTCCTCGTTCCCTCACTCCGGCCCGTGGGACTATCTGCAGCGCGTGCCCATGCTCTGGTACGGGCCCGGCTTCATCCGGCCGGTCGGCAGGGTCGATCGGCCGGTGACGATGGCGGACGTCGCTCCCACGCAGGCCGCGCTCCTCGGATTCGACTTCACGGCTCCCGACGGCGCCCCGCTGTCGGAGGCCCTCGCCCCCTCGGTCGGGCGCGGTGAACTGCCCCGGCTGATCGTGACGGTTGTGTGGGACGCCGGGGGCCGCGACGTGATCGACGAGTGGAGCGAGGCCACGCCGGCCCTCGCGGCCCTGATCGAGAAGGGCGCCTGGTACGAGAACGCGACCGTGGGGTCCTCGCCGTCGATCACGCCGGCCGTCCACGCGACGCTCGGGACCGGCGCGTTCCCGATGCGGACCGGGCAGGTCGACTCCGAGCTGCGGATCGGGCCCGACCTCGTGAGGAGCGGCGAGCTCGGGCCGGGCCTCCTCATGGAGCCCACGCTCGCCGATCTCTACGACCGCGCCATGGAGAACGAGCCGCTGGTGGGCCTGGTGGCGACGGTCACGTGGCACCTCAACATGATGGGCCACGGCTCGATGTGGGGGGGCGGCGACCGGGACGTCGCGGTGCTTCGCACGACGTCCGATGACGAGGGCGCCGAGGGCACTGAGTGGAACCTCCAGGACAGGAACGCGCTCTTCTTCACGCTGCCCTCATACGTGAACGACCTCCCGCCGCTCTCGTCGTACGCGGGGGTGGCCGACCTGGCGGATGGGACCCCGGATGGGAAGTGGCGCGGCCACGAGTTCGCCGAGCTTCGCGGCGGCTTCGACACCCCCGCCCGGCTCCCGTACCAGAGCCGGCTGATCGAGGAGATCATCGGCCGCGAGGACTTCGGGGACGACGACGTCCCCGACCTGTTCTTCACGAACTACAAACTGATCGACGAGGTGGGCCATCACTTCAGCCTGAACAGCGTGGAGATGCGCGATGCCGTCAAGGCGCAGGACGAGGAGCTGGCGCGGCTCGTCGAGTTCCTGAACCGCGAGGTGGGGAGGCGGCGATGGGTGCTGCTGGTAACGGCCGACCACGGGCACCAGTTCGACCCGGCCGTCTCCGGCGCGTTCCAGGTCACCCCGCGCGAGCTCTCCGACGACCTGACCGCCAGGTTCGACGACGCGGATGGGGTGCCGGTCGTCACGCTCGTTCGAACGAGCCAGATCTTCCTGAACGAGGCGGAGCTTCAGGGCAACGGGTACACGTTGGACGACGTCGCCCGGTTCGTCCTCGACTACACGAAGGGCCAGGCCGCGGAGGTGCCGAAGGCCGAACGGGACGACACCGTGTTCTCGGCGGCGTTCCCGACGTCGATCCTGGAAGGGCTTGAGTGCCTGCCCGAGGCTCGGGCGTGAGGCGACGGCTCGCCGGACGATCGATCCTCCTCGCCCTCGTCCTGCTGCCGGGGGCCTGCACCGGAGCCCCGGACACCCTGGAAACCGCCACGACAACGACGCCCACCGTGTCGCTCGTGCAGCAGGTCTGCTCGGTGCCGCACGAGCTGCTGCTTCGTACCTGGCGGGGCGTCCGCCTCGACCGGAGCGGCGAGATCCAGCTCATCGCGCGGGAGCCGAACTTCGTGGACGGGGGGCTCACGCACTCCGGGCCTTGGGACTACGTCCAGGACGTACCGCTGTTCCTCTACGGGCCGGGCTACGTGCGGCCGGGGTTCTACGAGCGCCCCGCGACGCTCGCCGACGTCGCCCCAACCGTGGCGAAGCTCCTGGACTTCGAGTTCCGCGCGCTCGACGGCAGGGCGCTCGCGGAGGCGCTGCTCCCGGCCGGAGATCGGCCGCTCCCACGTCTGGTCGTGACCCTGGTCTGGGACTCGGGCGGGCGGGACGTGCTCGACACGTGGCCGGATGCCTGGCCCTACCTGAGGTCCCTCCTCCCCGAAGGCGCCTGGTTCGAGCGCGCGACCGCCGGCGCCTCGCCCTCCAACACGCCGACCGGGCACGCCACCATCGGCACCGGCGCCTTCCCGATGCACCACGGCTTCGTCGACGAGTTCCTGTGGCTGAACGGGCATCTCCAGAAGCCGAACGACCAGAACGGCCCGGCGTTCCTGCTCGAGGCGACGCTCGCCGACCTCTACGACCGCGCCATGGGCAACGAGCCGCTCGTCGGGGCCGTCGCGACGCTCTCGGCGCACCTGATGATGATGAGCCACGGGTCCCTCTGGGGCGGGGCCGACAGGGACATCGCGGTCACGCGAGAGCTGGAGGACGCCGAGACCGGCGGCGCCGAGGGCCTGAGCTGGGGCCTCACGGAGACGATGGGGCCGTACTACGTGCTTCCGGGCTACGTGAACGAGGTTCCCGGGTTCGAGGAGGACGTCAGCGCGCTCGACCGGGCGGACGGCGCGCTCGACGGGATGTGGCGGGACAACCCGATCGCCCCGCTCGCCGACGGCTTCGACACGCCGGCCCGTACGCCCTTCCAGAGCCGGCTGGTGAAGGAGATCGTCATCCGCGAGGGGTTCGGCGCCGACAACGTCCCCGACCTCCTGTACCTGAACTACAAGGCGATCGACACGATCGGCCACGCGTTCAGCGCGAACGGCGTGGAGATGTCCGACGCCGTGCGGGTCCAGGACACGGACCTCCGCGAGATGGTCGCGTTCCTCGATGAGCAGGTCGGTGAGGGCCGGTGGGTGATGGTGCTCACCGCAGATCACGGGACGAACTTCGACCCGGCCGTCTCAGGTGCGTTCCGGATAGGGCTCCAGGAGCTCGAGGCGGCCATAGCGGGGGAGTTCGACGACGCCGACGATGTCCGGCTGATCGCGAAGGTCCGTCCCACCGAGATCTGGCTGCACGAGGCCGAGCTCGAGGCGAACGGCTACACGCTTGAGGACGTCTCGCGGTTCATCATGGGCCTCACGCAGGCCGACACCGTGAAGCCCGGCCACTCGATACTGCCGGGTCATGAGGACGACCCCGTGTTCGCGGCCGTCTTCCCGTCGTCTATCCTGTCGAGGCTCCCGTGCCTCCCGGAGGCCCGCGCGAGCTAGTTTCGAGGGGAAGCAGGGGATGGCGCTTACCAAAACCGCGCCGGCCAGCGCGCCGACCGGCTCGCAACAGCTGAAGAGCTTCTTCGGGCGTCCCCTGGTCCTGGTGGCCGTGGCGCTCGTCCTGCTCACTGGGTTCGGGTGGGCGTTCCTGCGCGACCCGAGCATCACGGCGCCGACGCGCGATCCCGCCTGGTACACGTGGCGGGCGAACGTGATCCTGGAGTCCGACCCCGGTTCCGTGGCGCGGGAATGGGGTCCGGGGAGCGTCTTCTCGGGCGGCTATCGCGTGACGACGCCGCTCGCCGGCGCGCTGCTGCAGCGCGTTGCCGGCATCGACCAGTACAGCTTCAGTGCCTTCCTGATGATCGGGCTCCCGGTGCTGACCGGCCTCGCGCTGGGCGCCGGAGGGTTCCGAAGCCGGCGCGACCCTCTGATCCTGCCGCTCACGATGCTGGCCTCGGCGGCGCTGTTCCTAACGACGCCCTATGTGGGCTACCTAGACAACATCATGGTCCTGTTTCTGCTGTCGCTCCTGGTCGCGTTCCTCGGCGATGCGCGAACCTCGTGGGGCGCGCGGACGGCCGTGTTCCTGATCGCGATCGCTGCGGCGTTCACCCACCCGACCACATGCGTGATCTTGGGAGGCGTGCTGATGGCCGTCTTCGGCTGGCACTTCCTGACGAGCCGGCTCTCGCTCGGCTCCGCGCTTCGGTCCGACGGCCCGATGCTCTTGTCGACGGGCTTCGGGATGATCCTCGGCCTCGCGATGTGGGTCGTCGGCGTATGGGGCGAGACCGCGAGCCTTGCCGACGCCGCGCTGCCGCCGCCGTACACGAGGGAGTTCTTTCTCAACCGGCTCGGTGGCTGGTTCACGTCGCTCCAGCCGACGATCACGGTGCCGCTGATGGCGATCGCGATCGCGTCGGTGGTGCTGCTCGCGCGCCGGAGGCGCGAGCCGGCCGACACGTACGACATGGTCTCGGCCTGGTGGTTGCTGCCGCTCGTCGGGACGTTCGGCTTCCTGATCCCGTCGCTGACGGCCTACCCCTACTACCGGTTCATGAACGCCACGGCCGCCCCGATCGCGCTCACCGGCCTGGGCGCGTTCGTCTCGGTGCGCTGGCTCCTCGGGCGCGGCGGCCGCCGGCGCGCCGCGGGCATCGTCGCTTCGCTGGTCGTCGTCGGCGCGCTCGGCTGGGTCTTCGTCGACGGGCTCGCGAACCGCTGGGCCGGCGAGGGGTCGCAGTGGGCCGACCAGGAGGCCCGCGCGTCGCTCGCCGCCGTCCACGAGGTCGTGGCCGGCGCCGGCGAGCGCCCGAGCGTGTTCGTCGTGAACTACGGCGACACGGCGACGGCCTACGGCTGGGCGAAGACATACACGAACGTGCTCCGGACCGGGCTCCCTGGCGACGCCGCGGAGCGCTCCGTCACCTACTTCGGCGCGCTCGAGGACTTCCTGGCCGGTCGGCCGACTGCCGGACAGGATCCTGGCTACACGCAGACCTCGCGGGACCACTTCGAGGAGGTGCGGGCGCGGCTCGAGGCCTTTCCCGAGGAGCCGATCGTCTTCGTCGTCGGCCAGTACTACCAGGGAGATGTCGACGCGGCCGCGACGCTCGCATCCGGCGTGTTGGTCGGCCCGGACGTCGCCGTGATCACCGGCGACGG
>JBQTIP010000234.1:0-8800 GCA_052388025.1 Actinomycetota bacterium
CCTCCAAACGAAGCCGCCGCCGCTCCTCGGGTGGCCGATACATCGGTTTCATCATCACCCGACTCTTCTTCGTCTTCCAACCGAAAAGCGCGACCCTGAACTGTTCACGGCGCCGAGGCCCCAACCACTTCCAGAGCAGACAAGCGAGCTGTTGAATATCCTCATGGCAAGTGGCGCGGTAGACCCATTTCTGCTTGTGATGCGGCTTCCGCGGGGGGCTGTCGTCTCGGATACGCCCGATTCCCACAGCTTCAAGGAACGCCTCTAAACGGTCGAGATCGGTGCTTACCATCGCGGCCTGGAGGGCATGGCGGTTCCGTCCGTCTGTACGTGTCATCACGGAGCCTTCTCCTTCCCACAATCCCGCCGCCCAAGCCAATTCGTGTGTGTCCACCACTCCGAACGCTAGCACCTGCCACTGACGCCTCGAAAGGCTCAGACGTGCCATCGACCGAACCAACACCTGATCCCCTGCCGGAGCCCACGGCGGTCTCCATCGTCTGCCCGGAGTGCGGGGCCCTCGTGAGGATCAGGGACGTACACGGCTACGTGCTCTCGTGTCACCTCGCCGTCTGCGAGGCACTCGCACTGGTGAACGGCGAGTGAAGGCTTGCTCGTTCACGCCGCGCCCTACGGCGGGGAGGACCCCGCCAACGAAACGATCGGCGCGGAAGCGTTCTGTTGCCGCTGCGGGATCGAGTTCTCGCTCTCGCGACGCGGGGAGGTGTTCGTCTGTTGGTGGTGCGAGAAGGGGTTGATGAGCCCGCCGGCCGCCGAACGAGCCGAGCGTGCGTCACGTGCGGGCGGCTCCCCTGGACGTGTGCATGTGCGTTGAGCTTCTCCCCGCCTTGCTGGGCTGGCGAAACCTGATCGCGACAGGACGCGTGGTTGCCCGGAGGCGGGGAGTGGAGCCGCATCGGGCTTTCCCTGCCCCTACTGCGGACAGTCCGATCTGGCTGAGATCACACCTGATTCGGCGATCATCTGGCAGCTCGAGCTGACCTGCCCCGAGTGCGGAACTACGTGGGCCGTCGAGCCCTGAGAGGGTTGCAGAGAGGTATCGGAGGAGGACTCATGAAGCGCATCTGCGTCACCGCCGCCGTCTCGCTGCTCCTGGGTGCTCTCATCCCGCTTAGCGCCTCAGCGATCGAAGATCTTGAGCGACCCGCTTGGGACATCTTCCTCGTTTCGAACCAGCAACGTGTCGGGACCTTCGGCTACGTCCGGAACCTTCCGAGCGGTGCCCACTGGCTGGACGGCGACCGCTGGGGGTACTCCTGCGCTTACATGTTCCTGGCCCGCCCCGAGGAGCCGAAGACACCGGTCTTCCGGGTGACCTTCCGGCAGGTGGCCGCCGCAGCCGCCTATACCGCGGTGCGGGACAAGTTTATGGCCGAGGGGCAGCGGTTCTTTGACGGGACACCGAACCCAAACGCTCCGCATCAGATCTCGGGGCCTGAGGCCTGCCTGGGGCTGTATCCCGTCGTGCCGTACGAGCCATTGACGGGTGATCCCGGTCCCCGGCCCGTTCTCACGATTTCCGATGCGGGGAGCGGCACGGTCCTGGAGACCCGTGATTACACGGCGCAGCAAGCTCCCGGAGTGGAGTACGAGATTGAATCGGCGACACCGGATCTGGTGGTAGTGGTCGGGTATCAGGGCGGTGTGCCGGTCTTCGCCATCTACTACGAGATCATGGACCCCGCCGCCGTCGCCTTGGCGTGTACCCAAGGCTGTCCCACCGCAAGCGGAGATGCCGCCTTCGCGCTCTCCGACGGCACGCCCGCCACCGTGCACCTCGCAGCTCCGGCATCCGCCGCGCCTTCATCGTGCGGGACGGGGACGATCGCGCTGGCCGACGGCCGACAGGTCGAGACCACGGTCTGCATCGGCTGATTGCCCAGACCCGGGAGGTAGAGGCCCCCGAGGGGCCCCGCGTTCTCAAGTGTGTGTTCCCTCGCGGGGAGTTTTGCCCCACACAAAAAGGGTTCCGGGACGAAAGCCTAGTCAATCAACTACTTAAGGAGTGGGACGAGCCTGATGCCGCGACCGAGCAAGCTGACCCCGGAGGTCCACGAGACGATAGTCCTCGCGGTCGTCGGCGGTAACTACCGCTCGGTTGCTGCCGAGTTTGCCGGGGTCAACCGACGGACGTTTGCCCGCTGGATGGAGCGCGGCGAGGCCGCCGCCGAGGAGCTGACGCGGCTGGAGGACCTCCCTCGGGCCGCACTCGCAGCCGAGGCGCGAGTCCGCAAGGTCTCAGTCGCGCGCAAGGACACACGCGCAGAGATCATCGCCCGCCTCATCGGGACCGAGGCCTCCTACCTCGCACTTGCGGATGCCGTGGAGCAGGCCTTTGCCGAGGCCGAGGTCCGCGACATCGCCACGATCGAGAAGGCGGCTAAGACGCAGTGGCAGGCGGCTGCCTGGCGGCTCGAGCGGATGTTCCCCGATCGGTTCGGCCAGCGCACACACCGCGAGCTGACCGGCTCCGGCGGCGGACCTATCGACATCAGGCTCTCGCATGTCTCAGACGCAGACCTCGACCAGGCCATCGCCCGCCTCGAGCAGCAGGGCTGAGGCCGAGCGCCTCTACTTCCTGCGCACGGCACGGTTCCTGCGGACAGCCCCTGACCTACTGGCGTGGTCGGAAGCCTTTCGGGTGGAGGAGGGCCAAGGGCTCGACTTCGGGACCTTCCCGTTCCAGCGATCAATTTACGCGGACTTCGGGGATCGGTCCCTCGCGACGGTGGACGTCATGAAGTCGGGCCAGTGCGGGATCTCGGCGGCTGCGGTCTCGCTCGCGCTCTACGCGGGCGACCAGTGGCAGGCGAACGTTCTTTACGTGCTGCCGGGTGCGGCAGACGCCTTCGACTTCTCGGACTCGCGGGTGGCGACGGCGATCGAGGGCTCCCCCTACCTCGCTGCGCGGTTCGGCGGCACCTCGAACAAGGGCCTCAAACGGATCGGCCACGGATGGCTTTACTTCCGCGGCTCCGTCTCGGAGAAGAAGGCCCTCTCGATCCCGGCCGATGTGCTGATCCTCGACGAGTACGACCGGTTGGATCAGCGCAACATCCCGGCGTTTCGAAAACGACTGGGCTCGCCGAAATCGTTGAAGCTCGAGCGGCGGTTCTCCAACCCCTCGTGGCCAGAGGCGGGGATCCACCGGCTGTGGCTCGACTCGGACCAACACGAGTGGCTGGTTCGGTGCACGCCCTGTCGGCATGAGGCGCCCGTCCACTACGAGGCGACCGACGGGGAGCACCAGGTCGATGAGGAGCGGGCGCTGCGGATCTGCGGTCGTTGTCGCCGACCCCTCTCGCGTGAGGTGATCGCTGGTGGGCGCTGGGTCGCGGCACGCCCGGCAATCGCTCGGCGCGGGTACCACGTCTCAAAGCTCATCTCACCCGACCAGGTCATAGCCGAGCTCACCGAGGAGCATCGCAGCAGCGATGAGACGGCGCTTCAGGCTCACTACAACTTCGATCTCGGGTTGCCGTATTCGCCCAGGGGCGGTTCGCTCTCCGAGGCGACCGTGGACGCGTGCCGACGCCGCTACGTCCCGCCGGATGCCTACACCGGCCCGGACTGGGTTACCGCCGGCGTCGATGTCGGCCGTGTGCTGCACGTGCGGATCTCGAGGTGGATGACATCGGGGCGAGCGGCACCGCTTTTCATCGGCGAGATACCCGGCTTCCGCGAGCTCGCCCAACTCTGGGATCGCTACGGCGTGAACTTTGGGCTGATCGACGAGCGGCCCGAGGAGCGCCAGGCCCGCGAGTTCGCCGCAGCCTTCGGCGGACGCGTGATGCTCATCCGTTGGGCTGGCCGCGAACAGCGTGACGAGCTCGTGGTCGATGCCGACCATGGCCTCGTGATCGCGCGACGGACCTGGGCGTGTGACCAGACGATCGCCTCCTACGAGGCACAGCAGCGGCTGCTGCCGGAGAACCTGCCGCGCCATTACGTGCCGCAGGTAACGGCCGTGTACAGGACCTTCGAGGAGACGATGAGCGGTCAGAAAGTCGCGATCTACGTACGCCAGCGCCCCGATGACTACTTCTTCGCGGAGACCTACGACCTGATGGCGCGCCTCGCGCGGGGCGGGCCGGCTGCGGAGGGCGCGGGGCCGGCGCCGGAGTCGATCCGGGCCCGTTCGGCGAGGGCGAGGAGCTGATGGGACTTCGTTCTTGGTTGGCACGTCGCTGGGGTTCTGATCTGGCCGAGGCCGTCGCCACCGGGGCAATCGACTCCGATGACCACTTGTACCGGTCGACCACGACGTCCAAGCGGGACCTGCCGTCCATCTCGCACGATCGCGCGCAGGAGATCTGCTACAAGCTCTACCGCGAGAACGCGCTCGGCCACCGCCTCACGGAGATCATCCCGGACTTCATCGTCGGAGACGGGATCGGCTGGTCGGCGAAGAACCCGCATGTCGCCGAGCTCGTTGCCGAGTTCTGGGAGGACGACGTCAACCGGCTGGAGCTGCGCGTCCACGACTTCGCCAACGAGCTGGGGCTTTACGGCGAGCTCATCCCCGAGGGGATCACGGGTGAGGGTTCGGGCGTCGTTCGGCTTGGCTACATCGACTCGTCTCAGGTCAAGGCCGTCACGGCCGAGGAGCGCAACCCACTCGCGACCGATGTCGTCTGGATCAGGGAGAAGGGGTTCGGCCAGAAGGGCCGACCGCTTCAGATCATTCGTGATCGAGGGTCGGGGCACCTATCCGGCGACGTCTTCTTCTTCCGCGTCAATTCGCCGTCGAATGCGACGCGAGGCTGGCCGGATCTGCTTCACGTCGCCGACTGGATCCACAATTTCGACCAGATGCTCTGGGAGGTCACGGAGCGCTCAGCACTCGCGCGGAACTTCATCTGGGACGTGCTGCTCGAGGGCTTCAGCCAGGAGCAGGTCGATGACTGGCTCCGCCGTCACGGCAACGCGCCTTTGTCCGGGTCGGTCCGGGCGCACAACGAGAAGGTCACCTGGTCCGCCGTGGCTCCACAGCTCGGAGCATTCGAGATCGTGAAGGAGATCGACGCCGTCCGCGAGCACATCGCAGGCTCGTTCGGCATCCCGAAGCACTGGCTCTCCGCGGCCGCCGATGTGAACCGAGCGACCGCGATGGAGATGAGCTCTCCGACCACTCGGCGCCTCTCGCGGAGGCAGGTCTACTTCCTCGCCTGCCTGAAGCGAATCCTCCGCTACGTGCTCGAGCAGGCTGAGGAGTCCGGGCGGCTGGAGACAGAGGCCGGCCTGGTGCCGATCTACGCCGACGACGGCAAGCCGACGGACCGGGCCGCGAAGCCGTACCAGCTGGTCGAGCTGCACGCCCCTGCGATTTCGCCACGCGATGCCTACCGGGGAGGACAGCTCCTCACCCAAGCTGCGTCCGGATTCGCACTCGCGAAGGACCATGGGTGGCTCGACGATCAGACGATCAGGCGCGCGCTGGGGCAGATACTCGCCCAGATGGGCGTGCCGTTTGACCCAGCGACTGCGCCGCAACCGTCCACACCACCGTCCTCAATCTCAGGAAACGGCAAGGTGAAGGCCCTGAGCGAACGGAGGAGCACATGAGCCAGGACGCAAGGGCCGCGAAGGCCCTCTCGAAGGCACTCGGCCACAAGGTCAGCGCCGATGACCTCGGGGGCATCCGCGAGGAGCCGGGCGGGGATCTGATCGTCGTCACGGCATTCGGCCACAAGGCCCGCATCACGGCAGCGGACGAGGTGGAGCTGCTCACCGGACCGGGCTCGCAGCCCGAGGTCTTCGAGCCGCCGGAGCCGCCGGCCGAGCCTTCCGAGGCGCAGGAGGACCTGCCACCGCTGCAGGAGTCCGTAGCTCCGGAGGCTGTGACTGAGGCTGAGGGTGATCCTGACTTCTTCGAGCTCTTCAAGGGGACGAACCGCCAGTGGTACTTCCACCGGAAGGCTGCAAACGGCGAGGTCGTCAGCGCCAGCGAGGGCTACAGCCGCCGGAAGGATGCCGCGCAGGAAGCCGAGCGCCAGGCCGACGGCCTCGAGGTCCGCGAGGTCTAGTTGCGCCGCTTCCTCGACGACGAGCAGATAGCCGAGACGCTGGAGCGCTACGGGTTCGCCGACGACGCACCCCTTTCCGGGATCTCTTACGACGGCGACCAGGTGAGGATCGTGATCGGGAACTCACCCGTCCGGATTCTGACCGTGCCTCCTGACATCCTCGAGCGCCCGGCACCAGCACCGGGGCGCGCACGCATCTTCAGCCACTAGGGAGAGCCCATGCCCACGAAGACGATGGATGGTGTCCCCTACCCCGCCGGCGCCTTCCTGTACGTCCCCGACCCGGCCAAGCCGAGCACATGGAAGCTCCGCATCGGGGATCGAAAAGGGAAGCCCGATGTCGCCCAGATGGGGGCGGCCGCCGCAGCGCTCACCGTGGGCTATCGAGGGCGCACGGTGGACCTCCCCGACGACCTGAAGGCTCGGCTCATCGCCAAGCTCCGAGGGATCTACAAGCGGCTGAAGGAGGAGCCCCCCTCCTCGATCGCCGACGCCGTGGCGGAGTAACTCGGCGTGGCGATCTACGACTGGCTGGGCGAGCCAGTCGCCGAGGGCGAGGGCACCGAACCCACAGGCACCGAGTGGGATGTCGTTGTGATCCGGGTCGGCGAGTCGAAGAACGGCAAGGTCTACTCGGAGAAGGCACTGCGAGATGCGACACCCCTGTTCGACGGCGTACGAGTCCTCGCGCGCTCTGACGCCGATCACCTAGCCAACCGGGACAGCTCGGTCAACAACATCGTTGGGTGGCTGTCCGCGCCCAGATTCGACGGAGCAGCGGTCAAGGCCCGCCTGCACCTCTCCGAGGCGGCCGAGCGCCTGCGCACGATGCTCCTGGATGCCTGGCGCAGAGGCAAGCGCGACCTGGTCGGTTTGTCCCTCGTCGGCAGTGCCGACGGGCGCATCGTCGCCCAAGGCGGGCGCAGGGTCGCCCTCGTCGACGCCATCAAGTCAATCTCGTCTGTCGATCTAGTCGTCCAACCAGCGGCCGGCGGAGGCCTACTCAAGCTCGTCGCCGCAGAAGGGAAGGAGGGTCCGATGGACCTGCAGAAGTTCATCGAGCTGCTCCGGGCCTCCAACCGATTGGTGGCCAAGGAGCTGCTCAGCAACGCCGACGAGGAGCTGCAGCAAGCTCTTCTCGACGCCGAACCCGACCTCGTGGCCGAGATCAGCGCGGCCGAGGTCCCGCCAGCACCGCCACTCACGCCCGGGGCGCCATCGCCCGGAGTGGGGACACCGGAGCCTAAGCCCGCGCTGGAGCCTAAGCCCGCGCTGGTCGGCGCTGGGATCGGTGAGGCCGACTCGGACCTCATCCCGGTTGCGATCTCGCGGTTCGTGGTCCGCGAGGCCCTGGCCGAGACGAGGCTGCCCGAGCCGGTGAAAGCCCGCATCACCAAGCGGTATGCAGGGCGGTCGTTCGCCGGGGCCGAGCTCGCCGAGTCCATCAAGGATGAGCTCGACTCCTGGGCGGAGCTCGAGAAGGAAAACCTCGTGTCCTCCGCCGGAAGGGCGAAGCCCGATGTCTCGGTCGGTCTCGAGGAGTCCCAGCGAGCCAAGGCCGCGCTGGACGGTTTCTTCCTCGGCGAGTCCGTCGAGGTCGAAGGCGAGAAGGTCCCGCCCTACCGGTCCTTCAAGTCCGCGTACATCGAGCTGACGGGCGACGGTTTGGAGACCGGCGGCGTACTCACTGGCCGCATCCCCCGACGACCGCTCGGCAAGCTCGGCATCTCCGAGGCCAATGGAGGCCGAGTGCAGCTCCACCTGCACGAGCTGATGGAGGGCGAGATGGTGCTCTCCGAGGCGATCGCCACTGGGGGTTTCACCGAGATCCTCGGCGATTCGGTGGCGCGGAAGATGGTGGCCGACTACGCCGCCTCGAACCTGATGACCTGGGGTCCGCTGGTCGAGATCGTGCCGGTGAGCGACTTCCGGACCCAGCGCAGGATGCGCTTCGGCGGCTACGCGAACCTCGCTGCGGTGGCCCAGGGGGCCGCCTACGCCGCGATGACCTCGCCGACGGACGAGGAAGCGACCTACGCAGCGACGAAGCGCGGTGGCACCGAAACCATCAACCTGGAGGCGATCGCAAACGACGATGTCGGCTTCATCCGCCGAGTTCCCACCCGGATGGCGAGGGCGGCCGCGCAGACGCTGCACGAGTTCGTGTTCGACTTTTTGAACACGAACGCCGCGATCTACGACGCGGTCGCGCTGTTCGCGGCGGGGCACAACAACCTCGGTACCGTAGCGCTTTCGACATCGTCGCTTGCCTCTGCACTCGGGCGGATGCGCAAGCAGACGGAGCTGAACAGCGCGAAGCGGCTCGGGCTGGTGGGTCGGCACCTCTGGGTCCCGATCGACCTGGAGGAGACGGCGTTCGTCCTCACCGCCTCCGAGCGCAAGCAGGGGACGGCCGACAACGACGCCTCCTTCGTGCGCCAGAAGGGGATCGACTACGAGGTGGTCGATTACTGGTCGGACAAGAACAACTGGTACCTCTCGGCCGAGCGGGACACCGTCCCGATCATCGAGATCGGGTTCTACGGCGCGGAGGAACCGGAGATCATGACCCAGGACCTGCCGAACGTGGGCTCCATGTTCACCAACGACCAGGTCACCTTGAAGATCCGGCACATCTACTCCGGGACCGTGCTCGATTTTCGAGGCCTCGACGGTTCGCTCGTGGCGTAACCCGTTAGCAGAACAGCACTCACTAGAGAGCGGCCCGGCCGCCACCGGTGGCACCGAGTGTT
>JBQTIP010000235.1:0-8570 GCA_052388025.1 Actinomycetota bacterium
CCCACTACCTGGTGGCGCTCGACGGACGGGTCGCCCAGTTCGTCGAGGAGGGGGACACGGCGCATCACGCAGGGAGGGTCCGCAACCCCACGGCGCATCTGGTCCCGGATGCGAACCCGAACCTCTACACGATCGGGATCGAATTCGAGGATCGAGGCGACCCCTCCAGCGTGCTTCGTCCCGATGAGCAGTATCGGGCGGGCGCGGCGCTCCTCCGGGCCATCTCGCTGCGGTGGGGCATCGACCTGGACCGGGGCCACGTCATCGGGCACCGGGAGATCTGCGCAACCAAGAGCTGCCCGGGGAACGTGGACATCGACCGCCTGATCCGCGAGGCGAGGGAGGGCCTCATGGGCGCGCTCGGCGGAGAAAGGTAGCGGCCGTGTCGCCCGGGGCTTCCCTCGTCTGCCTGCTCCCGGCCCGAAACGCGGCCGGAGACCTCCCTGCTTACCTCCGGTCGGCGGCACGCTTCTGCGACGCGATCGTCGCGCTCGACGACGGGAGCACCGACGACACGCGCGAGCTGTTGCGGGCGAGCCCGCTGGTGAAGGTCCTCCTGACCAACCCGCGCCGGGAGGGCTACCGCGGCTGGAACGACGGGGAGAACCGCAACCGGCTGCTCCGGGCGGCGGCCGAGCTCGAGCCGGAGTGGATCCTTTGGATCGACGCCGACGAGCGGATGGACGCCGGGGACGCCACGGCCCTGCGGGAGTTCGTCCGGCGTGACGCCCTCCCGGGGTGCGTGTACGGGTTCGAGCACTACTGGATCTGGGGACGGCGCCGGTACGACCCCAGGTGCTCCTGGATATTCCGCCTCTTCGACTACGAGCCCGGGCAGACCCTCGCCCGGCGGCGCCTGCATTTCAACCCCGTACCCGCCGGCATTCCGCCCCGGGCCTGGATCAGGACCACGATCCGCGTGCAGCACCTCGGGGTTGCCACCGAGGGCCGACGTCTCGACCGGCTCGCCAAGTATGGGGAGGCCGACCCCCGCGGCAGGTACGGGACCGACCTAAGCGCCCTTTCCCGGAAACCTCCCGGAGACCTCCCGGTCTGGCGGCCCCGGCCTCCTGGGCTCCCCGTGCTGATCGTCCCCGAGGACGCACCGACAAAGGCGAGGTAGGACGTGGCCCGCCCGACGCTCGTATGCCTGCTCCCGGCCCGGAATTGCGAGCAGGACCTCCCGGGTTACTTCGAGTCCGTGGCCCGCTTCGCCGACGCCCTCGTCTGCCTCGATGACGGGAGCAGCGACCGGACGCGCGATCTCCTGCAGGCCCAGCCGCTCGTCTCGCGTCTGCTCGTCAACCCCCCGCGGCAGGACTACCGCGGCTGGGACGACAGCCGGAACCGCAACCGCCTCCTCCAAGCGGCGGCCGAGCTCGATCCGTTGTGGATCCTCTCGCTCGACGCCGACGAGCGCATCGACCCGGATGACGCCGCCGCGCTCCGGGAGTTCGTGGAGCGCGACGCCCTGCCGGGCCTGGCCTACGGCTTTAAGGTCTACCGGATGATCGAGGGCCTCGGCCGGTACGACCTCGCCGACCTCTGGGTATACCGCCTCTTCGCCTACGAGCCCGGACAGCGGTTTCCGACCCACCGCCTCCACTTCGTCCCCGTCCCCACCTCCATCCCTCGAGCCCGGTGGCTGCCGATCACCATCCGCATCCAGCACGTCGGGGGCCTGACGGAGGAGCGCCGGCGCGCTCGGGTCGAGAAGTATCGTCAGGCCGACCCGGAGAACGCCTTCCAGCCAGACTACGCCAACCTGCTCGCGCCGCCCCGGGAGGTGAAGACCTGGCAACCACGTCCCGCCGACCTTCCCGTGCTCGCCACCCCGACCGCGACGGGCCGACTTGCCCTGTTCCGACCCGAGTCGATCGATCCGGGCGCTCCGGCGATCTCCGCGATCGTCATTGCGCAGAACGACGAGAGGCACATCGAGCGGAGCGTCCGGTCGGTGGTCGAGCAGGAATGCCCGGAGCCCTTCGAGGTCATCGTGGTCACGAGCGGGACGGACGGCACCGCGGCGTTCGTGCGGGAGAAGTTCCCCAACGTGACCCTGGTCGAGCTTCCGCACCCAGCCTTGCCCGGCGAAGCCCGAAACGCCGGCCTGCGGGTCGCGCGCGGCGACTACGTCAGCTTTCCCGGCTCCCACGTCGAGCTGCCCCAGGGCAGCCTCGCGGCGCGCCTCCAAGCTCATGACCTCGGATACGCGATGGTCACCGGGACGATGCTTAACGGGACGCGGACCTGGGCCGGGTGGGCCTCCTACTTCCTCGACCATTCCACCGTCCTCCCGGGACGGCCCTCCGGCCCGCTCCAGGGACCGCCGGCGCACTGCTCCTACGTCCGCGACCTCCTTCTCCAGGTCGGCGAGTTCCCCGAGGACATGCGCGCCGGCGAGGACACCGTCGTCAATTGGGAGCTCGCCAAACGCGGATACACCGCCTACCGTTCGCAGCAGGTCCGCCTCGTTCACCACAGCCCCTGCCGCCGGCCGTTGCGGCTCCTGCGCCACCACTTCGTGCGAGGGCGGGCCCTGGGACGACTCCTGCTGGGCCGAGACGGCGGCCCCGGTCGCCGGCGGCGGTGGCCGATCCTTCGCAGCCTGCTGCGGCGGTACATCCCTCGGCGCGTGTCGGCGACAAGCGACAACGTCAAGCGCTGGGGGGGAGACCTTCGCCGGACCTACCGGCTCGCGTACCCGCTCGTCGTCGCAGGGTCCGTGGCGGCCTTGGCGGGCGCGTGCTACGAGGTTCTGCGCGCCGCCAGGATGGCGGACATCCGAGAACCGCGGTCAGGAGGCCAGCGGACGCCCGCCGGAGAGGCGGCGCCCGCCGGCGAGAGGTAGCCGTGACCACCGTGGTCGCCGTCACGGATCATGGGGAGTGGGGATCGAACACCGACAACATCGTCGTGGCCGACCCGCGGCACGGGGAGCTGCTGTGGGTCCCCCGCGACATGTGGATCGAGGAGATCCACCACCGCATCAACAAGGCTTTCGCCTTGGGGGGACACGAGACGCTCCTCCGGAGCTTGGCCGCCCTCGGCATCGAGGTCGAGCACAGCCTCTGCCTGCGGCGGGAGGCTACCGAGCGGACGTTCGAGGGCGTGACCGTCAGCGTGCCGGTGGAAGAGCCGCTCAGGCTCTGGTACCCGCTCGAGCCCACGACGCGGATGCAGGACGGGCGCAAGCCGGTGGACTTCGACCCGCCCGCGGCCGTACTCACCGGTGAGCGCCTCCACCAGTGGGTGGGCGCCCGCTTGTCGCGCACCGGACCGTCGTCGGACCTCGAGCGCATCCGCCGACAGCAGGTGCTCGTGCGTGTCTTGCTGCGCCAGGGCTTCGATTTCGCGCGCGTGCTGGACGATCCTGAGCTGGTCAGGATGTCGGGCCCCGCTGCACTCGAAGAGCTCCGCCGCGTCCGCCCCTGGTGGCGGTTCGGATGCCTCGAGGACGTCGTCCCCCGGACGATCGACGGGATGAGCGTGCTCGTCCGGCGTGGGGAACCGGTTCCCTGAGGCGGCGCCCTCATGCCCAGAGCGCCACGTTCCGAAGATTTCAGCGGGTCACAAGGCTCAGGTAAGGATCCGGAAAGGCCGCTCGGACACGCTTGAGCGGTGCCGAGTGTGCGGTGATCGGTGTGGCCGACGAGCTGAAGGGGCAGGTCCCGGTCGGCCTCGTCGTCCTGAAGGCGGGGTCGGAGCGCGACCCGGCCGAGCTCGAGTCAGAGCTAGTGCGTATGGTCCGCGCCGAGATCGGCCCGGTCGCCGGGTTCAAACGGCGGTGGTCGTGGAGCGCCTACCAAAGACGCGCTCGGGGAAGATCCTCCGGGGAACCATGCGAGCGATCGCCGACGGCCGCGAGTACCGCGTCCCCTCGACGATCGACGACCCCGCCATCCTCGACGAGATCCGCGCCGCGCTCGGGCTCGAGGCCTGACGACCTCGGGTGTGGCTCTTCGTCTCCGCGGACGGGACCCGGACCGAGCGGGCCCTAAGGTCATGGGTGGAGCGGGGCGCCGACTTCGCCGGTTCACTGCCGAAGAAGACAAAGACCAAGAAGATGCGGTAGTTCGGTCTCCTCGGAGCCAAGGAGAAGAGGGACCCTCCTCTGGCGCCGGAGAAACCCCTCGACGACGACACGATCGAGATCGCACGCGGCGACTCGCTCGTGGCACCCCTTCGAAGCGTGGCCATGTGCCTCGCGGCGCTCTTTGTTTGCGGTCGCGACGAGGGTCTCCGACTATCCTCGCTTCCCTGACCGGTCCGGCTTCGCCACTGGAGCGGGAGGTCAGCTGGCGTGACGATCGACGTGCGCATCGAGCCGCGTCCTCAGGGGGTCGATGTGCGCATCCATCGAGTCGAAGCGCGTGTCCACGTGGGCCGATAACGTGTCGATCCGCAAGCCGAGCCCGTCGATCCGGGCACCGAGCCCGTCGATCCGGGCACCCAAGTAGAAGAGCGTCCCGAGCGACGTTGCGGCGAGAAGGCCGATGGCGGTCCAGACCGCGGCGGTCATGCTGTTCCGAAGGCTAGCATCCCCCTCTGACATCGGGCGATCACTGCACCCGCAACAGGACCGCGCGAAGGCGTCTCGGGGCGGCCTTTCGCCCCTCTGAGGACTGACCTCGGCTTGCTTTGAGTGATCAGCTTCCGCCGGCCGTCCCGTGCGCAGTCCGGAGGAATCGCATCCCGGCGCGGGCCAAGAGGATCGCGATCACGAGGACGAACACCACGGACGCCCGGCTCAGGAGCACCCGGCCGGTCCCTTCAGCGTCTCCAAACTCGTCCACTGCCAGAAGCGTAAAGACGACGGCGATGGGGACGGTCACGACGGCCGTCAGGAGACACGCCCACGCAGCTAAGACCGGGGAGCCGGATCTTCGAAGGAACCACACGGCAAGAGCCACGAGACCGAATGCGGGGAGGTTGAAGATGATCAGGCCGACGAAATCGTCTACGCCGAAAGCGCTGGAGTCGACCCCGTACTCGCGGGTGATCCCGTTGCTGATCAGACCAGTCACGACCACGCCACCCGCGAAGAGTGTCAGGCACGCGATCCCGGCGACGGCGGGGCCGGCATGACGGGCTTCGGGTCCAACCTCTCTGTCGGAACCCGACGGCGTGAAGCGTGTCGGGCCGTCGTCGTGCGGTTGCGAGCGCGACCGATTCATGGCTGCCTCCCCTCGCCACTCCCCCCAGGATGCGCTCTCGGCCGGGAGCGAGACAAGACTTGTACCTGGGTGGAGCTTCGATCCTGGGCCCATCGCCCGACGCGGGCGATGATCTCGGGATGACGGAACGATCGTCGGGGGCCGGCCGCGTGCATGTTCGACGCGCGCTGAACCGCGCCCTGCTCGGGCGCCAGATTCTGCTGCGCCGCCGGAGGATCCGGTCCAGGCCTGTGAGACTTGGCAGGCCGTCGCGGCGCCTCGTACACCCGGCGCCCCGGCCGGGAGTAACCTTCGGCGAGACGCCTGGCGAGGAGCCGAGATGGTCTGCTCAGCATGCGGTGCCGACAACGAGGCCGGCCGCAAGTTCTGCAAGGAGTGCGGGACTGCGCTCGTGCTCGTCTGCGCGTCGTGCTCCTCCCCGAACTCGGCGGACAGCAAGTTCTGCGGCGAGTGCGGCTCGCCGCTCGAACAGGCGGACGCGGTCCAGCACGAGGCGGCCGCACCCTCGACCGCTGCCGCGCCTACCACCGAGCGCCGGCTCGTGTCGGTCCTGTTCGCCGACCTCGTCGGCTTCACAAAGATCTCGGAGGGTCGCGACGCCGAGGACGTCAGGGAGCTCCTCTCGAGGTACTTCGACGCCGCGCGGGAGACGGTCGAACGGCACGGCGGTCTCGTCGAGAAGTTCATCGGCGACGCCGTCATGGCGGTGTGGGGAACCCCGACGGCCCACGAGGACGACGCCGAGCGCGCCGTCCGAGCGGCCCTCGAGCTGGTGGAAGGGGTCGAGGCCCTCGGCCGGGCGGTCGGGCTCGAGCTGCGCGCCCGGGCCGGCGTGCTGACGGGTGAGGCGGCCGTTGCGGTCGGCGCGGTCTCGCAGGGGATCGTGGCCGGCGACCTCGTGAACACGGCGTCGCGGCTGCAGTCGGCCGCGGAGCCGGGGACGGTGCTCGTGGGCGAGACGACCTACCGCGCAGCTGCCAAGGCCATCGCGTTCTCGGAGGTGGGCGCGCTCACACTGAAGGGCAAGGACGAGCCGGTCGCGGCCTGGCGGGCGGTCCGCGTCGTCGGCCAGCGCGGCGGCGTCGGGCGAACCGGGGGCCTCGAGCCCCCCTTCGTCGGCAGGACCGAGGAGCTGCGGCTGATCAAGGAGCTGCTCCACGCCACGGGACGGGAGCAGAAGGCGCGACTGGTCTCCGTCGTCGGGATCGGGGGCATCGGCAAGTCCCGACTGGCGTGGGAGTTCCTCAAGTACGTCGACGGCCTGGTCGAGGACGTCTTCTGGCACCAGGGCCGCTGCCCGGCCTATGGCGACGGCGTGACGTTCTGGGCGCTCGGCGAGATGGTCCGGATGCGAGCGGGGATCGCCGAGACCGACGACCCAATCGAGTCGCGACGCAAGCTCTCCGAGGCGGTCGCCCAGCACCTCGGCGACGAGGACGAACGCCGATGGGTCGAGCCCCGCCTCGCGCACCTCCTCGGCCTCGACGAGCGCTCACCGGGAGAGCGCGAGGAGCTTTTCTCGGCCTGGCGATGCCTGTTCGAGCGGATCGCGGAACGCGGGACGACCGCGATGGTGTTCGAGGACCTCCAGTGGGCGGACCCCGGGCTCCTCGACTTCATCGAGTCGATGCTCGAGTGGTCGCGGAACCATCCGATCCTGATCGTCACGCTCGCGCGCCCCGAGCTCGCGGACAGGCGCCCGAACTGGGGTGGGGGGCAGCGGAGCTTCACCGCGCTGCACCTCGAGCCGCTCGCCGACCCCGCGATGACCGAGCTCGTCGAGGGGTTCGTGCGAAGGCTGCCGCCCGACGGCGTCGAGCGGATCGTGGCGCGCGCAGAGGGCGTGCCCCTGTACGCGGTGGAGACCGTCCGCATGCTCGCCGACCGCGGCGTGCTTGAGCCCCGGGACAACGCGTACGAGCTCGTCGGAGACCTCGGCACGCTCGAGATCCCCGACACGCTGCACGCCTTGATCGCGGCGCGGCTCGACGCCCTCCCCACCGAAGACCGTGCGCTGCTGCAGGACGCCTCGGTTCTCGGGAAGAGCTTCACGATCGAGGCGCTCGCCGCGGTCACGGGCGAGGACCGCGACGGACTCGAGCCGAGGCTGCGCGAGCTCGCCAAGAGAGAGTTCCTCATGCAAGAGGGCGATCCGCGCTCGCCGGAACGAGGGCTGTACACGTTCCTCCAGAGCCTGATCCGCGAGGTGGCGTACGGCACGTTGTCGAAGGCCGACCGCCGGCGACGGCATCTCGCGGCCGCCCACCACATGGAGTCGGTGGGCGACGAGGAGCTCGCCGGCGTGGTGGCGACGCACTACGTCGAGGCGTTCCGCGCCACACCCGAAGGACCCGACGCCGATGCCCTCGCGGCGCGGGCCCGAGACTGGCTATCGCAGGCGGCGGAGCGGGCAGTGTCGCTCGGCTCTCCCGAGCAAGCGCTCAGCTACGTGGAGCAGGCCCTGGCGATCACGCCAGACGGGGCCGAGCGAACGTCGCTGCTCGAGCAGGCCGGAGAGGCCGCGACCAGATCCGCCGCCTTCGAGCACGCCGTCACGTACCTGGAGGAAGCGGTGGGGCTGCACCAGGAACGCGGGGACGTGACGGCCGCCGCTCTCGCCACCGCGCGACTCTACCGTCCGCTCGGAGCCTTGGACCGCCGTGCCGAAAGCATGGAGCGCATGGAAGCGGCGCTCGCGGCGCTCGGCGAGGGTGGGGACGCGACGGCACAGGCGGAACTCCGCACCAAGCTGGCGGACGGGCACGTGTCCACTGGCTCCCCCGAACGAGCCCTGGAGTCGGCCGAACGGGCGCTCGCGCTCGCCGAGCGGCTCGACCTGACGGAGCTCTTGGCCGAGGCGATCGGGGCGAAGAGCGGCGCGCTGTTCAACCTGGGCCGGCACCGCGAGGCGGCGATGCTCGCGAAGGGCGGCCTCACTCTGGCGGAGGAGTTCGGGAGCCTTCAAACCCGCGCCTCCGCCCTAAACCACGTGGGAGTCCAGGTCTCCGAAGACGACCCGAAGGAGGGCTTGCAGGCCTTCCTCGATGCCGCCGACGCCGCGAGGAGAGCAGGGATCCGCGGTCTCGAGGTCATCGCGCTCGCGAACGCGGTCGAGACCGCGATCGACGTCGGGCGGTGGGCCGAGGCGGACGCCGTGCTGGCAGCGCTCGAAGGCAAGGAGATCACGGGATTCACCGGCGCCGGGGTAACGTTCGGCGAGGCGTTGCTCGCCGCATTCCGGGGGGACCTCGCGAGCGCGGCCGAAAGTCTCGACGAGGTGGCCTCCAGGATGGAAGCGGCGGAGATGCTCCAGGAGCGAACGTGGCACCTCAGGGTCCGTTCCGTCGTGAACCTGATGAAGGGGGACCTCGAAGGCGCGTACGAGGACGCCAT
>JBQTIP010000236.1:0-1686 GCA_052388025.1 Actinomycetota bacterium
AACCGCTCTCGCGGCATAGTAAGAGCGAGATCGCTCTTTGAAGAGGGGCGCGTGTTCGACGAGCTCGACGATACGGAGCTGGTGCTGCTGTCCCGGGAGCAGCCGGATGCGTTCGGCGCGTTCTACAGGCGGCACGCCGAGGGCCTGCTCAACTACTTCGCCCGGCGAACGCTCGATCCGGAGGTCGCCGCCGACCTCACGGCCGAGACGTTCGCGGAGGCGTTCTCCTCGCGAGCGTGCTTCCGGGACCGTGGAGCGGGAGCCGCGGGATGGCTGTACGGGATCGGACGCCACCAGCTCGGGCGGCTCTTCCGCGACGGGGCCGTCGATTCGAGGGCTCGAAGGAAGCTCGGTCTCCCGCAGAGGGACCTGTCGCCTGAGGACTACGAACGCGTCGAGGAGCTGATCGACTTCGAACCGCTCCGGCGGGCGCTCGCCCACGCGCTCGAGGTGCTGTCCGAGGACCAGCGCGACGCGATGCTACTCCGGGTGATGGACGGGCGGCCGTATCCGGAGGTGGCTCGGATGCTGGAGTGCACGGAGGCGACCGCCCGAGCCAGGGTCAGCAGGGGGTTGCGACGGCTGGCCCAGGTGCTGGAGCCGCAGCACAGGACACTGATCACAGGAGCCGACTGACATGCAGACCGACATCCATTTCCTTCGGGAGCTCGAGCAAGACCTGCTGGAGGCCGCCTGGCGCGAGAGCGTCGGCCGCGAGCCCGCGACCGGGCGGCCTCGGAGGGCCCGTCCTCGCGGCGGGCCCCGCCGGCGCCTCGCCCTGGTGAGCGCGGGCACGCTGCTTTCTCTCGTGGCCGCCGGGGCGATCGGGTTCTTCGCGACCCGCGACGGGAGCCCCCTGCCGGGCGGCGCGGCGGACGAGCAGCGAAGGTCCGTCACAGCGCGGCTGCAAGGGGGGCGCGATTCCTCTGCCACTGCCGATGCCACTGCCGACCTGTCCTTCGAAAACGCAGGCGAGAACGAAGCACTGGGCGGGTTCGACCCTTCGATCGGGGGAACGACGCTCCCCGGAGACCTGGCCCGCGTGATCAAGACGGCCCAAGTCTCGGTCGTCGTGGGCCGCGACACGTTCGCCGACGCGTTCGAGCTGGCCTCGGGGGTGGCCGCCAGGTACGGCGGCTTCGTGCAGTCCTCCTCCACGGACGGCGGGAGGTCGGGCCGCCTGGTCATGCGCGTCGAGGCCGCGAGGTTCGATGCCGCTCTCAGCGAGCTGCGCGACCTCGGGCGCGTGGAGAGCGAGGCCATCGACGGCGAGGACGTAACGGCCCAGTACGTCGACCTCCGAGGCCGTCTCAGGATCCTGGAGGCGCGGCTTGTCGTGCTGCTCCGGCTGATGGACCAGGCGACGACCATCGAGTCGACGCTGCGGGTCGAGAACGCGCTGGAGGACGTCCAGTTCCGCATCGAGGAGATCCGGGGGCGGCTCCGGTTGCTGAACAACCAGACCGACAAGGCGACCATCCAGCTCAACCTCCGCGAGACCGGCGTCTCGCTGGCGGTCGAGAAGGTGGCGAAGCCCAGCCTCGGAAGCGCGTGGGACCACTCGATCGCCGGCTTCTTCCGCGTGATCTTCGCGGTCGTGGTCGGCCTCGGCTACCTCGTGCCCGTGGCGGTCGTCGGCCTCGCGGTCTGGCTCGTCGTGCGCCGCGCGCGCCGCCGGGCGACCGC
>JBQTIP010000237.1:0-9102 GCA_052388025.1 Actinomycetota bacterium
TCTCCCGCTTCCCGTCTCCTGTTCGGTAGTACAGCCTGTAGCCCCGAGGCATAGCGATCTCGGCGGCGCGGTTCAACACGACGCCCGTAACCGGGGCGTCGAGCCGCGAGAGGAGCTCGCTCGTCCGTTCCGCGAGCTGACCCTTGGTCTTCCCGGCCCGTGCCACCAGGAGGACGGTATCGACGTCGGCGAGGAGGTGGGTCGCGTCGCTCGCGACCAGGATCGGCGGGGTGTCGAGGATCACGAAGTCCGCCAGCTTTCTCGCTTCCTGCAGCGCCGTGCGCATCGCCTCGGAGGACAGCAGCTCACCCGCCGACTTGGGCTTCGACCCGCTCGGGACGACCTGCACGTCGTCGAGCGACGTTTCCTGGGCCACGCCGTCGAGGTACGGCTTTCCGTTCTGCGAGGCCAGCGCCTCGGTGAGCCCGTGCTCGTTAGAGAGGCCGAACAGCCTGTGCACGGCCGGGCGGTGGAAGTCGCAAGAGACGACCAGCACCTTCTTCCCCATCTCGGAGAACGCAGCCGCCAGGTTGGCCACGACGGTGGTCTTGCCCTCGGACGGCCCGGCGCTCGTCACGAGGACCATCTGAGGCGGACGCTTGGCCTTGGCCCCCCCGGCGTCGCCGGACGGGCCCCCGCGGGTCATCTCCGCGCCGAGGATCCGGAACGCCTCGGCCGAACGCGACGACGGCTGCGATACGGCCGCGATCGCGTCTCGGCCGATGTGCATGACCGGGATCTCCGCCAGCACGGGCAGGGAGAAGCTCTCCTCGGCCATCCGCTTGGTCCGGATCCTGGTGTCGAACCGGGCGAGGATGAAGGCGATGACCGCGCCCGCGATCAGCCCGACGAGGGCCGCGATCAGGGCCCTCGCGCCGAACGAGCGAGGCGCCTGGAAGCCGATAGTTGCCACCGGGTGCGCCGCCGCAGGCGCCAAGATATGGAAGCCTGGGCTCGGAGTGCTCGAGCGGAGGTTGTTCAGCTCCGCCTCTCGCTGGGTGAGCTGCGCCTGCACGTCTCGCGTGTCGGCCTCGCCAGCCGCGGCGATCTGCTTCCTGAGCCCTCGTATCTCCGCCTTGACGTCGCGGATGCTCTCCGCGTACTCGACCTCCCGCAGCTCGGTGAGGCTCGTGAGCAGCTCGGTCGCGAACGTGTCGGCGAGCTGCTTCGCCCTGGCGGCGTCCGCGCTGGTCGCTGTGATGTTCAGGAGTCCGCTGATCTCGTCGACCGACGCGTCGATCATCCCCACGAGGTCCGAGGGCCTGCCGTCGTACCCGATCGCGCCGGCCACCCGCTCCGGGATGGGAGGGAGGATCACGAGCGCGGCGGCGGTGTTGGGGTCGCCTAAGCTCCCCGTGGTCCGGAAAGTCGTCGCGTCGGTGGAGCTGATCAGCACCGTTGTCGCCTCGAATGAGGGCTTGATCGTCCCGTCCGCGCCCACCGCCCTCGTGAACCACGCAGCCACCAGGGCGACGAGGACCGCTCCGATGACCACGGTCCAGTGACGGCGGATCGCTCTCAGATACTCGATCGGTTCCATGCGTAGCTCCTCCCGAGACCGTTCGTCAGCGCGACGGCCGCTGTCTGATTCGGAACTCCGAGCTTGGCGAAGATCTTGGTCTTGTGCCGCTCCACGGTCTTGGCGCTGATTCCAAGTTGGCGGGCCACCTGCTTCGCTGCGAAGCCGCCCGCCACGAGTGCGAGGATCTCGCGCTCCCTGAGCGTGAGGCGGGCGATCGCGGAGGGGTCTCGCGTCACGCCGGGCACCAGCGCGGAGGCAAGCGAGGCGACCGAGGTCCGGGTCGAGACCCGGATGCCGTCTTCGTCCCCGCCACCTTCCCCAAGGAACACGACGCGCACGCCCCTGCCCCGCAGCCTGCGTGCCATCCGCTCCGCCCCGGGCAGATGCTCGTCGAGCGCGACTGCGTCGGCCCCCTCGCCCCGCCGCTCGCCCTCCGCCGCCGACGTCGCCACGGCCACGGACACGATGTCCGGATACTGGGTGAGCGCCGCGGCGATGCCTTCGGCCACCATCGTCTCGCGATGCGCGACAACCACCGCGCGCGGAGTCATCATCCACCTCCCGCCTGAAGCGGCTGGAGAGATCGGCCTGCGAGGGCCTTCATCCGCTCCGCCAGCGCCGGGCTGTCCCCCGTCGCGGCGAGCGCCTCAAGCTCACGGAGAGCCCGCCTCAGGGCGGGCCGGTCGGGCACCGGCGGACGCGAGACGGCGATCCCCGGGTGACCGCTCGGGAGCTGCTCCTCCTCTGGGTCGATGAGCTCCTCCACGAGCTTCTCTCCCGGCCTCGGCCCGGTGATCTCCACCCGCACATCGACGTCCGGAACCCGTCCCGAGAGCCGGATGAGCCGGCGCGCCAGCTCGAGGATGTTGACGGGCTCGCCCATATCGAGGGTCAGGACCTCGCCGCCGCGAGACAGCGCCGCCGCCTGCAGGACCAGCTGCACCGCCTCCTGGTTGCTCATGAAGTAGCGGGACATGCCCGGATCTGTGACGGTCACGGGCCCACCGCGAGCGATCTGCCGGAAGAACGTCGGGATCACGCTCCCCCGGCTCCCCAGCACGTTGCCGAAGCGCACCGCGCAGAAGAGGCATCCGGACTCTCGGGTGCAGCGGACGATCTGCTCGGCGAACCACTTGGTCGCCCCCATTACCGAGGCGGGCCTCACGGCCTTGTCCGTCGAGATCATGACGAAACGATGTACACCTGCCGCGAGAGCGGCGTCCGCGACGTTGGCGGTCCCGATCACGTTGGTCAGCACGGCTTCCTGCGGGTAGGTCTCGAGCAGCGGCACGTGCTTGTGGGCGGCCGCATGGAACACGACCTCGGGGCGATGTCGCATGAAGGTGGAGAGGATCTGCTCTCGCTCACGGATGTCGGCGAGGACCACCTCGACATGCTCGCCGTCGCCCAGCTCCATCAGCACGTCGTGCAGATGAGTCTCGTCGTGGTCAAGAAGGATGAGCGACGTAGGCTGGAAGGAAGCGACCTGGCGAGCGATCTCCGACCCTATCGAGCCTCCGGCGCCCGTTACGAGCACCCGCCGTCCGCGCAAGATCGCGCCCACCTCGTTGAGGTCGGTCTGGACCTGCTGACGCCCGAGGAGATCCTCGATGCGAAGGTCGCGAATGTCCCGCGCCGTGATCTTGCCGCCGACGATCTCGCGCACGGAAGGGAGCACCCGTAGCGTAACGTTCGCCTTCTCGCACAACGCCGCCACCTCCCGAACGACCTCCCCGGTGGCGGAGGGGATCGCGAGCAGCACCTGCTCCACGTTGAGCCTGGCTACGAGCGGCGGGATCGCCGCCGGTGTGCCCAGGACCGAGATCCCGTGCATATAGAGACCTCGCTTACGGAGATCGTCGTCGACGATGCCGACCGGATCGAGACCGAGCGAGCGATTGCCGAGGATGTCCCTCAGGATCATCGCGCCGGCATCACCGGCCCCGACCAAGAGGACTCGGGCCCTGCGCACGGGCCCGCCGGCGGAGCGCCGGCGGAACGCGAAGAGGCGGCTCTGGAAGCGGATCGCGCCGAACGCCATGAGCGCGAGGACGGCGCCGAGGATCATCACGGAGAGGGGCAACGGCCGGAGGCCTCCCCAGAGCTCCCCGGCCCCGACGATCAAGGCACCGGCGGTCACGCCGGAGAGGACGACGCGCCTGGCCTCCTGCACGCTGGCGTATCGCCACATCTGGCCGTACAGTCCGAAGAGGTAGTTCATGAGCAGATGCAGGACAGCGGCTACGGCGACGAACCACCAGAAGTTGTCCCAGTAGCGTCGAGGCACGTCCCCGTCGAAGCGGAGCACCAATGGACCGAGGTAGGCGGGTACGATGACGGCTAGATCGAGGAGCCCCAGGGGCACGTCCCGGCGCAGGTGCACGACGATCCGCCCGGGTAGCCTGGCTTCCCCTCTGGATTCGACGGCGTGATTCCGGTGCACGGACGGGGCTTCCCTCCGGGACTCGGGGCGAGACCCGAGTGTATGGGTGGGCTACTGCGCCGCTCATCCATCGGGGCGCGTAACTTCCATACTGCACCCGACGTACGATGCTGGGACCCGGCACGCTCAGCCGAGCGTGCGGAAGGGCAAATGGCGTAACGGACGTATGGAAGCTACGTAGGAATGACCGTGACGGTCCGAGCCCGCTTCCGCACTCTAGGTCATCTGTCCTTTCGAATCGCCTTAGGAGATCGAGACGGCCTTGACGACGTCGAGCTTCGAGACTTCAGCCATGGCGGGCTCGCCTGCGATGGCTGAAGCCTCCTTCCTGGTGGCGCTTCGCTCGTATGAGGACCCCCGTTCGGGTATCCGCGAGCGCTTCCTGACCCCCACCTTGGGCGATGGCCGGACCGTCGCGGTGCTATCCGGCCCCCTAGCGGGCGAGCCACGGCGCGGGTGGGTGATCTGCCATTCCTACGGCTTGGAGCAGTTGAACCTCCAGCCGCTCGAGGTTCCGCTCGCCCGGCAGTTGGCCGCGTCCGGACACTCCGTCCTTCGCTACCACTCGCAGGGGTACGGCGACAGCGAGCTCCCTCCCGAGCACATCAGTCTCCGGTCGCACGTGGACGACGCTCTCGATGCAGTCCGGCTCCTGGCGGCTTCGACGAGTGTCTCGAGCGTCGGCCTCATCGGGGCCCGGTTCGGTGGAACCGTGGCGGCGATGGCCGCCGAAGCTCTCGCGAGCGAGGAGATCGCCGCTTCTGCCCTCGTGCTTTGGGAGCCGGTGGTCGACGGCCGCCGCTACATGCGATCCCTGCTGCGCCTGGGCCTCCTGACTGAGCTGGTCAGCAAGGGACGCGCGACCGAGAGCGCACGGGAGCCGGAAGACATGCTGAGGGAGGCCGGCATCCTGGACGTTCAGGGCTTCCCGCTTCGCCTGGAGGTGTTCGAGGAGGTATCGGCAGTCGACCTTGCGAAGGCCGTCTTCTCGTTCCGCGGAGATTCCCTGGTCGTCCAGATTTCGAAGACATCTGGAGAGCGGCCGGACTTGCAGCGGCTCGTCTCCCGGTTCGCGGAGATCGGGGGGACCAGCACCTGCGAAGTCCTCCTCGACCGCAAGGCCGATAAGTTCGGTCAGCCGCGATTCGTGGGGAGGGGCGACGGTACGAAGGGCGATACGCAAGCCACCCTCTCCGAGATCCTCGTGTCCAGCACGCTCTCGTGGTGCGCCGCGCTCCCCGACGGAGATGCGCCGCCGTGATCGAGTCTCCCATCTTCGTTCCGTTCGAGGGCGAGCGCCTCGCCGCGATCGTGACGATCCCGGAGTCGACTCCACGAGCCCTTGTCCTCATGCTCCAGGGACTGGGAGCGACACGGAGCCATCGATACGGGCTCTGGGCCCGGACGGCGAGGAGCCTGGCGGAACGAGGCCTGGCGTCCGTCCGCATGGACTACCCGGAGCTCGGCGACAGCACGGGTTCGTTCCCGTCGAACATGAACGACCCGCCGGTCAAGGAGGCGACCGCCGTGGCCGGAGTGGCGCTCGATTCGCTCGGCCTGGATGCGATGGGGATCGTCGGCAACTGCCTGGGGGCGAAGACCGGGCTCGCGATGGCCGCCAGGATGGAGTCGTGCGTGAGCGTCGGCTGCAACCTCCCCAGCTCGCCCAAGTCGCTCTTGCGCGGCGCCGGGAGAACGGCGCCCCACCGGGCGGCGAGGCGGGCCGGGAAGCGATTTCCGAGGATCGCCCGAGGTGTCCGACGGGTCGTGCCCACGCACAGGATCAAGCCCAGGCTCCGCTTCATCCCCGAAGTTCCGGAGGCGCTCGCCTCGACCGACGTCCTGTTCCTGTACCTGGGGCAGGAGGAGGCGAGCCGCCGCTTCGGGGAGGCGGTCGACGGCCTGGTCGCCGACGGTGGATCCGGTTCGAGCCGTCGCGCCGAGGTGCGACTGATACCCGCGGGCAACACCTCCGGCATGCTCCTCGACCTCAAGCTGCAGCCGATCGTGATCGAGCACTTGGTCGGCTGGATGGACGAGACCCTGCCGGCGGCCGCCAAACACCCCGCCGGCGACGGTGGCCTTCCTAAGGTGCCGGTCCCCGGGACCGTGGAGCGCCTGCAATGATCGATCTATCCGAGATCAAGGAAGGCCAGCAGCAAGCGTGGTCGGCCGGCGATTTCTCGAAGTTCGCGGAAACGATCCTGATCGTCAGCGAGTCCCTCTGCGAGTCCGTCGACCTCCACGCCGGTGATCGGGTCCTCGACGTGGCGACCGGGAGCGGAAACACGGCGATCTGCGCCGCGCGTCGGTTCTGCGACGTCGTCGGCATCGACTACGTGCCCGCGTTGCTCGATCGAGCACGTCGGCGAGCTGCCTTCGAGGACCTTGAGATCGACTTCCGGGAGGCGGACGCAGAGACGCTCCCGTTCGCGGACGCTTCGTTCGACGCCGTGCTGTCAACGTTCGGCGTCATGTTTGCCCCCGACCAGGAGAAGGCGGCCGGCGAGATGCTCAGGGTGTGCCGCCCGGGCGGCAAGATCGGCATGGCGAACTTCACCCCCGAGAGCCAGGCGGGTGGGTTCTTTCGAGCCGCGGCGCGCTACGCCCCCCCCGCCCGAGGGGTCAAGCCGCCGATCGTCTGGGGGACGGAGGAAGGGCTCAGCCGGCTCTTCGGTGACTTAGCCGCCGCGATCGAGACGACCAGCCGCAGCCTCGTGTTCCGGTACCGGTCGATCGATCACTGGCTGGAGTTCTTCCGGACTTACTTCGGGCCCATCCGAACGGTGTTCGAAGGGCTCGACGAGTCGAACCGGGAGCGCTTCGGCCGGGACCTCAAGGAGCTGGTGCTCGCGGCCAACCGATCGGGCGACGTCACGATCGTCGCTCCGGTCGAGTATCTCGAGGTCGTGATCCGGCGCGCCGACGGTGACGCATCGACCGGCTGACGCGATGAGGGCGGATCCATGACGAAACGGGTCTCAGTGGGTACCGTCGGCTCTCTCGGACCCCCGGCTGCCGGGCTCGCAAAGCGGGCACGAGCGCTGGAGGCGAAGGGATTCGACTCGATCTTCTGGCCCGACCACCTCATGGGCTGGCTGCCCGAGTCGCTCTGGACGCCCGAGGTCGCCGCGATGGCCTCCGTGAGCCCCAGCGGGAACCCTCATGTGTTCCTCGACCCGGTCGCCTGCATTGCCGCGGCCTCCACGGCGACGGAACGAGTCGGCCTCGGCACCTGCGTCACCGACCCGATCCGACGCCATCCGGCGATGCTGGCAAGTGAGTTCCTCACGCTGCACCACATGAGCAAGGGCAGGACCATCCTCGGCATGGGCGCCGGGGAGGGCGAGAACACCGTCCCCTACGGGATGGACTACTCGTTCCAAGCCTCCAAGCTCGAGGAGGCGTTGCAGGTCGTCCGGATCCTTTGGGAGTCGGACTCGACGGTCGACTTCGAGGGCAAGTGGTTCTCGCTGGCGGGGGCTGTGCTGGGGCTCGGCCCGTACGAGGGGACCTACCCGGAGATCTGGGTGGGCGCCCTCGGGCCGAGGATGTGCGAGATCGCCGGCGCTCACGGCGACGGGTGGCTCCCGGTCATGCTGCCGATCGAGGAGTACAGGACGCGCCTTTCCTGGATCCTCGATTCCAGGCGCAAGAACGGGCGAGAGTCCCGGCCGTTCACGGCCGCCGTTCGGTCCTACGTCGCGCTCGGCGAGGACCACGACGAGGTCCACCGACTGATGGATCACCCGCTCGTCAAGGGACTGGTGCTCTCCCTCCCCGACTGGCTCTACCGGACGGTGGGCGCGGAGCATCCGCTCGGCGAGGGGTTCCACGGCCTGACGTCGTACATCCCGGCCGGGATGCCCAGACAGACCGCGCTCGAGCTGATCGACCGCATCCCGTTCGAGCTCGTGCACCGATACATGCTTCACGGCACCCCGGATGAGGTCGTCGGTCAGATAAGCCCTTACGTGGAAGCCGGAGCCTCGCACGTCATCTTGTTGAACCTGGGATACCTGGCGGATCCGCGGACCCTCACGAGCTCCTTCCGGCTGCTGACCGAGGTCGTCCAAGTGGCAGACGACGCGTTCAACCGCCGGGCGGCGAGCGTGCCGATGGGAGCGAGCTGATGGCCCCTGAGATCACCCGGGCCGTGCCAGATGTACCCGGCTTCGACCGGGAGGCCTACGACCGGTTCAGGATCCCCAGGAGGCTTGGGGAGGCGATCTCCGGCTGGGACGACCCCGAGATGGCCTCGGCCTCCGAGGCCCACCACATGCGACAGGACGATTACGTGGTCGGCCTCGTCTTCAGGGGAAGCGCACGCGCCTACCCCATATGGGTCGTGGACAACTATCACGTCGTGAACGACCGAGTCGACGGTGAGCGCTTCTTCGTCACCAGCTGCGAGCGATGCCAGTCCGGGTCGGCGTTCGTCGCGCAGGTTGGAGGCAAGAGCGACCGCGAGCCGCTGTTCAGGTCCGTGGGCTTCCTGAACGCCACGCTGCTGTTGAAGGACTTCCGAACGGCGAGCCACTGGATCCACTTCGAGGGATTCGCCCTGGACCGGCTCTCAGCCGGCACCCGGCTTCCCTGGATCCCCGCATATCACATGGAGTGGAAGGACTGGGTGGCTCTGCACCCCGACACCACGGTCATGGTTCCACCGGCCGACCCCGGGCATCCCGACGCTCGGCACGGGCACGGGAGGGAGGAGTTCTTCTCCCGCCCGGGGATGGACCCCGCATTCCTGCTCTCCGTGCTGGGTCCGCTCGATTCCACCTACCCGGAGAACGAGATGGTCCTGGGCATCGAGGGTGAGAGCGACTGGTTCGGCTACCCGCTGCGCGAGGTCCAGCGCGAGGGTGGAGTCGTGCACGACACTATCGACGGCGACCGGATTGTGGTGCTCGCCGGACCGAGGCCCGACGGGTTCACGATGGCAGCGTTCGCGACCCGGGCAGCCGGGCGGGAGCTGAGCTTCGATCGCGAGGACGGAGCGTTCCGCGATCGGGAGACTGGAAGCCGCTGGACGATCGAGGGTAATGCCATTGAGGGACTTCTGGCCTGTCGCCGTCTGGAGCCGGTTCGCGCTTTCTACGTTCGCTGGCACGCCCTGATCTACAACCATCGC
>JBQTIP010000238.1:0-3008 GCA_052388025.1 Actinomycetota bacterium
ATCCGGGAGGACGTCACGGTGGAGGCGGGGCTGGAGGCGCTCGACCGCGAAGTGGATCAGGTGCTCGAGAAGCGCCGCTGGCTCAAGGAGCGAAGATCGTCCGACGATGGCGCGTGACGTCCGCCGATGCCCCAGCGACGTTCGCTCGCCCAACCCCTCAACACGCTACTGACATCGGCTCACCGTTTGCCAGCCAGATCGCCGCGCAGGTGTCGAGCAGGACGGCCATGGGTCAGCGGTGCAGCTTGCCGGCCCGGGCGTCGAGCCGTCCGGTCAGCACCGGCGCGGTCAGGTCGATTCCCTTCGGCGTACGGACCGAGCCCCGGAGCGCTCCCCACAGGTCGGGGGGTGTCGAGCGCGGGGGTGTCACTTCGGCCACCGGCTTGCCGTGGCGTGTGACCACCACCCGCGCGTACTGCCGGCGGTCCAGCTTGGAGAACACCGCCAGACAGCGCGCCTTGAACTCCGACACAGGCATTTCAATGGACTTCCGCTTCATACCGAACCTCAATGGTCAACGTTTCCGCCGTCGGTGGTGTCGGTCAATCCTCCGTCCCACGAAGCGACACCGGCGGCGCTCCCGTTCGGCTTCCGTGTGGTTCCGCTGAACCCAGCAGATCGTCGAGCCGTTTCACGATCCCCTGAACGCGCTGGTCACGCCGTCCAACGGCTTGGCGATGGGCCGCGCCGTCTTTGGGGCGTCGACTCCATCGCCTGGTTCGGCCTCCCGCCTATGTGCGACCCGCCACTTCCTGATACGAGAACTCCTGCAGGCGAGCGTTCGTGCACGCATGCTCGATGGTCATGCTCACGAGGTTTCCTTGGGGGTCGAGGTCGACGTAGATGCTCTCGCTGATCTCCTTGGTCTCAGCGACCTCGTTGTCGGTGAACTCCAGGAGGGCGGTGTCCGTGTCCGGAAAGTACTTGACTCTCATTTGTTGCTCTCCTTGAACGACCTGTCGAAGAACACATTGTGCACTGTCTGGCCATCCTCCAACAGAATGACCCGCAGGAACTTCCCCGTCTCGGCGATTCGCGCCCACTTGCGGAGGCGTCCGTCTGACTGGACCTCGGTCTTCTCTGCGTGCCATCGTTCGTCAAGGCCGACGGATCGCAAGACGACGGGCGCGGCCTTTTTCAGCTCGATCGGCATGCTTCCCTCGTTCGAAGTCTAACGGATATGGGCGCTCAGCCGCCGGTGGAGCCGGTCGGCTGCAGCGGCGTGTTAGACCGTGGTCCGAGCAACCTGTCGAGGCCGTCTGCGAAGGTACGGGCTTCGCTGATGTCCATCGTCCGATATCCACGGTCACGGATCGTTTCGAGAGCCCGCGCTTCGCTCACAGGAAAGAACTCGGCGAAGGCCTTCGGTTCGACGTAGACTTGGAGGCCACCATTCTGAGGCGTCGTCCAAAGTGTGAACAGGCAGCGGCGCCCGTCCGTAGGCGGCGCGAACATGATGCTTCGCTTCCAAGGGCGCGATTGAAGACCGTGCGTCTCCGCAGCCACCTTGATCGTATCGAATACGTCCGCGAATCCGCCGGCCTCGGCGATTGCACGGAGCTGCTGTAACGATGCCGGCTGCCACCGCTCCGCGGTCGGCTGCGGAGCCTCTCCCTCGGCCGTCTCCCGGATCAGTACTCGATCTCCCTGACTCGTTACAAACACGTTGAACAGTTTTGCGTAGATCGGGACGCCGAAGTCGCCGGAGAGGAAGCGAAGCATCCGCTCGAGACCGACGGCACGAGTCGTACTGACGACGAACATAACGACCTGGCGGTTCTTCGGATCGAGAGAGTCGATGGCGTCGCGTGTCCGTAGTTCTTCGTCAAGATCAAGCTTTCGGCCGGCAAGGTGCGGCTCGAGGGCGGCACGGAGTTGTTCTTCTGTCATCTCGCTCAGGCAGGCCGCGTAGTCCTGGACCTGCCCCAAAGTCGCGCGGTCAACAGCATCGCGTTTGATCTCGATCACGCACCAGCGCCCTTGCGGATCGTCGGATCGAGGGCTAGAAGATCGAGAAGGCCGGTGTCTACCCGTACCTGCCGCCCGAGGATCCGGAGCCCGAACTGAACAAGGTCGGGATCCTGGTCGATCCATCCCTCGAGTTGCGCCTCCAGATCGAGAGCCGCCGATGGAAGTCTACGAGGTCCCGAATCGGCTACTTGCCAGATCGCAACGGTCGTCAAGATACACGCTCCTCCAGCGGTCTAACGTAAAAGGGGGGGTTCCGCCGTCCGGTTTAGTTCAACTCCCATTCGGTGGTGCCGTATAGCGCCCGGGCCGCGCGAGATAACGCGACGTCTCGGGGTACGGCTGAGGAGGTTGTCGCCTCCGAACGCCGACCTACGATCGTGCAGACCTCGGACTCCCCGCGTTGGCTTGCGGCGCCGGTCAGTGTAAGCGGCGCGCCGCCCATCCTCGCGCGTGAGGGGGCCTCCGTGACCATCGTCTCTTCACGAGCCGATCTGCGCGGCTTCGAACCCCGCCGGGGCGAGGTTGGCCACACCGTCGCTGTCGCCTCACCTGTCACAGCGGAGCCGACCTACTCCGACTGCGGCTTCACTGGCAAGTCGCATGCCGTCCGGTGGCTCAGCTATGTGGCGCGGATCCGAACGGCGACGGTGAGCGCCTTGATCGGGGACCGCCGCCGCCCGAACCACCGGGCACCTTCCGCCACCTCAACCGCCACGCCGACAAGAAGCGGATCGGCCTGAGGCGAACGCGCGGGCCCTACTGGGCGGAGTTGCAGGCCGTCCGTTCGTCGCCCAGAATCGCGCCGGTGGGAGCGGATCGCGGTGCCGACCGCCTGCGGCAGCGTGCGGGCGTCCGGCTGGGGGGGACGTTGACGGCGCCCAACCAGCCGCGCGAGGCACGCGCTTGACCGAAGGCCGAGAGGCCACGCGCGCCGCGGCCGTCTTCCTCTTCCCCGCCCTCGCCGCCATCGGCTGCTTCTTCGTCGTCCCGGTGGCGGCGGCGCTCTTCCTCTCGCTCACCGACTTCGACCTCTACGG
>JBQTIP010000239.1:0-2052 GCA_052388025.1 Actinomycetota bacterium
GACTTCGACGCGGAGGGCTCGCGCGAGCCGGTGAAGGGTCCGAAGGCGCGGCCGGCCCACCCCTCGCTCGATGCGCGAGATCGTCTCGGGATTGATCCCCGCGAGGATCGCGAGCTGCTCTTGGGTCAGGTCGCGCTCGGCCCGGAGGTGTTCCAGTCGGAGGGCCTGTTTTCCCATATGGCCGCAGACGCTACAACGTGATGGGTGCCGAAGCAAAGACCTTCGTGGGAAAAGTTAGACAAAAACTGGAGAATCCGTCAGAGTACGGGCTGTTCTCCCCGTCGAAGGGAGCTGGCAGCCGGTGCAGGTGATGGTCGATCGGACGGAGCTAGGCCGCCGACTGCACATGCTCCGATGGGGACGATGGACGCTCCTAGAGGTGCAGCGTGCGACGGGAGTTCCGCAGTCGAACATCTCCCGATGGGAACGCGCCGAGGGAAAGGAATACCCGCCGACACGTAAGCTCGCCAAGCTGGCAGAGTTCTACGAGATCAAGGTCGCGGAACTCTTCGATCCCGATTTCGACATGCGGGCGTGGTTTGATGGCCAACCGCAAGGCCAAGCGGCCTAGCCCGGTCCCTTGCCCGGATTCCCCTCCCTGACCGATTCCCGGACGCGCTCCGTTGCGCCATCCTCATTCGTGTGGGTCCCCTTCCCCGAGGCCCTTCGCCGCTTCGACGATTACCTGGTGGTGCTCGGGCGCTCGGTTCGAACCCGGCACACCTACCGGTACCAGCTCGTCTTGCTCTGGTGCGATTTCTTGTTCAGCCGCGGGCTTGAGATCGAGACTCTCACGGAGGACGACCTGGTCGACTATCTCGGGGGGCTGGCGAGGAACGGCCGCTCACGGGTCGATGCGACGAAGGCACTCCGGGCCCTGTTCGCATGGGCCGAAGGGCGGCTCCGTTCGGACAACCCGATGTCGCATCTGCGGACGCCGCGGCCGAAGTCGCGACCGGCCCCGGACCTTCCCGACGCCGAGCTACGGGCCCTCATGCGCGCAGCGTTTCGCCGGGAGCGCCGACGCGGCTGGGCGATCATGCTCTGCTATGCAACCGGGGCCCGCGTGGGCTCGCTTGCGGCGCTTCGCCCGGGAGACATCGAGCTGGATGGCGACGCGAGGGTGACGTTCCGGGTGACGAAGGGGGACCGACCCTACTCCGTCCCGCTCGGGCATATGGGCCGGATCGCTGCCGAGCATCTGCTCGAACTCCGGCTCCCGACCCTGATCGGTGTCGGTCCGACGAGGTTTGGGCAGTGGGTGGAGACGGCAGAGCAAACGGCCGGGATCCGTCACGTCTGGCCCCATCTACTTCGCCACGCGTTCAGCCATCGCGTAGGTCGTAGCACGGATCCTGAGACGTGGCGGCGTCTGATGAACCACGCCGACCTCTCGCAGTGGGCGAGGTACAACGTGACCTCCGACGAGCGGTTGCGGGCTGCCGTGGAGTCGCTCTAGGATCGTGGTTGGGGGAGGAACGATGAAGCGGCTCATCACCATCATCACAGTGGCCGCCCTGGCCTCCTGCGGAGGCGCTGAGACTGGGGCGGGAAACGGGGACCGGGCGAGTACGAGATTCGAACTCGCCTACGAGATCTGTGAGGTACCTTCCCTCGACGGGGTGGCAACACTCGACCATGCTATAGAGGTGGCCGACGAAGGGACTTCGCTCATCATGGACGGGCCTCCTGACGGTTCGAAGGGGCTGGATGCGTTCCTTACGGACGTGAGCTGCATCCTTGCTGCTCTCGATGTCCCCGACTTCGTTATTCACAACATGGACAACACGACGTCGCTGATGGGGCTCCAGGAGGCAGAATGGGACGGCATCCACGCTCAATGGAGCTATCACCCGGACAACGGCCTCGACGTGGTCCTGACCGAGATCGCTTGACGCGGCACCTTGCAACGCAACGAAGCGAGACGGATTCGGGGGCCCTCCGTGCCTCTTGTGCGATAGTGAAGCGGTGCAGGTGCATACGGCGCTCGATGCGGCCGAGGCCCTCGTGGTGGCTCTGGGGGTCCGCTGGGGCGAGGTCTGCCTGCGCATC
>JBQTIP010000240.1:0-3073 GCA_052388025.1 Actinomycetota bacterium
GCCTCCAGCGCCTGGCGGCTGACCGGCATGCCCCCGTTCGCGGAGATGACCGCGAAGTTCAGCGCCAGCCCTATGAAGAGCAACGGGAAGCCGGTGATCCGCAGGTTCACCGCGACGAACACGAGCAGGAGAACATAGGAGCCGATCAGGAGCGAGACGCCGAGCAGCCGCTCGGCGCCGCCCTCGAGGTGCGGAACCGGCAGCAGCTGGAGTACGAACCCCACCGGCGCGAGCGCCCACCAGCGCAGGCTGAGCAGCTCGAAACGCCGCAGCCGACCACCCAGCGCGTAGCCGGCGGCGATCGAGACGAGCACGAGACCGGGCAAGAGGACCATTGTCGGTTCCTTGGGACGCGCGTTCGGATTGTCCGGCGGCCGGCCGGGCAAGTCCAGCGACCGAAGGGGGGCGCGTCCAGGACGTGAAGCGACGCGGATAGCATCGACCGATGGCCCGGATGGTGCCGTTCCCGATGCTCCCGACCGAGAGCTCGGCCGAGCGACGCCTCTACGAAGGGTTCCTGGAGCAGCTCGACGACGCGTACGTCGTCTATCACAGCGTCGACTGGATGCTCACCGGCCCGCGGGGACCGAGCCAGGGGGAGGCGGACTTCGTCATCGCGCATCCGGAAGATGGCGTCCTGGTCCTCGAGGCCAAGGGAGGGGGGCTCGCCTACGACCCGGCCACCGGGCGGTGGAGCCAGTCCGGCCGCGGCGGCTCGCATCCGCTCGACGAGGACCCCTTTCACCAGGCGAGGGACGAGATGCACTCGCTGGTCGAGATCCTCTCCGCGCAGCCCGGATGGGCTCGATGGCGCCCTTCCTACGGCTACGGCCTGGCCGCGCCCGATGGTCGCTACGAGCGCGACGCGCATCCGGGTGCTCCTGCCGCGGTGGTGATCGATCGCGACGACATGGACCGTCTGGCCGACCGAGTCGGAGAGATCCAGCGGCACTGGCGACGGGAGGGTCGCCGGTTCGGCGCGGAGGGCATGGAAGCGCTCGCCCTCGCCCTCGGATACCGCGTCGAGATCCGAACGCCTTTGAAGCTCGAGTTTCACGAGGAGGACAAGAAGATCGTGGAGCTCACGAACGACCAGGCCTGGATCCTCGCCTTCGTCGCCAACCGGGGTCGCGCCGCGGTGACCGGCCCGGCCGGGAGCGGCAAGACACTGCTCGCGATCGACCTCGCGAAGAGGCTGGGTCTGGCCGGCAGGCGGACGTTGCTCACGTGCTTCAACAAGCGGCTGGCCGGGTACCTGCGGGAGTCGGTCCGGGGGACGCCGCACGTCGACGCCGCCCACTTCCACGATCTGTGTGTGCGGATGGCCGGGGAAGCCGGGCTCGAGCTCCCCGCCCCGTCGGAGGAATCCGACCGCTCGCCCTACTTCGAGCACGAGCTGCCGCGGCTGCTGGAGGAGGCAGCCCGCAAGCTCGGGCCGCGGTACGAGGCCATCGTCGTGGACGAGGCCCAGGACTTCCGGGAGTGGTGGTGGCCCGCGTTGCTTGCGCTGCACGAGGATCCGGACGAGGGAACGTTGTACGTCTTCGCCGACGACAACCAGAACCTTTACGGAGGTACGCTGCCCGTAGCGCCGGATCTCCACTGTCCGCCGCTCCCGAGCAACCTCCGGAACACGAAGGCGATCCATGAGTTCGTCTCCGTCTTCTACAAGGCGGAGGAGAAGCCCTCGTCGAAGGGGCCGGTGGGCCGGCCACCGGAGATCCTCGGCTACCGGAGCGACGAGGAACTCGCGCACCTGCTCTCCGTCGTCCTCACGAATCTCGTCGAGGAGGAGAAGGTTCCGCTCGAGGACATCGTGGTGCTGACTGCGTCCCGGAAGGGGAAGAGCGGGCTTCGGCAACGCGACCGGGTGAACGGATTCCGCCTCTCCGAGCAAGTGGAGGCCGGAACCGTGCTCACGTCGAGCGTCCACTCGTTCAAGGGGCTCGAGCGGCCGATCGTGATACTTGCCGAGTTGGACGACAAGCACCAAGAGGACATCGCCCAGTACTTGTACGTCGGCGGCTCCCGCGCGCGGAATCATCTGATCGTCCTGGCGGCCGAGCCGGTGGCAAAGGAGCTTCGCCGGCTGACAGGCATCACGGGGCGCTAGCGACGGGCGGTTCTCGCTACAGTTAGCAGTCGTGCGAACGCGAGAAGACCTCGGCTACTTCGGGCCGGAGAGCGTCTCATGGCAGGTTCACCGGGAGGTGACGGTGCTGTTCGGAGGCGCGCGGGCACTGCTGATGCAGGCCGCCCATCCGCTGATCATCGCCGGGGCGCGGGAGACCGGCTTCTACGAGCGCGACCCCTGGAAACGCTTGCAGCGCACCCTTCAGCTGACGTACGCGCTCGTCTTCGGGTCGGTTGGGGAGGCGCGGGCGGCGGCCGGCCGGATCAACGATGTGCACCGCAACGTGCACGGGGTCGACGAGATCACCGGGAAGCCTTACGATGCCCTCGACCCGGATCTGCTGCTCTGGGTCCACGCGTGCCTGGTCGACAGCGCGCTGCTGTTCGAGCGGCACACGGTTGGGGGGCTCGACGACGCCGGACGACAGCGGTTTCACGAGGAGCAGATGCTGGCGGCCGAGATGGTGCTCCTGCCGCGCGAGCGCATCCCGCCGACGGTGCCGGAGCTCCGCTCCTACATCGACGCCGTGGTGGCGAGCGGCGAGCTGCTGGTCACCGACGCCGCCCGTACCGTGGCCGACTTGTTCCGCCGCCCGCCGAAGGAGGCGGAGTGGCGTCCCGTGCTGAGAGGGGTCTCTCGGTGGGCCTTTGGGACGCTTCCTCCGAGCCTCCGGGAGGCCTACGGCGTTCGGTGGACCCCGTTCAAGGAGGTGGCTCTCCGGGCGTCGCTGCCCTCCCTCCGTCTGATCCGACCACTGCTGCCTCCTCGATTCCGTTACGTCCTGCCGTACCAGTTGTGGCTAAAGGACAGGCCGTGAGGGATATCGAGGGCGTCCTCCTCGACATCGACGGCGTGCTGGCCGTGTCCTGGGAGCCGATCCCCGGTGCCGCGAAGACGATCGACTGGCTTCGCAAGGAGGGGCTCCCGTTCCGCCTCGTG
>JBQTIP010000241.1:0-13186 GCA_052388025.1 Actinomycetota bacterium
CGCGTACCCCGCCTGCACCTCCAGGCCCGCTTCCCGAAGCGAGCGGGCCATGCGGCGAACCGAGGGGGTCCTCTGCCAGGCCCAGCGATGATGCACCAACAAGCGCAACAGGGCCCGTCGCAACACCCGGTCCCAGAGGACCAGCACCGTGTCGCCCGGAGCGACGCCTCGGACCGCCTGGCGAAGCGCGAAGGCCCACGGCCTCGACGGGTCGGGAAGGACCAGGACCCGGGTGTCCTCCCCCACCCCGGCGAGACCGCCGCGTGCGCGGACCAGGAGGCGCAGCACCGGGTGGAGGAGGACCTCCTCCGCCTCGGAGCGTTCGCGCTTCTGCTCGGTCATCGATGGTCGGCCCGCGGCCAGCAGCGCACCACCCGGGACCGGCGGGCCGACTCCCGATCGGAGGTCCCGTCCTTGGTGGCGAGCAGCAGGGCCCGCATCATCACCGAGGGGGGATTGAGGGCGCCCGACGCCTCGGGCGTACATCGAAGCGAAGGGCTCGTCGGAGATGACCTCGTCCCCATGGCGAGCGAGCTTCTCGTAGAACGATTCCTTGGTAACGAGATGCCCGTACAGCTCGGAGGGCTCGAGGAGCTGCCTTGTGGGTTCACGCGACCAAGCACCATGAGCTCCGTAGGAGATTTACAGTCGTGTAATTCTCCCCCAACCGACCGTCGATCGCGAGCAGACTCGGTGACTGATCGGCCGACTTTCTGCCCACTGACCTAGATCCCCTTGAGGTAGGCCACGGTCTCGCCAACCCCGTCCTCCAGGTGGGTCCAGGGTCGCCAACCCAGCACCTCGGACGCGAGCGCGATGTCGAGGGCGCTCCGGCGGAGCTCCCCCGCCGGGAGCGGTCCGGTGGCGGGCTGTCCCGCGAAGCCGGTGATGTCGGCCAGCATCCTGTACAGGGCGTTCACCGACGTCTCCAGGCCGGTGCCGATGTTGATCAGGCGCCCCGAGCCCCGTTCCAGCGCCAGCGCGAAGGCGTGCACGACATCGTCCACGAACACGTAGTCGCGCGTCTGGTTTCCGTCGCCGAAGATCGTGGGAGTCTCACCGGCCAGCATCTTCGAGGTGAAGATGGCCACCACGCCGGCCTCGCCGACCGGGTCCTGTCTCGGCCCGTAGACGTTGGCGAGCGCGAGCGCGCTGAAGTCGAGGCCCCGGTAACGCTGGTAGAAGCCCAGGTAGTCCAGGGCGACCTTCTTGCTTACCCCGTAGGGTGAGAGCGGATGCGACCCGGCTGCGGCGGTCTCCTTCACCGGGACCTTCCTAGGCTCTCCGTAGATCGTGCCGCCGGATGACGCAAACACCACCTTGCGGACGCCGGTCCTGGCGGAGCACTCGAGGACGTTCAGCAAGCCCATGATGTTCACGCTGGCGTCATGCGCGGGATCCTCGAGCGACGGCCGCACCCCAGCCTGAGCGGCGAGGTGCATCACGACCTCCGGCCGGTGCCGCTCGAACAGGGAAAGGAGGCCCTCGGCGCGGATGTCCATGTTGAAGAACGTGAACTCCTTGCCGTACGCGCGAGCCTCGCCTAGGTTCGCGATGCGACCGATGGTCAGGTCGTCGACGGCGATCACTCGGTGGCTCTCGGCGAGCAGGCGATCGGAGAGGTGGGATCCTATGAAGCCCGCGCCGCCGGTCACGATGATCGACGTCACGAGGCCAGCCCCAGGCTCGGGTCCACCCCGATGTCGAAGCTCGTGCGCTCGCCCAGCGACAGACGCGAGGCCCCCGCGCACGCGATCATGGCGGCGTTGTCCGTACAGAGCGCGGGCGGGGGGAACAGCACGCGCAGCCCCGCCTCCTCCCCATCCGCCAGCATCCGCTCGCGAAGCCGGGTGTTGGCGACGACGCCGCCGCCGAGCAGGATGGTCCCGACCTCACGCTCGCGGGCGGCTGCGAGGGTCTTTCGGACCTGCACGTCCACGACGGCTTCCTGGAACGAAGCGGCGAGATCGGCCATATCGACCCCGCGTCCGGCCGCTCGCTCCCCTTTCAAATGGCGGAGCACGGCGGTCTTCAGGCCGGAGAGGGAGAAATCGTAGTCGCCGGAGCTCTCCATCGCGCGCGGGAACCGGATCGCGCCGGGGTCGCCCTCACGAGCCAGACGATCGACCTCCGGGCCGCCGGGAAAGCCGAGGCCCATGAGGCGCGCGACCTTGTCGAATGCCTCCCCCGCCGCATCATCCAGCGTCTGCCCGATTACGTCGTACCGGTGCGCCTCGGGCATGTAGACGAGCATCGTGTGACCTCCGGAGACGACCAGGCAGACGTACGGCGGCTCCGGCGGCCCGTGCTCGAGGAAATTCGCGTGGATGTGACCCTCGAGGTGGTTCACGCCGATGAGATCGGCGCCCGTGGCCAGCGCGACGGCTTTCGCGGCCGCGAGCCCTACGAGCAGCGCTCCAACCAGGCCGGGGCCCACCGTGACCGCCACGCAGTCCACGTCGCCGAACCGGATGCCCGCCTGCTCGAGCGCCTCATCCATCAGCGGATTGAGTGCCTCCAAGTGGGCCCGCGAGGCGAGCTCGGGTACGACGCCGCCGAACCTCCGGTGGAGATCTACCTGGCTCGCGATGAGGTTGGACAACACGATGCGGCCGTCTTCCACGACCGCCACTGCGGTCTCGTCGCAGGACGTCTCGATCCCGAGGACCTTCACGCGGACGGGCTCACGGGCGGATGCTCTCCGGCAGAGCGAACATCACCCTCCGGAGGAGCTGCCCGAACTCCGGTGCGCGGATCCCGTCGACCCACATGATCAGGGCGTCCTCGCCGATCTCCTGGTAGTAGTTCTTCCGCACGCCGACCGGGCGAAACCCGAAACTCCCGTACAGACGCTGGGCACCCCAATTCGACACCCGAACCTCCAACGAGACGGCCTGGGCGCCCAGGTCGATGGCCGATAGGAGCAGATCGTGCAGGAGTCGCGTTCCGATCTTCTGACGATGATGCATCGGGTCCACCGCGATGTTGGTGATGTGCGCCTCGTCCCCGTAGCAGATCAGACCGCCGTACCCGACCACCCCGCCGCCCCGTCGCGCCACGAGGTAGCAGCGGTTGCTCGACTCCGTCATCTCGGAGAGGAACAGGTTGGGGCTCCAGGGCCGCGGGTACACCAGGCGCTCGATCGCCATGACGCCGCGGAGGTGCCGCCGGCGCATCCGAGTCACATCGAGCCTAGGCGCCTCTGGCTCGCTGATCCCAAGCGATCTCCGCATCCGACTTCCTCAGGTAGAGCGGCACGACCTCGTACGCCCTATCGGACTCCTCGCGGATGAAGCGCGGCACGGAGAGCTCGACCAGAGCCGAAGCGTGCGGATGTGCGTACGCCGATGACGCGAACTCTACCTTGCCCCTCACCTCCTCGAGCTGCGACCGGTACAGGATGGCACAGTTGCCGACCAACAGCAAGTCGCCGCCCAGAGCCTCCAGCTCAGCGGCGAGACGCCCTGGCGAGCCGACCGTGTACTCGCTCTCTCTGACGACGCCGCCCGGCACGCTCCGGTACGCCGCGTAGAACACCTCCCCGCGGCGGGCGTCGATGACGGCGGCGATCGCCCTCCGCGTGTGCCGGACGGAGAAGGCGAGCACGTCGAGCGACACGAGGCCCACGATCGGGACGCCGAGAACCTGGGCGAGGGTCTTTCCCGTCTCGACCCCCACCCGGAGCCCGGTGAACAGGCCAGGGCCGATACCGACGGCGACACCCCCCGCGCGCGACAGATCGAGCCCCGTCCACCGAAGAAGGCGCTCGAGCGCCGGGATCACCACCTCCTGGTGCGCCCTACCGGAGAGCATCACCTGTCCGAGGATCTCCCGCTCGTTCCCGATCGCCACGGACGACTGGGGTGTAGAGGTCTCGATCCCGAGGACGATCATGGGCCGATCCACCAGGGATAGAGGATGCGCTCGAGTCGCTCCCACCGCGCCGACCAGGACGGACCGGCGCCGGCGATCACGACCCGGCGGGCGTCATCGACTTCCGTCGAGGTCAGCTCGATCGTGAGATGGCCGACGGGGAGCAGCGCCTCGATGGCGTCGCCCCATTCCACGAAGACGACGCCGCCGTCATCGATCATCTCCTCGAGGCCGAGGTCGAGGACGTCCTGTACACGGTCGAGGCGATACACGTCCACGTGGAAGAGCGGTACAGGTCCTGGATGCTCCCGTACGAGGGTGAACGTCGGAGAGGCGACATGCCCGGCCACGCCGAGCCCCCGGGCGGCGCCCTGGACCAGTGTCGTCTTCCCCGCCCCGAGCTCGCCGGTCAACGCGATCGCGTCGCCCGGCCGCAGTAGCGATGCGACGGCCTCCCCCACCCCTCGCGTGTCTTCCGGGGTCTCGCTCCGCAGCTCGATGCGCATCAGAACAGGCCGAGCTGCTCCTCGACCGGCTCCGGCAGCTCGGCGAGCGCCGCCCGGATCGCCTGGAAGTCCGTGCGGAGGGCCGTCATCTGCGAGGAGGCCTCGCCGCCTCCGTGGAGCACTGCGGCGGGATGGAACGTCGGGATCACGGTCCGACCCCGCCACGTGAACCGCTGCCCCCGAACCCGGCTGATGGAGGCCGGCCGGTCGAGGACGAACCGCGTGGCGAAGTTCCCCAGCGTCACGATGATGCGCGGCTCGATGAGGGCGACCTGCTCGAGGAGGTAGGGCGTGCAAGCCTCGATCTCGTCCGGCAGGGGATCGCGGTTGCCGGGAGGCCGGCAGTTGTGCACGACGCCACCGGCGGTGACGAAGTTGTGCGTCTCCTCGACGTCGATGCAGAAGAACGTCGTGTCCGTACGGGGTCGGTCCGTCACGTCCTCCACCTCGACCTCGTCGTACAGCACTACGGGCGGTCCCGGACGCAACCGATCCGGATCGTACGGAACGCGAACGGCGACCGCCGGGTTGAGCTTGTAGCGCATGGACGGTGGAACGAACGGTGCGATCAGCTCCGAGAGCCGTTCCGTCGTCGCCACGTCGAAGTACAGCCGTCCGCGAGAAGCCTTAGCGGGCAGGTCGAGACGGGCGAGCGCCTGGAGAAGGATCGGCAGGTCCGTCTCGAGGAAGCCGACCGTCGCGATCTCGGCGAGCGGTCGTCGCCCCGACCGGATCCGCGTGTAGCCATCGTCCATGAACCAGACGGCCAGCATCCGAGGGCTCAGCCGCTCCGCCATCCAGGGGGGAACACGCTTCTTCGGTGCGTAGAAGTCGGAGCGGAGGATCCCGAGGGCCCGATGCGCGAGGGTTCTCACATGCACGGTTCGATAGACTCTCTCTCCCCCGACGGCCGCCGCCACCAAGTACACGTCCACTCGAGGGTCCAGCTCCGCGAGGAACTTGGCCTTGAAAGATGCGTACTCAGCCTGTCGCTCGGAGTGAGCGAAGGAGAGGTGCGCGCTCCTCGCGCTCAGATGGCCGTCACCCAGCAGGGTGCCGCACACGACGTCATACGCAACATCGCTCAACCCTTGCCCGGTGGCGATGCGGTCGTCCGACCGGAGCTCCTGGACCGGCACGTACCCGCGCCGGGTGAACACCGGGTGGTCGCCGGTCAGCTCGACGCTGACCCGGTCCGAGCCCGCCCGCTTGGCCGACCGGTAGGTCAGGCGGAACACGCGTCGGCCGGCGAGCGGAGACTCGTGCCAACGGATCACACGCCGGGACACGAGCCGCCCGTCACCATCCACCGACATCACGAGGCCGTCGTACCGGGAGCGAACGAGCCGCCCGATCCGCTCCCACGAGCCATCACCGAGTTGAACCGGCGCGTTGTACCTCAAGCACTTTATGACGTTCGCGATGTAGACGTCCTCGCGACGAATGCCGACCTCCTCGAGCATCCGGTTCAGCAGCTGGCCGGCGGCGCCGACGAAGGGCTCGCCCTGCTTGTCCTCGTGGTAGCCCGGACCTTCACCGATGAACATGAGGTCGGCGTTGGGGCTGCCGGTGCCGTACACGACCTGCGTCCTGCCCTGCGATAGGCGGCATTTGACGCAGGTCGACGCCTCCAGCGCGGCTTCCTGCAGCGTCCTCATGTCGCCTCCCCCACCGCCGGGATCCCGCCGAGGCCTTCGGCCAAGCGCACGCCGCGCCGGATCGCCTCGGCAACCGCCCGAACGGCCATCCGCTCGAGCGCGGCCTGAGACGCCTCCGACTCTCCGGTCGCTAGCGAGAAGACCGTGTCCCCGTCCCAGATTGTATGCGCGGGGCGGACGGCGGCGGAGATGCCGTCTTGCCCCGCCTGGGCGAGGAGCTGTGCCCGCTCCTTCGAGAGCGTCGCGTTGGTGGCCACGACCGCGAGCGTCGTGTTGGCGCCCGGCCAGATCGCCGGCTCCGCGTCCCGATCGCCCCGGTTGGATGCGATCGCCGTCCCGTCCTCGTCCACGATCTCCCCCAGGGCGTTCACCGCGGCGATCGCGGCGACCACGATGTCGCCGTCCCGAACCGAGGCCGAGCCCATCCCGCCCTTCATCCCGAACTCGGGCAGCGGGAGCTTCGCGACCGTGGCGCCGGTCCCGGCTCCAACCGAGCCCTCCTTGACCGGCCCGTCGCTCGCCGCTTCGCAGGCCGCGTACCCTGCCGGGGCGTCCGGACGCGCCCTGGGGTCGCCCACCGCCAGGTCGAAGAGCACGGCGGCCGGGACGATCGGCACCCGGGCGACCCCGACGTCGAACCCCACCCCGCGTTCCTCAAGGTAGCGCTCGATCCCGCCGGCCGCGGCGAGCCCGAAGGCGCTTCCCCCGGTCAGGAGCACGGCGTGAACCTCTTGCACGAGGGTGCCCGGTCGCAGCGCGTCGGTCTCTCGCGTACCGGGCGCACCGCCCCGGACGTCGCAGGAACCCACCGTGCTCGGCGGGCAGAGGACGACGGTGCAGCCGGTGAGGCCGCTCCGGTCGGTGAAATGGCCCACACGGATCCCCGAGACGTCGGTGATCACCCGTCGTCCTCCGGAGCGGCCGCCTTCCTCACCGGGCGCCCTCGCCGGACCGGGAGGACCCGGTCGGCAAGATCGGCAACGACCCGATTGAACGCCTCGGGCCGCTCCATCATCGTCATGTGGCCGGCGCCGTTCATGATCTCAAGCCGTGCGTCGGGAAGCAGGCCGGACAACGTCTTCGCGACGCTCGGCGGGGTGACCCGGTCCACCTCGCCCGCAACCACCACAGAGGGGACCGTAACGTGCCGCGCAGCGTGGCGAAGGTCGGTGTCCACGAGGCTCGCGAGGCCGTCGGTCCAGACGCGGACCGGCGCCCGAGCGGACAGGCCGGCGACGTGATCGACGAGCGCCCGGGGGGCGTCCGGGCCGAAGTTGGTCAGCCTGGCGATGAGGTGGTCGATCCCGGAGGCGCCCGCGGTGACCTGACGCCGGATTCCGTCCACCCGCCGTGCCGCCGCGAGAATGGAGGGAAGCCGCGGCCGAACCAGCCCCTGGATGCGAGCCCCTGCGGACGAGAGCGCCCCCCGGACGAGGTCCGATGCGGACGTTCCGACGAAGACCGCGCCGGCCACCGCCGTTCCGAAGACCTCGGGCTGTTGCTCGGCCATCGCCAGGATGGTCATACCGCCCATGCTGTGACCCACCAGGACGACCGGATCTCTCGGAGCCACCACGTCGAGCACCGCAGATAGGTCCCGGCCCATCGCGGTGACCGAATAGTCACCCCCCGGCGGCCGGCCGCTTCGCCCGTGCGCCCGCTGATCGAACAGCACGCACCGAAACCGATCGGACAGCCCGGTCCACTGCTCGTGCCAGGTCGTCATGTCCAGGCTGAACCCGTGAATGAACACGAGCACGGGCCCGGACGGGTCCCCCGCCGCGCGCACGGCGATCTCGGTTCCGTCGAAGGAGAGCACGGGACCGACGTCCTCCTCGGGCAGCCGGGCCAGCTCCTCCGATTCCGGGGCCGGGCGCCGGCGAGCGCGCAGGGTACGCGCGACCACGCCGCCGGCGAGGGCGCCGGCCGCCACTCCTGCCGAGACGATCGCGGTCCGGCGTCTGCTCAACCTACATACTCTCTGGGGGTCCTGGGCCCGATCGAGGCCACCACCTCGTAGCCGATCGTGCCGGTCAGCCGGGCAAGCTCCTCGGTGGTGATCGCTTCGTCTCCCTGCCGGCCCAGCAGCACCACTTCGTCCCCCGTCTCCACGGCGACGTCGCCGCAGTCGACCATGATGTGGTCCATCGTGACGGTTCCCGCGACCCGGTGGCGGCGACCGCGGATGAGTACATATGCCTTCGACGACAACCGCCTGGAATACCCGTCCGCATAGCCAACCGGAACCGTGGCCATGGTGGAGTCTCGGTCGAGCCGGTACCGATGGCCGTACGAGATCGCTTCCCCGGCCGGCAGGCGCTTCACCTGCGTGACGGCCGAGCGCCAGGTGAGCGCCGGGCGCAGACCGAGCTCTTCCCCGGATCCGGTGCCCGGGGAGATCCCGTAGACGGCCACTCCCGCCCGTACCAGGTTGAGGTGGGCCTCCGAGCAGCCGAGTATGGCCGCGCTGTTCGCCGCGTGCAGGTAGGTGGGGCGAACGCCATCGGAGGCGAGCGCGTCGACGACCCCCAGGAACCGCCGGAGCTGCTCACCCGTGGTCGCAGGGTCTTCCTCGGCCCTGGCGAAGTGCGTCCACAGACCCGCGATCGAAAGACCGGCATCCGCCGTTCTCCGAACGAACCCCATCACGGCCTCCGGCGGATAGAGCCCCACACGATGCATCCCCGTGTCGACCTTGACGTGCGCGCCGACCCCCGTTCCGAGGGACGCGGCAGCCTCCTCGAGGCCGGCGAGGCCATCGTCGGTGTAGAGCGAAGGCACGAGGCCGAGGGACAGCGCCTCCTTCTCGGAGCCCGGGGGGAACTCCGAGAGGACGAGCACCGGAGCCTCGATGCCCGCCTCCCGCAACGCGGCTCCCTCCTCGACCATCGCCACCCCGAGCCAGGTCGCCCCGGCTTCGATGGCCGCCCTCGCCACCGGCACGTCGCCGTGGCCATAGGCGTTTGCCTTGACGACGGCCATCAGCTCGGCCGTCGACGGCTTGAGGGTCCGCACGTTGTGCCGGATGGCGTGGAGATCGACCTCGACCACGGTCGGGCGGAATCGGATCACCGGCCGCGCACCCTGTGAACCGCGCGGGCAACCTGAAGCAAGACATCGCGAGCGGTCGTTCCCTCGCCCAGCTCCCGACCCGCGATCTGACCGGCCAGGCCGTGCACGAATGCGCCGGCGATCGCCGCATCTGCCGTCGCCAGTCCCCTCGCCAGCAGCCCGGCGATCGTCCCGGTGAGCACGTCTCCGGTTCCCGCCGTGGCGAGGACTGGATCCCCGGTGGGGTTCACGCGGACCGATCCGTCCGGTGAGGCGATCAGGGTTCGGCTCCCCTTCAGCAGGACGACGGACTGCGTCTCGGCCGCCAGCTTCCGGACGTGGCCGACGCGGTCGGTGAGGACCTCCCGAGAGGAGACACCGGCAAGGCGGCCGAACTCGCCGGCGTGCGGCGTGAGAACGACTTCGGACCGCCGTTCGGCCAGCTCCGCCGCTCGGCCCCGGAACGCGTTCAGCGCATCGGCGTCCACGACGAGCGGCGACTTGCAATCCCGTACGGCCCCGCGCAGGAACCGGGCCGTCTCCTCGTTGGTGGTCATCCCCGGGCCTATCGCGACCGCGCCGGCGCCGGCCATGCGCTCCGCGAGGATCGAGGCGGCCTCCTCCGCGATCGTCCCTTCGCTCGTCTCCGGCAGCGGGAGGAACGTGGCCTCGGCGATCATCGACTGCACGACCGGGAGGATCCCCTCCGGCACGGCCACGGTGACCAGGCCGGCGCCCGCGCGGTAGGCCGCCTCAGCCGCCAGGCAGACCGCGCCGGTCATCGACCTGGAGCCCCCCACCACCACGACGACGCCGGACGTACGTTTGTGCGCGTCGGGCTCCCGAACCGGCAGCAGCCCCGCCACGTCCGCCTCCTCGACGAGCCAAAGATCGGCTCGGACCAGGTCGGGCGGGAAGCCGATGTCCACGACGTCGACGACCCCGGCGCGGTCGGCCCCCGGGAAGAGCACGACGCCGGCCTTGGCCGCTCCCAACGTGATCGTCACGTCCGCGAAGACCGCCTCGCCCTCGACCGCTCCGGTCTCACCGTTCACGCCAGACGGGATGTCCACGGCGACCACCGGCGCGCCCACCTGGTTCAGTACGGCGATGGCCTCGGCGAACGCGCCATCGGGTGATCCGTGAAACCCGGTTCCGAAGATGGCATCGACGGCGACGTCGGCGCGATCCAGCTCTCGAGCGAGTCCCTCCGCGGAGAACGCACGAACGCGCACATCCACTTCGTCGAGCCGACGGAGGTTCGTGGCGGCCGGCTCCCGGAGCCCGGAGGCTTCCTCAACCACGACGATCGACGCGCGCATGCCCGCGCGAGCGAGGTGGCGCGCCGCGACCAGCCCGTCGCCGCCGTTGTTGCCCTTGCCGCATACGACGACGGCCCGGCGGCCGTAGGCACCGCCCGCCACCGCGACGGCCGCTCGCGCGACCTCCCGGCCGGCGCGCTCCATGAGCGACTCGGCCGAGATTCCCCGCGCCTGCGTATCGCGGTCGAGCGCCGCGGCCTCCAGCGGCGTGAGGACCGGCTTCACGGGCTCACCGCCAGGGCGATCGCGACCGCCGAGTTGCGCTCGTGCGCGAACGAGATGAGCACCGTCTCGATACCGAGCATCTGGGCCCTTGCCTCCGCGTTCCCCGTCAGCCTGATGGCGGGGGCACCGCTCGGCGCGCGCGAGACGCTGACGTCCTGCCACTTCGCTCGCCGGATCCCGCCGAGCGCCTTGATCACGGCCTCCCGGGCCGCGAATCGGCCGGCGTAGGACTCGGCGGGGCGGGCCTTGCCGTCGCAGTAGGCGATCTCCTCGTCCGTGAACACGCGTCGTCGCATCGACGGGTGGCGGGCGAGCGCCCGCTCCATGCGCCCGATCTCGCAGATGTCGACCCCCAGGCCGAGGATGTTCACGCGAGAAGATTAGCGCCCCGGTCCCCGGGCTCCCGCACCGGCCCGGTCCTACTCGACCGTGACGCTCTTCGCCAGGTTCCTCGGCTGGTCAACGTCGCAGCCGCGCGCCTTCGCGATGTGATAGGCAAGGAGCTGGAGCGGGACCGTGACGACGACCGGGGACAGGAGCTCGGGCGTCTTCGGCACGCACAGGACGTGCTCGGCGAACCTGCCGATCTCCCGATCGCCCTCGGTCGCGATCGCGATGACCTCGGCGCCGCGGGCCCGGACCTCCTGGATGTTCGAGAGCACCTTCGGGTAGACGTGACACTCCGTCGCGATCGCGACCACCGGCACGCCGGGCTCGACCAGCGCGATCGGGCCGTGCTTGAGCTCACCGGCCGGATAGCCCTCCGCGTGGATGTAGGAGATCTCCTTCAGCTTGAGCGCCCCCTCCAGCGCCGCCGGATAACCCGTATGCCGGCCGATGAACAGGAAGTCTCTCGCCCCGGCATACGCCGACGCGAGCTCGCGCACCTCTGGGTCGAGCCTCAAGGCCCGCTCCACCAGCCCGGGGAGCTCGTTGATCTCGGCGAGGACCTGCCCGATCTCCTCGGGGAACATCGACCCGCGGACCTGCGCCAGGAACAGCGCGGTGAGATGGAGCGCCACCATCTGGGTGGCGAACGTCTTCGTCGCTGCCACACCGATCTCCGGGCCGGCGTGGGTGTACAGCACACCGGCCGCCTCCCGCGCGAGCGAGGAGCCGACGGTGTTGGAGACCGCGATCAGGTGCGATCCCTGCCGGGCGGCGTGACGCGCGGCCTCGAGGGTGTCGATCGTCTCCCCCGATTGCGAGACCGCGATCGTCAGGGTGTCCGGTCCCAGCACGGGATCGCGGTAACGGAACTCCGAGGCGATCTCGATCTCAACCGGCAGCCGGGTCCAGTGCTCGATCGCGTACTTCGCCACAAGCCCGGAGTGGAACGCCGTCCCGCAGGCGACTACGAAGACCTTGTCGACCTCCCGGAGGACGCCGTCCGGCATCCGGAGGTCATCCAACGCGAGACGCCCGTCGGCTTCGAGCCGCCCCGCAAGCGTGTCTCGGATAGCGGCCGGTTGCTCGTAGATCTCCTTCAGCATGAAGTCGTCGTAGCCGCCCTTCTGGGCGCGGGACACGTCCCAGTCGACCTCGATCGGCTCCCGCTCAAGGACGGCGCCCTCGAAGTCCGTCACGATCACCCCGTCACGACGGATTTCCACGATCTGGCCCTCCTCGACGGGGATGACCCTCCGGGTCCGGGACAAGACCGCGGGGATGTCGGACGCGAGAAGGTTCTCGTCCCGCCCGAGACCCACTACGAGCGGCGACGACACCTTCGCGCCGACGATCACGTCCGGCTCGTCGAGCGACAGCACCACGATGGCGTATGCCCCCTCGAGCTCACCAACGGTCGCCCGGACCGCGTCGGCGAGGGAGCCGTCGCCGTGCTCTTCGATCAGGTGCGCGATGCACTCGGTGTCGGTCTCGGAGGCGAGCGTGTGACCTCGCTTCTCCAGCCCGGCGCGCAGCTCCACGAAGTTCTCGATGATCCCGTTGTGGATGACGGCGATGCGACCGCGGCAGTCAAGGTGCGGGTGCGCGTTCCGATCGGAGGGCTCGCCGTGGGTCGCCCATCGCGTGTGGCCCATCCCGACCGAGCCCGGCGGGCCACCCTGCTTCTCGAGGGCACGCTCCAGCTCGCCGAGCTTCCCGGCCCGCTTGACCACGCGGAGGTCGCCGTCGATCAGAGCGACGCCGGCGGAGTCGTACCCGCGATATTCGAGACGGCGCAGCCCCTCCAGGATGATCGGGAGCGCCTCGTCCGGCCCGACGTAGCCGACGATGCCGCACATTGAGCTTCGAGGGTAACAGCAAGTCCGGCCGGCGGGCCCGCCTACGCGAGCGTAGCTTTCACTCGCCGAACGAGGGAGCGAGCGTGGTGCTCGGCCTCCTCCTCGGTCGCCGCCTCGACCATTACCCGGACGAGAGGCTCGGTCCCGGAGGCGCGCACCAGCACGCGACCCGAGCTCCCGAGCGCCGCCTCGGCCTCCCGTACTGCGTCCCAGACGGGCTCGCAGCCCTCGAGCCTCGATGGCTCGGCCACCGGCACGTTCTCGAGCACCTGGGGGAACCGCCTCATGCACGCGGCCAGCTCCCC
>JBQTIP010000242.1:0-48384 GCA_052388025.1 Actinomycetota bacterium
TGTGAAGTCTCAGTACCCGTGTCTCGGAATGGCTTCGGTACCTATGCGACATCTTGAGTGACCCTCCGTGGTCTGCCACCTGGGTTGGACAGGGCTCCGAACTCCTTGCTCTTGTCGTGTCGGGCACGGTGGGTTCGAAGGAGCGTGCCGTCCTGGGTGATCTGCACGGTGTCGGCCACCAGGCGCACCCCGACGACGTGGCCGATGTAGCGGTTGCCCACCCGGTAGGAGGTTCCCGCGAAGCTCACCGACCCTGAGGGATCGCCCTTGCGCAAGACCTCGTCGCCCGTGGTGGGCCGTTGAGGCCTCGATGCACTGGCTCGCCGGTCCATCCGGTCGTCATCTTCTGCCAGATGCCGACGCGCATGCGTGGCGACGAGGACGCCATGGTGGCTCACGTGGAGCAGCCCGTCGGCGGACTCCACCGCGACCTGCTGGCCGGCGAGGTGCCGCCCGATGTGGTAGCGGTGCCCCAGGATGCTGATCCGTCCCGCGTGGTCCACCCTGCGTCCGACGGTGTGGGCGGTCGGTTGCGGAACCTCTTCGGTGGCGGCGTCGGGATCGACGACGTCGGTCGAGACCCGCTCCACCAGCTCGAAGCGTCGGATCGGTGCCACGTCGCCGATCGCCTGGTGCTCCCGTTCGAGGTTGTAGTGCGCCACCCATCCGTCGAGATCGGCTTGGGCCTGCACGATCGAGGTGAACCGGCGCCCGTCGAAGAGCTCCTTGCGCATCGTCTTGTGCAGCCGCTCGATCTTGCCGGTGGTAGTCGGCGAGTAGGGCGCCGTGAGGAGGTGGCGGATCCCGTTGTGCAGACACAGGCGGTCGAACGCCACGGTCGCAGGCTTGCGGGCGAGTCTGCCGGTGAAGACCTTGCCATTGTCCGTGAGGATCTGCTCGGGGACGCCGTGGCGGTCGAGCGCCTCGAAGAGCGCCTCGCACACCGGCCTGGCCGTCGCGCGCTGGACGAGCTTGGCGATCACGCAGAACCTCGAATGGTCGTCGATCCCGGTGATCACCTTGCACTCTGTGCCGTCCTCCAGGAGCACCCCGCCCATCACGTCCATCTGCCACAGCTCCATCGGCCGTGAGCGCTCCCAGCGCTTGTAGTCCTTCAGCCGGCGCCGCCGGGGCTTGGGATCGATCAGCCGGTGGCGCACCAGGCAGCGGTAGATCGAGGAGCGGGAGGGAGGCTCGCCCAGTTCCTTGCGAAGCTTGGAAAGGATGGTCCGCGGGCCCCAGCCCGGATGGGCCCTGCGCAGCGCCACGATCCTGGCCGCGATCTCGGGGGCGATCTGGTGCGGACACCGGTCCGGCCTCGAGCTCCGGTCCGCGAGTGCGCCGAGGCCTTCGGTCGCGTAGCGGACGAGCCAGCGGTGGACCGTGCGACGATCGACGCCGTAGCGGGTGGCGACGTCGGCCACCTTGGCGCCGTCAAGCGCCTCCCTCACCGCGAGGTAGCGCTGCTCAACCACCGACAGCTCCGTGAGCATCCCGAGACCCTCCTTGGCTCGACCGAGCGCAAGTGAAGATCAAGACGGAGCTACGGGTGGAGCCGGTGGGACACAGGTACCGGAGCCACTGTCGCCGAGGTCCCGGAGCCGGGTCGAGGAGTGGGACACAGGTGCCGGAGCCGATGTGGGACAGACGTGCCGAACCTTCACACCTGACCAGGGCAAACAAAGGTGGGGCGGGCAGGACTCGAACCTGCGACACACGGTTTAGAAAGCCGTTGCTCTATTGACTAAGCTACGAGAGAGAGGGGGGCGGGAGCGTGTTCCGCTCGCGCGTCGACGAGGTCGCCCTGAGCCTGATGGGGTCGCCCACGCACAGAGTCAGGCGAAGGGCGATCCGAGCAGCGCGGGCGGGACCGCGACCTCAGCGCGCCACGGTGAGGCCGCGACGGCTACCGCTCGAGGCGGAAGCGGATCTGGACGTGCGTGTGGTACTCGCTTATCGCGTTGTCGCTCACGACCGCGTTGGTCGAGAGGATGTCCATGCCCTCGATGCCGCGGATGGTCTTGGCGGCCTCCGCGAGCGCCTGATGGGCGGCGTCCCTCCACGACTCCGAGGAGACCCCGACGAGATCGATGGTCTTGATGACAGCCACTGCGAACCTCCTTCTCCGGCCTATCCGGCCGTGTAGACGTCGATGAACCGGCGGTAGTTGGCGGCGATCTGCCGGGTGGCGTCGCCGCGCGGCGTCGTGCCGTCGACGTATCCCTTCAGCGGGTCCCACCAGATCGAGCGGCCGATCGCGAAGCCGATGTAGCCGGGAACCCCCGAGCCCATGCGGAGCCAGTGATCCACGGCCGAGTCGTCGGCGCCTCGACCGAGCACGACGCAGGCCACGCCGTCGCGGCCGCCGGAGCGGGCCTCGGCGGAGATCATCTCGCAGTCCTCCCGACGGTCGAGGCCCTCGATCTTCCAGATGTCCGGCTCGACGCCGGCGTCGTGCAGGTCCGCGATCGCCCGCCGCATCAGCCCCGCGCGAAGCTCCTTGTCGTAGCGGTCCTCGTCGCCGCCCACGGCCTCGAGCTGCGCCGGCTCGGCGGGGACGAGGAGCTCGAACAGGTAGGTCCGGCCGTTCTCGTGGAGCCAGTCGCCGAGGCGCTCAAGACGGGCAGCCTGTCGCTCGTTCATCTCCCGGTCGCCCTCGGGGTTGAATCGGACCAGCACCTTCGAGAAGGTGGGGTCGAACTCCAGGATGTGCCCCCCGAAGTCGTCGCCGTACTGGAAGTCGAACTCGTTCTGGCCGCTCTTCTCGACCGGCATCGCGAAGCTCAGGCCCTCCGCCTTCCCCTTCCGCGCGATGTCGGCGCCGAACTGCTCGTCGACCAGGAACCCGGCCGAGTCCCGGGACGCTCCGTCGTCCAGCGCACGCAGCAGCCCCTCGAAGATGACCTGCTTGGCATCGGAGATCCGCACGGCTTCCTCGGCGTTCGGCTCCCCGGTCACCCCGAAGAACTTCCTCTGGAACGACCCTCGATGGTCGAAGGCCAGGATGTACAGGCTCTTGTCGTACCCCAACGTCATCGCTGCTCCCTCCGTCCCTGCGTCGTCCCTCGACTCTATCCGTGCCGATCCGAAACGCTATGGCTGTCGATCCGTCGCACTACTCCAACTCGAAGGCATGCTCCGGCGTGAGGACCTCCACCCGCACCGGGTCCGCCTCCCGGCGGAACACCTCGGCGTCCCCCGGCGATCCCACCACGAACCCGTAGTGCATCGGAACCGCGACCTGGGGCCCTATCGAGCGCGCGAGCCCGCCCGCCTCGCGCGCGTCCATCGTGTACGTCCCGCCGATCGGCAGGAAGGCCACGTCGGTCCGGACCTTGTCGAGCTCCGGCGCGTGGTCGGTGTCGCCCGCGTGGTAGTAGGCCTTCCCCTCCAGCTCGATCACGTACCCAACCCAGCGGTTCGCCTTGGGATGCATGTCGAGGCGCTCTTCCTTCACATTGTAGGCCGGCACCGCCTGAACGCTGAGGCCGGCCACCTCGAGCGAATCGCCGGGGGCGACCGGCGTGACGTCGCCCGAGAGCTCCTCGGCGACGTCGGCGGGAGCGACGATCCGCGTCCCGTCTCGCCGGATCGCCTCGATCTCCTCTGGCTGGAAGTGATCGAAGTGGGCGTGGGTAATGAAGATGACGTCGGCCGGCGCGTCTCCGGTCACGCCCCACGGATCGATGTACACGGTCAGGCCGTCCCCCTGCCACCGGAACGCGGCCTGCTTGAACCAGGTGAATCGCTCGAGCATGGCTCCCCCCTCGGTCGGTCCGCCCTGTAGTCTGGCAAATCATCGTGTCGCAAGGCGAACCCGCTTCGGCAGAGGCCGCTCGCTCGGGCTTCCGGGCGAGCCTGTCGCTGCTCAGGCGCAACCGAGACTTCCGCAACCTCTACTTCGCCCAGCTGATCTCCTTCGGAGGCGACTGGTTCCTCACCATCGCTCTGTTCGGGCTGATCCTCGAGCTGACGGGCTCCTCGGTGACCCTGGCGCTGACGATCGCGGTGCAGGAGATCCCCTTCTTCTTCATGTCGCCGCTCGGCGGGGTCCTGGCCGATCGGCTGAACAGGAAGAGGCTGATGATCTCGGCCGACGTCATGCGTGCGGTCCTCTGCCTCGGGTTCCTCCTCGTCCACGACCGGGGGGACGTCTGGATCGCGTTCCTGCTCCTGCCGGTCCTGTCGTCGTTCAGCGCGATCTTCGATCCTGCCTCTTCGGCCGCGACGCCGAACCTAGTCGACGCGGAAAACCTCGGCGCCGCCAACGCGCTGATGGGCTCCTCGTGGGGAACGATGCTGGCCGTCGGGGGCGCTCTCGGCGGCATCGTGGCGGCGACCCTCGGCCGGGACGCGGCGTTTCTGATCGACGCGGGATCCTTCGCGGTCTCGGCCGCCCTGCTCTCCCGGATCCACCGGCCGTTCGCGGAGGATCGCCATATGGAGCACCCGGGCGTCTTCGAGGCGACCAAGCAGACCGTCCGGTACGCGCGGAGGGACCACCGCGTGCTTGCGTTCCTGGCTGTGAAGGGCGGCTTCGGGCTGGGCGCCGGAGTGCTGGTCCTGATCGCGGTCTTCGCGGAGAAGGTCTTCCATCAGGGCGACGTGGGGATCGGGATCCTGATGGCCGCGCGAGGCGTGGGGGCGCTCATCGGGCCCTTCCTGGGGCGATGGGTGGCCGGACCCGATGACCGGCGCATCTACCCTGCCATCGGGCTCGCGCTCCTGGTCTTCGGCGCCTCATACATGGCGTTCGGCTTCATGCCCTCGCTGCTGCTCGCTGCCCCACTCGTCATGTGCGCGCATCTCGGCGGGGGCGCGCAGTGGACGCTATCCACCTACGGCCTGCAGAGGATCGTGCCCGACTACATCCGAGGGCGCGTGTTCGCATTCGACTTCGCGCTCGTCACGCTCTCGATCACCGTCTCCAGCCTGGGCGCCGGGTGGGCCGCGCAGCACTGGGGACCGCGCTCGGCGGCCGTCGCGCTCGCGAGCGTCGCGCTCGCGTGGGCGCTCGTGTGGTGGACGGCCACCCGGAACGTGCGCCGGGGACCTCCCCTGGAGGGGTACGAGGCCCCGGCGGGGTTCGAAGCAGCCTAGCCGGGCGGCGCGGCGGGCGGCGGCGGGGGCGACGCGGCGGGCGGCGGCGGAGCGGAGGGCGTTCCCGGCGGACCGAACGAAACGGAGGGCGCCCCCTGGGCGAAGCTGACCTGCGGCGGGCCGGCCTCGCGCAGTGCTTCCTCGATCTCGAAGAACTCCGCTTCCCTGAAGTTGAAGGTGTTCGCGATGAAGTTCGACGGGAACGACTGGATCCGCCGGTTGTAGTCGCGCACGTTTGCGTTGTAGAAGCGCCGCGCCGTCTGGAGCCGGTCCTCGGTGTTGGACAGCTCCGCCTGCAAGGCGAGGAAGTTCTGGTTCGCTTTCAGTTCGGGGTAATTCTCCGCGACGGCGAAGAGCTGGCGAAGCGCGGCGACGAACGGGCCCTCGGCCGCCGCCTGCTCGGCAGGCGAGCCGGTGGCGGCGGTCGCCGCGGCCCGCGCGTTCGTGACGTTCTCGAACGTCTGCTTCTCGTGTGCGGCGTAGCCCCTCACGGACTCGACCAGGTTCGGGATCAGGTCGTACCGGCGCCGGAGCTCCGTATCGATGTTGGCCCACGAATCCCGGATCAGGTTCTTCTGGGAGACGAAGCGGTTGTAGGACACGACTAGGGCGATGGCGACGAGCGCAACCACCCCGAGCACGATCCAGAGCCAGTTCACCGGTCAGTCCTTTCTCGCGTGATTCGGACACCAAGCCTATCGGGCGGCGTCCGTTCCGTACAGCTCGTACACCACCTTGGGGACGTGCTCGTGGAACGCCCTTAGGGTCCCGAGGAGCGGGATCAGCTCAGTCGGCCGCCGCCGCTTGCTGTAGCAAAGCAGGGACGAGCCTGCCACCTCGAAGTTGAACTCGCCGTCGACCGAGAGCAGCCATTCCATCATTCGCGCGTCGATCAGGTCGTTCGCGAACTTGCGGTCGGGCGACTTCACGTTGAACGCATGGTTGAAGGCCTCGGACTCGAACTCGATGTCGCGCAAGCCCATGTGGTCGGCCACCCGCGTGAACAGGTTCTCGCGCTCCAACGCCAGCGCCGAGCAGCGAGCATAGATGCCGGTGACGGCGCACGAGAACCGGTAGTAGGTCCTGCTCGACTTCCCATCGGAGTCGGCCGACTCCTCGTAGTACCAGTAGTCGAACTCCTGGAGGCCCATCCCCTGCCAGGCGCCCCACATGACGTTCTCCGTGCCGCGACCGTCGCCCTTGGTGAGCAGCCTGAACGGGAGGCCGAGGCACCCGAGCGTGTCGGAGATCGAGTACTCGAGGCCCAGCTGGCGGGCCATCCTCGCGAGCTCCTCCCGCCGCTTCTTCTTCTGGTACCAGGCGAACCAGGCGGCGAAGATCACCACCGCGACGATCCCGACGAAGATCAGGACTTCCATACCGAGCGATATCGGTACACCGCGGGGCGGGATTGATCAAGTAGCGTGTGGATCCTCGGCCGCGCGGAACTCCAGGCCCTCGGCCCCGCGGTCGATCTCCACGGTGTCGCCCTCGCGGATCTCGCCCGCGAGGAGCTTCATCGCGAGCGCGTCCTGCAGCTCGCGCTGGATCAGTCGCTTCAGGGGCCGCGCCCCGAAGGCAGGGTCGTACCCCTTGTCGGCGAGGTATCCGCGAGCCGCGTCGGTCAGCCGGACCACGAGCTTCCGTTCCACAAGACGCCGTTCGAGCTGCCGGACCTGGATCTCGACGATCTGCGCGATCTCCTCGCGGCCGAGCGGCTCGAACACGATGATCTCGTCCACTCGGTTGACGAACTCCGGACGGAAGGTCGCGCGGACCTCCGCGAGCACCTTCTCCTTCTGCTCGGAGGGCGAATCGGTCGGGTCGGCGAAGACATAGCTCCCGAGGTTCGAAGTCATGATGACCACGGTGTTGCGGAAGTCGACCGTCCGGCCCTGACCGTCGGTGAGCCGCCCGTCGTCCAGGAGCTGGAGCAACACGTTGAACGCGTCCTGGTGCGCCTTCTCTATCTCATCCAGGAGGACGACCGAGTACGGCCTGCGGCGGACGGCCTCGGTCAGCTGCCCGCCCTCCTCGTAGCCCACGTACCCCGGCGGCGCGCCGATCAGCCGAGAGACCGTGTGGCGCTCCTGGTACTCGCTCATGTCGACGCGGACGACGGCTCGCTCGTCGTCGAACAGGAAGTCAGCGAGCGCACGGGCGAGTTCGGTCTTCCCCACGCCGGTAGGTCCGAGGAAGATGAACGACCCGATCGGGCGGTTCGGGTCGGAGAGGCCGGCACGGGCGCGCCGGATGGCGTTCGACACGGCCTCCACGGCCTCGCCCTGGTCCACGACCCGCTCGTGGAGCGCCTCTTCCAGATGGACGAGCTTCTGCATCTCGCCCTCCATGAGGCGTGATACGGGGATGCCGGTCGACTTCGAGACGACCTCGGCCACGTCCTCCTCGTCGACCTCTTCTTTCAGCATCTTCCGCTCGGACTGGAGGGCCGAGAGCCCCTCGTTCTCCTCGCCCAGCTCGCGCTGGAGGGCGGGCAGCCGGCCGTGGCGGAGCTCCGCCGCCCGGTCCAGGTCGTTGTCCCGCTCGGCCAGCTCCAGCTCGCGGTGGGCGGCCTCCATCTCCGCCTTCAGCCCGCGGATGCGATCGATGCGGTCCTTCTCCTGCTGCCAGTGGGCCTTCATGGCGCCGGCTTGCTCCTGGAGGTCGGCGAGCTCGCGCTCGAGCTTGTCGAGGCGCTCGGCCGAGGCGACATCGGTCTCCTTCTTCAGCGCGGCCCGCTCGATCTCGAGCTGCTTCATTCGCCGCTCGACCCCGTCGATCTCCACCGGCATCGAGTCGATCTCGATGCGAAGGCGCGAGGCCGACTCGTCGATCAGGTCGATCGCCTTGTCGGGGAGAAACCGGCCGCTGACGTAGCGGCTCGACAGCACCGCGGCCGCGACCAATGCGGCGTCCTGGATCCGCACCCCGTGATGGACCTCGTAGCGCTCCTTCAGGCCACGGAGGATCCCGATCGTGTCGTCGACCGACGGCTCCTCGACCAGGACGGGCTGGAAGCGGCGCTCGAGCGCCGGGTGCTTATCGTCGTGCTTGCGGGAATCGTCGAGAGTCGTGGCAGCGATCGCGCGGGGCTACCCGCGCGCGAGGAGCGGCTTCAGCATGTTCCCGGCGTCGACCGCACCCTCGGCCGCGCCGGCGCCGACTACGGTGTGCAGCTCGTCGATGAACGTGATGATCTCGCCCTCGGATTCCGCGATCTCCCGGAGCACGGCCTTGAAGCGTTCCTCGAACTCGCCCCGATACTTCGAGCCAGCGACCAACGCGCCGATGTCGAGCGCGACGACCCGCTTTCCCTTTAGCCCTTCGGGCACGTCCCCCGCGACGATCCGCAGCGCGAGGCCTTCCACGATCGCGGTCTTGCCGACGCCCGGCTCGCCGATCAGCACGGGGTTGTTCTTGGTCCGGCGGGAGAGCACTTGGATGACGCGACGGATCTCCTCGTCGCGACCGATGACCGGATCGAGCTTGCCGCGGCGCGCAAGCTCCGTGAGGTCGCGCCCGTATCGCTCGAGCACCTGGTACTTGTCCTCCGGGTTCCGGTCGGTCACCCGCTGACGGCCGCGGACCTCGGCGAGCGCGACCAGCAGCCCGTCGCGGGTCAGTCCGGCCTCCCGAAGCGCGCGGCTCGCCGGGCCGTCCCCGCCCAGCATCGCAAGGAGCAGGTGCTCGGTCGAGACGTACTCGTCGGTAAGCCCCTCCGCCTCGCGGAAGGCTGCGTCGAGCAGGGACGCCGTGGCCCGGCCGAGACGCGCCTCGGCCCCCTGCGCGTAGACCTTGGGGACCCGAGCGAGCGCCTCCTCGACCACGTCGCGGAGGGCGCGCGGTGACGCGCCGAGATGATGAACCAGCGAGTAGACCACGCCCTCAGGGTCGGATAGGAGCGCGAGCAACACGTGCTCGGGCTCGATGGCCTGGTGGTTACGGGCCACGGTCTGCTCACGCGCCGCCTCGAGCGCGGCCTGGGACTTCAAGGTCAGCTTCTGGAGGTCCAACGGTCCTTCACTCTTTCCCGGTCCTCCCTCGGACGCAGCAAGACCGCTTGCCGCGGGTCACCGTCACTTGGACGTCCTCCCGAGCCAGGGGAACTCGAACACGGTCCGCAGCGGCACGATCTGGACCGGGGCCGTGGAGGGACCGAGCGGCGTCCTCCGGCCTCGGCGCGCTCGCCGGAGCTCCGACTCGAGCTGCTCGGCCCGCTCCCGAACCCGCTCGAGCTCGTTCTCCAGCTCCATGATCATCTTCACGCCCGCCAGGTTCACCCCCTGGCTCTGCGTCAGCTCCTGGATCATCTGCAGGCGAGTGATGTCGCGGTCCGAGTAGCGCCGCGTGTTCCCGGCGGTCCGCTTCGGCGAGAGCAGGCCCTTGCGCTCGTAGATCCGCAGGGTCTGCGGATGAACGCCGGCGAGCTCGGCGGCCACGCTGATGATGTAGACCGCGCGGTCCTCGGATCGGGCCGCTCGCCCGTCGTCCTTCTCCATGCTCACTCTCCTCCTCACGAGTCGACGCCGAGCCAGCCGCGCGGCGACTCCCTCTGCACGTCCTGAAGCTGCTTCAAGAGCTGCTTCTCCTCCCGCGACAGCTTCGCGGGAACCTCGATCTTCACGGTCACCAGCAGGTCGCCGTACCCGCCTCTCTTCGGCGCGCCCTTGCCGCGGACGCGGAACGTCCTCCCGGGCTGCGTCCCGCCGGGAACCTTGAGGGTCACTTCGCCGTTCAGCGTCGGGACCTTTACGTTCGCCCCGAGGGCTGCCTCCGCATACGTCAGCGGCAGCTCGAGGGTGAGGTCGTTTCCCTTCCGGCCGAACAGCGGGTGGGACGCGACGTTCACGCGCACATACAGGTCGCCCGGCGCGGAGCCGGCGGGCCCCGGCTCGCCGCGACCCGAGATCCGGATCCGCGCGCCGTCCCTCACCCCGGCCGGCACCTTCACGGAGAACTGCCGCGTCGCGCGCACGCTCCCCGAGCCGCGGCACGTCGAGCACGGGCGCTCCACGATCCGGCCGCTGCCGTGACAGCGTGGGCACGGCCGCGCCATCGAGAAGAGCCCCTGGTTCACGCTCACCTGACCCGAGCCGCCGCACTGCGGACAGGTCACCGGACTGGAGCCGGGCTCCGCCCCCGAGCCGTGGCACGTCCCGCACGGCGCCGGACCCTGGATCCGGACCGGGACCGTGATGCCGGACATGGCATCGTCGAACGAGACGCGGACCTCCGTCTCGAGATCGGCGCCACGGGCCGGTTGCCTTCGCCCGCGGGCTCCGCGGCCGCCGAAGAGCCCACCGAAGAGATCGTCGAAGTCCACCTGCTCGTAGCGGACTCCGCCGCCGAAGGGCCCGGCGCCTCCCGGGAAGCCGCCGGCGCCGCCATAACCAGAGGTTCCCATCTCGCGGACCTGGTCGTATTGCTTGCGCTTGTCCTCGTCCCCCAGCACGTCGTAGGCGGCGGAGATCTCCTTGAAGCGATCCTCCGCCTCCTGGCTGCCCGGGTTGGCGTCGGGATGGTGCTTCTGCGCGAGCTTCCTGTAGGCCTTCTTGATCTCCGTTTGCGAGGCGTTCTTCGGGACGCCGAGGGCGTGGTAGTAGTCCTTCTCGAACCACTCGCGCCGGACGTCGCCGTTCACGGCGGTTCCCTCACTTCGTCTCGTGCGCGACGCGGACGCCCGCGGGGCGGATCACCCGGCCCCTGAGCGAGTAGCCCTCGCGAAGCACGTCGGCGACCACGAGATCCCCGTCGCCTCCGCCGGAACCCATCAGGGCCTCGTGCCGCTCGGGATCGAAGGGCCGTCCCTCGGCCGCTATGCGCTGCAAACCTTCCGCCTTCAGGCCATCGACCAGCTTGGCGTACACGAGCTCGACGCCGTGGAGGAACTTGTCGAAGTCGGGCCTCTGCTCGGCCGCGATGAGAGCCAGTTGGAACTCGTCCAGTACCTCCAGCAGTCGGAGCACGAGGGGCTCGGAGGCCATCTCCACCGCGCGGGTCTGCTCCTTCAGGACGCGCTTGCGGTAGTTGTCGAACTCCGCCTGCAGACGCCTGAGGTGGTCGAGGTATTCGGCCGCCTCGCGGCGCGCAATCTCGAGCTCGCCCTCGGAATCGGTATCGGTAGAGGACGCCGCCCCCGACGAGGCCGGAGCCTCGCCCGAGGCAGCCTCCTCGCCCACGTGAACACGTCGGCGGTCGGTGACCTTGACCTTAGGCCGTTGCTCCTCAGATTCTTTGTGTCGCCGTCCTCTGTCGCTCATGACTTACGACTCGTTTCCCTCATCGACGATCTCGCCCTCGACGACGTCGCCGTCGCCTGAGGGCGGGGTCTCGGCGCCGCCGCCTCCGGCGGCAGCCTGCTGCTGCGCGGCCTCCTGGGCCTGCGCCGTCTGCTGATACATGGCCTGTCCGATACGCTGGAAGACCTGCATGGTCGCGTCGGTGGCGGACTTGATCTTCGCTTCCTCCTCCCCCTTCAGCATCTCCTTCAGCTCGTCGTTCGCCTTCTTCAGCTCGTCGCGGTCACCCTCGGGAACCTTGTCGCCCCATTCCTCCAGGGCCTTGTCGACCTGGTACGTGAGCTGATCCGCCTGGTTGCGGGCCTCCGCCGCCTCGCGCCTTGCGTGATCCTCCGCCGCGAACTTCTCGGCGTCGGCGACCATGCGGTCGATGTCCTCCTTCGATAGGGCGGTGCCGCCGGTGATGGTCATCTGCTGTTCCTTGCCGGTGGCGAGGTCCTTGGCCGAGACGTTCACGATGCCGTTCGCGTCGATGTCGAACGCCACCTCGATCTGCGGCATCCCGCGCGGCGCCGGAGGGATCCCCATCAGGTGGAACTTGCCAAGCGAGCGCACGCCGGGCGAGAACACCGTCTCGGCCTCGCCCTGAAGGACGTGGATCTCGACCGTGGTCTGGTTGTCGTCGGCCGTCGTGAAGATCTCGCTCTTGCGCGTCGGGATGGTCGTGTTGCGCTCGATCAGCTTGGTGAAGATGCCGCCCTTGGTCTCGACCCCCAGGGTGAGCGGCGTGACGTCCAGGAGCAGGATGTCCTTGACGTCTCCCTTCAGCACGCCGGCCTGGATCGAGGCGCCGACCGCCACGACCTCGTCGGGGTTCACGCCCTTGTGCGGCTCCTTGCCGCCGGTGAGCTTCTTCACCAGCTCCTGGATCATCGGCATCCGGGTGGAGCCACCGACCAGGATCACGTGGTCGATCGCGCTCGGATCCTTCCCCCAGTCCGTGATCGCCTGGTCGAAGGGGCCCTTGCAGCGCCCGACGAGATCCTCGGTCATGCGCTCGAACTCGGAACGAGTGAGTTTTGTCTCGAGGTGCAGCGGACCCTCCGCCGTGGCGGTGACGAACGGGAGGTTGATCGTGGTCTCCGTCACCTGCGACAGCTCGATCTTCGCCTTCTCCGCGGCCTCCTTCAGCCGCTGAAGGGCCATCCGGTCCTTGGACAGGTCGACGCCGTGCGCGTTCTTGAACTCCTTCGCCATCCAGTCGATGACACGTTGATCCCAGTCGTCGCCGCCGAGCTGCGTGTCGCCGTGGGTGGACTTCACCTCGAACACGCCCTCCCCGATCTCCAGGAGCGAGACGTCGAACGTCCCGCCACCGAGATCGAAGACGAGGATGGTCTGGTCGTGCTGCTTGTCGAGCCCGTAGGCAAGGGCGGCCGCGGTCGGCTCGTTGATGATGCGCAGGACCTCGAGGCCGGCGATCTGCCCCGCTTCCTTGGTCGCCTGGCGCTGGGCGTCGTCGAAGTAGGCCGGGACGGTCACGACCGCCTGGGTTACGGTGTCGCCGAGGTATGCCTCGGCGTCCCGCTTCAGCTTCGCGAGGATCTGAGCGGAGATCTCCTGCGGCGTCCACCTCTTCGCGTCGATCTCGATGGACCAATCCCGGCCCATCTCGCGCTTCACGGACCTGACCGTGCGATCCGGGTTGGTGATGGCTTGCCGCTTGGCGACCTCACCGACCAGGATCTCCGCGGCCTTGGAGAACCCCACCACAGACGGAGTGGTCCGGGAGCCCTCCGCGTTCGGGATCACTACCGGCTCGCCGGCCTCGAGGACGGCGACCACCGAGTTCGTAGTTCCCAGATCGATTCCCACAGCTCGTGGCATTGAATCCTCCTTGCAGATGGCTTGAAGTCAAGTACAGGATAGAAGTTGAGTCTATCACTGACAACTTCATGCCTAGGGTCTGGCAGAAGGGGAGATCGGCGAGGCTCGGCGCGCCATGAACGACCGGACCGGGTATGCCGGCCCTATGTCATTCGGAGCCGGCCGGAGGGGGCGACGGGGGAACGGCGGGGGGCTCCAAGGGGGGCGACGGAAACCCCGACGCCGGCTGCGAGGTCATGCCTCCCCCTCCCCGGGGCACCGAGACCAAGGCGCCCACCAGCAGAACGAGCCCCACGACGAGCGCCGCGATCGTCCCGGCGGTGGAGTCGCCGAGGTGCTCGGCCACGATCACACCGGAGACGACCAGGACTCCGACGATGCCGAGTCCGGCGACGGCACGATCCCGCAGAGACTCGCCCACGACCAGCAGCACGATCGCGGTCGCGAGCGACAGCCCCTCCCCGACGATCCGAGACTGCGTGAAGAAGAGCGGCCCGATGATCGCCGCGAGGGAGCCGAGCACCATCGCCGTGCGCCGGGGCTCGAGGATCGCTCGCACTCCGAGGAATGCCCACAGTCCGCCGAAGAGCCAGATCACGACGGCCGTCGAGGTGAGATCCGGGATCCCGAGGAACGTGGGCTGCGGGAAGATGATCGAGACCAGCAAGCCGAGCGCGCTGACGAACAGCAGGATCTGTTGCAGGCTGCGTCGAAGGATCCACCAAAGAGGTGCGGCGGCGGCGAGCACGAGCAGGGCGGAGAGCACGGCGCTCGCGCGACCCTCGACCTCGAAAACATCTCCGACCAGGAGCTGCACGACCGCGATCCACGCCTCGACGGCGGCGAACCAGAAAACGCTTCGCATGCGCTGGAACGCGTCGGACGCTCGTCCGCCGATCCAGAGCCCCGCTCCGAGCAGAACGGCTGTGACGATGAGCATTACGACCAGCGCACCGGCGTCCGTCAGATCCTCTGTTCGTCCGAGCGCGATGAACGTGGCCGCGAGGCCGACGGCCGTCCCCACGTAGGCCACGACCTCGACGATCGTCTCCCGGCCGATCGAGAACCTCCCGCCGGATGATCCCTGCCACATGGGGTGGTCCATCGCTTCCCCTTCCGGTACGTGTGCGCCCGATCATCCCCCGGGGAAACGCGGAGTCAAACAACCGGGCGCAGATCCGTCCTAGACTCCGCGATGCATGGTGCTCCGGGCCGCCTTACTACTCGCACTACTCGCCGTCGCCGGCGGCCTGTTCGCCCGCCGGGCGCGACTGCTGTACGGGCTGATCCGCCTGGGACGGCCGGTCGAGCGCACCAGCAACCTCTCGAAGCGGATCGGGCGAGAGGGAACGGTCGTCCTGGGGCAGCGCAAGCTGCTCCAGCGGCTCGTCCCCGGCCTCATGCACGCGTTCATCTTCTGGGGGTTCCTCGTCCTCTTGTCGACGATCGTCGAAGCGGCCGGGCAGGCCGTCGACGAGGACTTCACGATCCCGGCGGTCGGAGGGTCGGGATGGCTGGGGCTATTGCAGGACGTGTTCGGAGTCCTCGTCGTGGTCGGCGTGCTGATGGCCTTCGGCATCCGAAAGATCCAGCGACCGGAGCGGTTCGTCGGCAGCCACATGCAGGAGGCCGACCTCATCCTCGTCTGGATCCTCGGGATCATGCTCACGCTCTTCGGGCTGAACGCGGCTCGGATCGCCCGGGGGCTCGCAGAGGCGCCCGTCGTGTGGACACCGGTCTCCCGCCTCGCCGCGCAGGTATTTGAGCCCATGGGGCCGACCGCGCTCCGGGCCTTCGAGCAGGTGTTCCTCTGGTCACACCTCGCCCTGATCTTCGGGTTTCTCGTATACATCCCCTACTCGAAGCACCTGCACATCCTGACGAGCGCCATCAACGTGTTCTTCGCGAACACGAAACCCCGCGGGACCCTTACGCCACTCCCGATCGACCTCGAGAAACTGGAGTCGGAGGACGTTCGCCTCGGCGCCGCGACCGTCGAGGATCTGTCGTGGAAGGAGCTGCTGGATCTCTACGCATGCACCGAGTGCGGCCGCTGCCAGAGCGCTTGCCCCGCGTGGAACACGGGCAAGCCCCTCTCCCCGAAGCTCCTCATCATGAACCTGAGAGATCACCTGTTCGAACAGGGCCCCAGGATCTTGGAGGCGAGGGCGCGGGGCGACATCTATGAGAAGGCCGACCTCGTCCCCGACATCGTCGACGACGAGGTCCTCTGGGCCTGCACGACCTGCGGGGCCTGCATGCGGGAATGCCCGGTCGACATCGAGCACATCGACCACATCGTCGACATGCGGCGGAACCTCGTCATGGCCGAGTCGCGGTTCCCGCAGGAGGCTGCGGGGCTCTTGCGCAACCTCGAGAACGCGAGCAACCCCTGGGGGATGCCGCAGGGCCAGCGGGCCGCTTGGGCGGGAGACCTCGATGTGCCGATCCTCGAAGACGGCGCCGGCGCCCCCGAGTACCTCTACTGGGTGGGCTGCGCGGGCTCCTTCGACGATCGCGCCAAGAAGATCTCGCAGGCCTTGGCGGGGCTGATGACCCGAGCCGGCGTTCCGTTCGCGATCCTGGGGCCGCGGGAGCTCTGCACGGGCGACCCCGCAAGGCGGATCGGCAACGAGTACCTGTTCCAGACCCTTGCGGAGCAGAACGTCGCGACGCTGGAAGGCGCGAGTGTGCGCACGATCGTCGCGAACTGTCCGCACTGCTTCAACACGCTCCGCAACGAGTACCCCGCCTACGGGGGGGACTACGAGGTGATCCATCACACGCAGCTCCTGGCGAAGCTCATCGAGACGGGAAGGCTCCGCCCGACCGAGGAAGTTCGTGGCCTCCTCGCCTATCACGACGCCTGCTACCTGGGCCGCCACAACGAGGTCTACGACGAGCCCCGGCGAGTGCTCGATCGGATCCCCGGCCTCGAGACCCTCGAGATGCCGCGCCACAGGGAGCGCGGGCTCTGCTGCGGCGCCGGCGGGGCACGGATGTGGATGGAGGAGCGCCTGGGTAAGCGGATCAACCAGGAGCGCATGGAGGAGGCCGCCTCCACCGGGGCCGACAAGGTCGGCGTCGGGTGCCCGTACTGTCTCGTGATGCTCGACGACGGCGCAAAGGCCGTCGGCAGAGAGCTGGAGGTGGCCGACATCGCCCAGCTGGTGGCACGTGCCCTCGGCCCGGAGGAGTCCGACCCCGCGATTCCGGCCGGCGGCGATCGGTTAGGTCGTTCGGAGTAATCCGAACGCCGACGTCCAGCGCCGCCGCTTCCACCGCCTGCCGCCCGGCTCGCGTCCGTGCGCAGCACGTCTCCGGCAGATCGAATCCCGGCCGCGCTGGTAAAGCCACGTGCGACAACGGCCGAAGAAGGAATTAGACCAAATGGCCGAGGAGACTTCTTGAAACGCACGCCTCGCATTGATTCCGAGGGGCTGAAAGAGGCAGGCGGCACGGTGCCTCACGCCGTGTCGATGCACCCGAACCGTAAGGCCGGTGAAGATCCGGTGGGGATCGAGCTGCTGGAGGGCGAGGTGGAGGCTCTCGTCCTCCGGGAGCGAACGCGCTGGGCATACGGGATCCACGACGGCCTCACGCAGGTCATCACTGCGGCGATCCTCGAGCTCGAGTGGCTCGCGGAGCTCATCGAAGAGGACCCGCGGAGCGCGATCGACGCCCTCCACTCCGTGAAGGCGGAGATGCGCAAGGCCCTGGACGAGCTCCGCGGCATCATGTTCAACCTCTCGCACGGATCCACCCCCGACCCCGCCGATTCACACGAGCAGCTGGCGGACTACATCCGCGACGTCGCGAAGCGCTGGCGGCTCCAGGCGAGCGTGTCCGTCGAGGGTGACCTGGGAACCTCGGCCGAATCGGTGCTGGAGGCAGCCTCGGCCGTCATCGGGGAGAGCGTGGCCAACGTCGCCAAGCACTCGCGCTCGCAAGACGTCGCCGTCCGCGTGGTCGCATCGCCGACGCAGGTGACGGTCGAGATCGAGGATCGCGGCTGCGGTTTCGCCGTGGGCCCGGCGAACGCGGACGCCGGGCATTTCGGGCTCGAGGTGATGCGCAAACGGGCCCTGGACCTGGGCGGGACGCTCGACATCCGCTCCACGCCCGGGATCGGAACGCGGGTGGTCGCGCGGCTGCCCGTCTCGAGCCAAGGAGAGACGACGTGAGGGTCCTGATCGTCGACGATCACGCACTCGTTCGGCACGGCCTGGCCTTCGTAGTCCGCGAGTGCTTCGAGGACGCGGAGACCGTGGAGGCCGGCAGCGCGGCCGAGGCAATGGAGGCCATGGGAGGGGAACCGATCGACATCGCCCTGGTCGACGTTCGGATGCCGGGTGCCGACGGGCTCGACCTGCTTCGCAACATGAAGGCTCGGTGGCCGACGGTCCCGGTCATCATGTTGACCACCTTCGACCACGCGCGGTACGTGAGGCGGGCACTCGCGGAGGGCGCAGCAGGCTACATGTTGAAGGACGCGACCCCCGCCGACCTGGAGCAGGCCATCCGGGTCGCACTCTCCGGTGGGGGTAACGTCCTCTCGCCGCGCGCGATGCAGAGCCTGTTCGACACGATGGACTCGGGAAGCGGCGCCGGCTTGGAGGTTCCCCATCGGCTCCGGGCGAGCCTGACCCAGCGCGAGACCGACATCCTGGCGCTGCTGGCCGAGGGAAAGAGCAACCGAGACATCTCTCGGGGTCTCTTCCTGTCCGAGAAGACCGTGAAAGCGCACCTCGCGGCCGTCTTCAGAAAGCTGGGCGTATCGAACAGGACGCAGGCCGCGATGGCGGCCGTCTCGATGGGCATCGGGCCGGGACTCCCTTTCGTGGAAGTTCCCAACGCGGCAAGCGGCCCGGGATCAAGGCGACGGTAGCCAAGGACTCGTTCGGGGGGAACGGCCGGTGGGAGACAGGAAGCAGCGGTCCCGTGGACTTCTCGGGCAGCCGGGAGACGAGGACGATGGTCGCGACCCGGCGGAGGATCCGGATCGGTCGCCGATCTGGCCCGTCTCCCTTCCAGGCGGATCCGGTGAGGTCGAAGCCTACGAGCAGGACTGGTACCGGAGCCTGAAGCTCCTCGCGGAGCGACAGCAAGCGATCGAGGCCGGGCAGGATCATGAGACCGGGCAGGATCATGAGACCGAAGCCGCCGGAGAGGGCGCCGCCAACGAGCCCGAACGACCGGCCGAGGACCCGGTCCCAGAGGAAGCCGTGTCGGCCGAGGCTCCGGCGCAGATCATTCGGCCGCTCGCGAGCGAGCCACTTCCCGAACTCGCCGATCCGGGAGAGGCCGCGTCGGCGGCGGAGGCCGGGACCGAGGCGCGGCCCGCCGACGAGCCGTCGCTCACCTCCAGCGACGTGGACGCCCGACGAGAGGCGCTCTCCGCCCTCATCAGCAGCCGCGGGCTCTCGGAAGCCGACGCGGACCAGATCGGCCTCCTCGTGCTCGACCCGGACCGAGAGATCCGCCGTCTTGCGCTGGAGGCTCTCCTCGAGACGGCGGATCGAGTTTCAGACGAAGTCATCCGGCAGGTCCTGGCGGACCCTGCGGACGAAGTTCGGGCGGCGGGCGTCCGGCTCTCCGCGGCGCGAGGGCCGCGCGGGCTGTCCGAGATCGCCCCGCTCATCGCGGCCCGCCTGTGGCCGATCACGCAGCGTGCTGCTCTGGAGGCGCTGCCCGGGCTCATCGTTCGGGACGCGCTCGACGATGAGAGCCTGGCCCGCATCGTCTCGGCCGTCGGCCGGATGGAGCCGGCCGCCGACGATGCGGAGCAGCTGGCCGTGCACGAGCTCGGAAGCAGGATCGGCGTTTCCAAGCTGGCGGGTCTGCTCGACGCGGGGGATCACGAGCGCCTGGGCGCGGCGCGCCTCCTCGTCGGGAACGGATCGCCCGACGCGCTCAGGGCCCTGACCCGGCTCGGGGCCGACCCGCTGGAGGAGATTCGCGGGGCGGCGGAAGCCGCTCGGGCCGTGGTGGGCGAGCCGGATCAGGACGAGGAGGCCGCGCGTGGGGATGTTGGGTCGGCGCAAGCCTTGGCGGTCGAGCATGCCGCGGAGTCCGAGATGATCGCCGCCCTGGTCCGGGCGCTCCGGGACGCCGATGCGGCCGTTCGGGAACGCGCCGGGACGGCGCTCACCGAGATCAACCGAAGCCTGATACTCGGCTGGGTCCGCGAAGCCCTCCGGTCGCAAGACAAGGAAACGCCCCCGCTCGCCGCCGGCGCAGCCGAGCTGCTCGGCCTCTCCGAGACCGCGGGTGAGATCCTAGTACGAGCGGCCGAAACCGCGGCCGACGCTCGAGAGCCGTTCGTTCGGGCCCTCCGCTCACTCCAAGCGCCGCCCGACATCCTCGCGGACGGCCTCGGCCTCGTGGATCCGGCGAATCGGCCGAGAGCGGTACGCCTGCTGTGGGACCTGCACGAAGCGGCGGCGCTGCCGCAAATGAAAGCCGCCCTGCGCGACCCCTCGACCGCAGTGCGCGCGACGGTCCTCGAGGCCCTGGGCGAGTCGGAGGACCCCGATGCGTTCGAGCTGGCGCGGACCGCGCTGGAGACGGACTCGTCACCGGCCGTGCGGATCGCCGCCGCCCGAGCGCTGGTCCGCGCCGGAGCGACCGAGCGCGCGGCTTCGCTCTCGAAGGCGCTGAACGATCCCGATCCGGAGGTGCGCGCGACGGCTGTGGAGGCGCTCGCTCACGGCGGTGGGCCGGAGGCGGCGCGCCTAGTGCTGGACGCCCTGAACGACCTGGACGAGCGCGTGCGGCGGGCGGCGGGTCGCCAGCTCGCGACCGTGCCGGATGAAGGCCTCCCGTCCCTATGGATGTCGCTTCGCGAAGTCGACCCGGGCCGGCGCCACGATCTCATCGACCTCATTGCCAACGCCGGGCCCGAGAGGCTCGCGGGCCTCGCGCTCGAGCACGCGTACTCCCCAGACCCCGGCGAGCGAGTCCTCGCGATCGAGCTGGCTTGCAGGGCCGCGACCGAGGCGGGCGTCGCGGTGACCATCCAGGCCCTCCAGGATCCGGTCGCCGAGGTTCGGCGAGCGGCTACCAGGTCGCTCTCGGCTCTGCGGAGCCCGGAGGCAGTCGTGCCACTCGGTGGGTCCTTGCAGGATCCAAACCCCGAGGTTCGGGTCGGAGCCGTACGAGCGCTCGGCGTGATCGATCACGAGGGCGTGCTGGCATTCCTAGTCTCAGCCCTGGAGGACCCGGAGATCCGGGTTCGTGAGACCGCGAGCGAGGTACTGACCGAGTGGAGCTCGCCGGCGGTAGCCAAGCGCCTCGCCGAGGTGCTGGCCGCGCCCGACCTCAGAGGGCCGGCGGCAGAGCTCCTGACCAAGATGGGATCGACGGCCGTCGAGCTGCTGACCGACGTGCTGCTTCACGGAAGCCCGGAGGTCGCCCCCATCGTCGGCGGGCTGCTGGAGCGGATCGCCGGGCTCGACCGGTTCATCGAGCGGCTCTCCTCCATGGAGCCCGAGCACCGCCTCCGTGCCTCGGCGGCCATCGGGGCGATCGGGGGACCGGCCGCGGTCGACGCCTTGCTCAGAACGCTGTCCGATCCGGACGAGCGCGTAAGGATCCGCGCGCTTCAGCTGCTCGGGGATCTGGGCGACGCGCGAGCCCTCGACCCGGTGAAGCGGAGCTCGCTCACCGATCCGGTGCCCGAGGTCGCGTCCGCGGCCGCAGCGGTTCTCGGGCGGCTGGGCTCCGCCGCCGCCTGAGCGGCGCCTTCGAGCGCACCTCGGCGCGAGCGCCGGGCCTCTCTTGATTTCCTCCTAGCGAACCCCCCACGGAGTCCGTATCCTGTCTGTCATGGAGGTGGCGTTCGGCTCTCGGGGGTCCCGACCGTGAGCTCGGCCGCGTTCCTCGCGCTCTGCGGCGGCACCGTTCTGATCCTCGCGCTGCTCGGGTTCACGCACTTCAGACGGGCCGAGCGAGCCGAACGGTCGCGCCGTCTCGCCGCGGACCGGCGAGCGGCGAGCTACATGAATCCGCGGCGACGGTTCGCCGTCGAGCAACCAGGGATGACAAGCACCGCTCCGTCGATCGCGGACGAAGACGCCGCAGACCGGCGGCCAACCCTCCACGATCCGGACCCGTTCGTTCGCATGAGCTTCATCGCGGGGCTGGCGGGCCAACGGGCCGCCGAGCAAACCATCATGGAAGCCTTGCAGGACGAGTTCCCTCAGGTAAGGCGCGAGGCCATCCGCGCTCTAGCCGAGATCGGAGGAGACGGCGCGGCCCGGGCACTCTCGGTGGTCGTGAGGCGCGACCCCTCGGCGGAGGTCCGCGAGGAGGCGGTGGCCGCCCTCGCCGGCCTGATCGAGCACCCGGCGGCCGACGGTACCTCTTTACGCTAGCTTCCCGAGTCGCCGAACTCCTCGAAGAACCTGCTGGCTGTAGGACCTCGCTGACCCTGGTACTTGCTGCGGGCACCCTTCGATCCGTAGGGACGTTCCGCCGCGGTGGTGAGGCGGAAGAACGAGATCTGTCCGATCTTCATCCCCGGATAGATCGTGATCGGGAGGTTGGCCACGTTGGACAGCTCGAGGGTCAGGTAGCCGTCCCATCCGGGGTCCACGTAGCCGGCCGTCGAGTGGATGAGCAGCCCGAGGCGCCCGAGCGAGGACTTGCCCTCCAGCCGGGCGACCATGTCGTCCGGGAGTCGCACGCGCTCCCTTGTGGACCCGAGGACGAATTCGCCGGGGTGCAGGATGAACGGATCGCCGCCGGCCACCTCGACCATCTCGGTAAGGTCCGGCATCTCGCTCTTGACGTCGATGTACGGGTACAGAGAGTTGCGGAACACACGGAAGGAGCCGTCGACGTGGAGATCGACGGAGGACGGCTGGACGCAGGCGTCCTCGAACGGATCGATCACGATGCGACCGGCCCGGATCTCCTCGCGGATGCTGCGGTCCGACAGGATCATCGCGGCGATGCTACCGGGTCGCTGCCGGGCTCGTTCGAGTCGGGGCGCGGAACGCCGCGGCGGGTCGCTAGACTGTGCTTGCGGACGGCTGCGGCCGGCCGGGATCGCGGGCGTGGTTCAATGGTAGAACGCAAGCTTCCCAAGCTTGAGACGGGGGTCCGATTCCCCTCGCCCGCTCCAGTTCCCTCAGGCTGAGCCCAGCACGAGCGGCGCCGTCGGGCAGAGCTCCACGAGCGGGCATTCCTCACACCTCGGCCTGCCCGCCTTGCAGATCTCCCGCCCGAGCCTGATCAGCCCGACGTGCATCCCGATCCTGAGCGGCGCCGGCACTACGCCCTCGAGGATGTCGTGGGCGGCCTCGGCGGAGGCCTTGGCGGGGATCAGGCCGAGGCGCCGGGCGATGCGTTGGACGTGGGTATCGACAGGCAGCGCCGGCCGCCCGAGAGAGAAGGCCAGGACGACCGCCGCCGTCTTGGGCCCGACTCCGGGAAGCGAGCGCAGATAGTCGCGGACCTCGGCGTCGGCGGCGGCGTGCATCCAGGATAGGTCGATCCGACCCTCGCGCGTCCGGATCTCCCCGAGGATGGCGAGGATCCTGGGAGCCTTGATGTTGGCAAGCCCGCCGAGGCGGATCGCGTCGGCGACATCGGATGCTCTCGCGCGGGCCAGCCCCTCCCAGGTCGGGTACCGCCGCCGGAGGGACGCGTACGCGCGGAGGCTGTTCGCGTCGCTCGTGTTCTGCGACAGCACCGTGAGGACAAGCTCCTCGAGTGGATCCGTCCGTCGCGGCGCCTCGAGCGAGCCGAATCGCCGGACGAGGCGACGATGGATCTTCCCGACGAGGCGTCGGTCGGGCTGGGTCACGACCCGGCAGTGTAGTTCCTGAACTGCGTGAGGTGCGGCAGGAACGTGAGCGGGATCGTGTCGGTCGGGCCGTTGCGATGCTTGGCCACTATCAGGTCGGCCACGCCCTTCTTCGACGGGTCGGCGTCGTCGCGATGGATGAACATAACGACGTCCGCATCCTGCTCGAGCGCGCCGCTCTCGCGAAGATCAGAGAGCTGGGGACGCTTGTCCTGGCGCCGCTCGGGATCGCGGTTCAGCTGCGACACGGCGATGACGGGTATGTTCATCTCCTTGGCGAGAAGCTTCAGGTTCCTGCTGATGTCGGCGATCTCCTGCTGGCGGTTGTCCACGCGGCGGTGGTGTGACATCAGCTGGAGGTAGTCGACGATGATGAGGCCGAGACCTGGTCGTCCGGTGCGGAGCCGCCTGGTCTTCGAGCGGATGTCGACTATCGTGACGTTGCCGGAGTCGATGATCGAAAGCGGCGCGTCGTGCAGCGACTCGGCCGCCTGAACGATCCGGGACCAGTCGTCGGCCCCCACCCGCTTGTTCCGGATGCTGTCCCACGGAACGCGGGCCTCTCCGCAGAGAAGCCGCATGCCGATCTCCCACCGCGACATCTCAAGCGAGAACATCGCGACCGGCACGCGCGACTCCACAGCCACGTTGCGGGCCAGGTTCGTGGCGAAAGAGGACTTGCCCACGCCGGGGCGCGCCGCGACGATGACGAGGTTGCCGGGCTGGAGTCCGGAGAGTAGCGCATCGACGTCGCGGAAGCCCGTCGGCACTCCGGCGAACGCGGACTCGCGATTCTGGATGCTCTCCAGGTTGGTAAGCGCCTGGTCCACGAGCTCTCGGACCTGCACGATCTCGTTCCTGTCGTCGCGTCGAGCGACGTCGTAGATGCGCTGCTCGGCCTCGTCCGCGGCTCCCTCTGGGTCGTCGGGAGCCGAGTAGCCCATCTCCATGATGTCGACGGCGGCCTGGATCATTCGGCGGAGCAGGGCGGCCTGTGCGACGATCCGCGCGTAGTGGCCGGCGCTCGCCGGCGTCGGAACCAGCTCGACAAGCTCGTGGATGTAGAGCGGGCCGCCGATCTCTTCGAGGGTTCCGCCGCGCTTCAGCTCCTCGACTGCGGTGATGGCGTCGACGGGATCCCCGCGCGCGTAGAGAGCTTTGAGGGTGGCGAAGATCTTCTGGTTGGACGACCGGTAGAAGTCCTCCGGCAGGATCTGCTCGACCACGTCGGCGATGGCCTCGGCCGAGAGCATCATCGATCCGAGCACCGATTCCTCCGCCTCAAGGTTGTGCGGCGGAACCCGCTCCGGCCGCAGCCGCCGGACCTCCTCAGCGGTGCGCGACACGCCCTCCCCCCTCAGCAGACCCCGAGCAGACCGCACACGGTAGCCGGGTCGCGGTCGCTCGTGAAGATGAAACGGCGGGGAAAGGCGTGGGGACAACGATCGTCCCACGTCGGAGCGGAAGATTCCTTGTCAGACCCTCGTCCACCTGCGGTTCTCCTCGTGCAAAACACTGTGGGCATATGTGTACAACAAGGTAATGACAAAGATGTGATTCAGCAGGCCAGGACCGTGCCCGAGCGCGCTGAGGTCGGGTACCGGACCGGGCTGCTCGGACGGCGCGATCGTCACAGAGGGGCGGGCCACTCCGACCGCCTCAGTAGGCGCCGCCTCGACGACGCCCGTCCGGCACCGCTCCCCGCGCGCTCAGTTAGGCGAGCCGTTTCTGGAAGATGATGGCGCGACGCCTGTAGCCCATCCGCTTCTCCCAGAACGGCACCGACAGAGGGCTGTTGATGTACGTGTCGCACATGGCGAGAGATGCTCCGCGAGCCCGGCCCCATGCTTCAGCTGCCTCGACAAGTTGAGTTGCCACACCGCGGCCCCGGTAGGCTTCGGCAGTCGCGAGGGCATTGATGAACAGGCGCGTAGCCCCCAGGTAGGGCTCGATCCGCCAGCCGTAGAGCAGCTTTCGGCGCGCGGGGAGGGCTGCGGGTCGCGCGTCGACGAGGTCGCCCGGAGGCGACACGCCCGACCACCGCTTGACCGTCCGACGGGCGAGCCGAGCACCGCGAACGCGGCCCGACCTCAGCGCGCCTATCCGGCGCTAGGACTCGTCGGCCTCTACCTCGACGGACAGGATCGGGTCGATCTCGGGAAACACGTGCAGCCGGACCTCGTGCACCCCGATGCTTCGGATCGGCTCCGCGAGGTGAATGTCGTGCCGGTCGACGGTGACCCCGGTCTGGCGCTCGATCTCCTCGGCGAGGTCGCTCGCGGTCACGCTCCCGAACAGCCTTCCCTCCTCGCCCACACGAGCGAGCACCTTGAGGGGTGTCGCCGTGAGCTTGGACGCGACCGCCTCCGCCTCGGTCTTGGCGTGGGCTATCCGCGTCCCGTGGGCGCGTTGCAAGCTCTCGATGTGGCGGACCCCGCCCTTCGTGGCCTTCACCGCGAGGCCGCGGGGCATCAGGAAATTGCGCGCGTAACCATCGGCGACCTCGACGAGGTCCCCGGGGACGCCGAGCTTCTCGACCGACTTCTGGAGGATTACTTTCATCGGCTCGAGTACGGCAGCAGCGCCATCTCGCGGGCGTTCTTCACGGCCATCGCGACGTCGCGCTGGTGCTGCGAGCAGTTCCCACTCACGCGGCGCGAGCGGATCTTGCCGCGGTCCGAGACGAACTTGCGCAGCACCGACACGTCCTTGTAGTCGACGTGCTCGATCTGTTCCTTGCAGAAGATGCAGACCTTTCGCTTGAGCTTCTTCTGCCAGGCCTTCTCTTCCTTCTCTTTCCTCGGTGGTCGCTTCCGTGACTTACCCGGCATCCAGCGGTGTCCCTTCCTCGTCGGCTGAGCTCGCTCCAACCGTCACCGGGGCCGACCAGTCGCCGGATCCACCCGAACGAGACTGGCGTTCCACCTTCGCGGTGGCCCACTTCAGGCTCGGGCCGACCTCGTCGGCTTCGATCTCGATGACTGAGCGCCGTTCGCCCTCCTGGGTCTCCCAGGAGCGCTGCTTCAAGCGCCCCGACACCATCACTCGGGTGCCCTTCGTCAGGGACTCCGCCACGTTCTCGGCCAGGGAACGCCAGGCGTTCACCTTGAAGAACGAGGTGTCGCCGTCCCTCCAGGTGCCGTCCGGGTCCTTCACTCGGAAGCTGACGGCTACGCTGAAATTCACGACGGCCGCGCCGTTCGGCGTGTACCGGAGCTCGGGATCGTCCGTGAGGTTCCCCACGATGATCAGTTGGTTCTCGCTCGCCATCTCCATCACCACCTTGCCTCGTTCCGCTCCCCGGCGGATGGCGTGCCGGGAAGGGGGAAGAACCTGGCCGATCGGGCCGCTCGCACCACGACCTTGAACCGCAGGACCTCATCCGCCAGCGTCAGGGTTCGGTCGAGCTCGGTTATCGCACCGGGCTCCGCCTTGAACTCGATCACGACGTAGTAGCCCTCGGACTGGCGATCGATCTCGAACGCGAGCCGCCTGCGGCCCCACCGGTCCACGTTGGTTACCTCGCCTCCACCCTCGGAGACGACGCGGCTGATGCGGTCCGCCGCCCCACCGACGACCGATTCGTCGGCCTCGGGGGGCAAGATGAGCATGACTTCGTACTGCTTCAGTTCCCCACCTCCTCTGGTCTGGACGGCCCCCCTGGGGAGCAGGCCGGTGGACCTCCAGAGTGTATCGGCTACAGGACGACCCTAGCAGGGGGGTCTGACAATCGCTCGCGGGCACCGACCCGCGCCTGCCCGCCCGCTTCCCGCATCCGGGATTCGCGTCTACACTTTCGGGGAGCCGTGCACTTCGTGCGAAAGGAGGCGCGAGCCATGTCCATCACCATCAGCGACCTGCGAGCCTGGAAGGCCGCGGGCAGGCGGTTCGCCATGCTGACCGCCTACGACTACCCCACCGCGAAGATCCTCGACGAGGCCGGGATCCCGGTGCTCCTCATAGGCGATTCGCTGGCCACCAACGTCCTGGGTTACGAGAGCACGCTGCCAGTGACGATGGAGGAGATGCTCCATCACACCCGGGCGGTGGCGCGCGGGGCGAAGAACGCCCTCATCGTCGGCGACATGCCGTTCCTCTCGTATCAGACCTCGATCGAGGAGGGCATCCGCAACGCCGGCCGGTTCCTGAAGGAGGGCGGGGCGCACGCCGTGAAGATCGAGGGGCCGCATATCGAGCTGACTCACAAGCTCACCGGCCTCGGGATCCCGGTCATGGGCCACGTGGGGCTCACCCCCCAGTCCGTCCATGGGATGGGCGGCTACCGGGTCCAGGGGCGGTCCGAGGAGGCCGCGCGCCGTCTATACGACGACGCCGCGGCCTTGGAGAAGGCCGGCGCGTTCGCCATCGTCCTGGAGGCGGTTCCCGCACAGGTCGGCGCGGAGATCACCCTGAGCCTCACGGTGCCTACCATCGGGATCGGCGCCGGGCCCGGCTGCGACGCCCAGGTTCTGGTGGTAACAGACCTGCTGGGGCTGACCGAAAGGCCGCCGAAGCTCGCGAAGGCCTACGCGAACCTGCGAGAGGAGATCTCGCGGGCCGCGCGAGCGTTCGCCGGCGACGTCGAGGACGGGAGCTTCCCGGACGCCGCGCATTCGTACGGCTGAAGCCGCACGCTTCGTCGCCGGAGGCCGCGCTCGGGCATAGACTTCCGGTCGGTTGAGCAAGTCAGAACGCACGACGCCGGGTGACGCCACGGGATCGCGGGAGGCCGTCCATGACATGGCCGAGCTTGCCTCGATCGCGGCGCACGAGCTCAGGAACCCCCTGATGTCGATCAGGGGACTCGCCACGACCGGCATCCGCCTTTACGAGTCGATGACCGACGAGGAGCGACTGGAGTTCCTGCGCTTGATCGACCGGGAGGCGGCGCGGCTCAATTCCGTGACCGAGCAGATCGCGACGGCGCTCGCGATCGCGGCCGGGAGCCTTCGTTACAACATCCAGCCTGAGCCGCTCGGGAAGCTGGTCGAAGAGGTCGCCTGGGACGGCCTCCGCGGGGAGCACGCGATGCTCCTGGAGGCCGACGCCGACCTCGTGGCCACCTGCGACCGGGCGCGCGTCCTGGAAGTGCTCGGCTGCCTCTTGGACAACGCGGCCAAGTTCTCGCCGCCGGACGCCCCGATCGAGGTTCGGGCCTATCGGGGCGCGGACGGGAGCGCCATCGTGGAGGTCGCCGACCGAGGCCCCGGGATCCCGCCGGAGGAGCGCGAGCACGTCTTCGAGCGGTTCGCGCGATGGCGCCCCCCGGGATACGAGGCAACCCCGGGCGCCGGATTGGGGCTGTTCATCTCCCGCGTTCACATCGAGGCTCAAGGTGGGCGGATCGAGGTCGATGACGAAGCCGGGAGAGGTACGATCCTGCGGTTCTGGCTTCCCAGGGAGGAGCCGAGTTGAGGAGCGCGACCCGCGAACCCATCGGCCTACTCATCTGCGACGACCACAAGATCCTGACCGACGCGCTCGCCATGGTCGTCGACCGGGACGAGCACCTGCGGATGCCTGCTGCTCCCGTCCACTCGCCCGAGGAGGCCGTGGAGCTCTGTCGCAAGCATCGCCCCGACGTCGTGCTCATGGACATCGTCTTCAAGGGCCCCATGAACGGCATCGAGGCCACCCGGAAGATCAAGGAGGTCTCGCCGGCCACCAAGGTTGTCATCATGACCGCTCACGACGACGAGCGGCTCCTGGTTGAGGCCGTCGAGGCCGGCGCGTCGGGGTTCCTGGTGAAGGACGAGGCGGCGGACGAGGTGCTCGGCGCGGCGAAGGCCGCCGCCGCGGGTGAGGTGCTGATCGACCCGAACATGCTCACCCGGCTCCTGCAGCAGGTTTCCCGGGATCGCGAGGAGCGGCGCGACGCCCTCGCCCTGCTCGAAGAGCTCACCGGACGGGAGCGCGAGGTCATACAGCTCCTCGCGGAGGGGCTCCGGAACGACGAGATCGCCTCGAGGCTCTTCATCAGCCCGCAGACCGTCCAGACGCACGTCCGCAACGTCCTGGCGAAGCTCCGGGTCCACTCCAAGCTCGAGGCCGTCGTCTTCACCGTCAGGCACGGCGCCATCACCATCTAACCGCCGCTGCTGCCCCATCCGGAGGGCGCGGGCGGGGATAATCGGCCTCTATGGGACAGCCGGCGCGCCGGTTCGGCCTGGGGCTCGTGCTGGTCTGCCTGTGCTCGACGCTCCTGGTGGGCCTGGCCGTGAAGGCCCCCTGCGCTTCCGGGGATTGGGCCGACGGCAAGCAGTACCGTCGGCTGTGCTACTCCGACATCGTGCCGCTGCTCCTCACGGAGCAGCTCTCCACCGGGGACCGCCTCCCCTACCTCGACCCGTGCCGGACCGACGAGGAGTCTCACTGCGACGAGTACCCGGTGCTCACCATGTACACGATGCGCCTGGGCGCTTGGCTCGCTCCGGCCTCGACGGCTTCCCCAGAGGGTGTGGCGACCCGGAGCATCGCCGGGTTCTTCTATGCGAACGCGGGCCTCCTGGCGGTCGCGGCCGTCGTCACGACCGTGTGCCTGTACCTGATGGTCGGCAGGCGCGCGCTCTGGTTCGCCCTCGCGCCGACGCTCGCCGTGTACGGCTTCATGAACTGGGACCTGCTCGCCGTGGCGCTCGCGACGGCCGCGACCCTCGCCTACCTCAACCGCCGGGACGTCGCCTCCGGGGTCCTGATCGGACTCGGCGCCGCGGCCAAGCTGTACCCCGCCCTCCTGCTGATCCCGTTCGTGCTCGGGCGCTTCCACGAGAGGGATCCCGACCGCGGGATCCACCTCGCCTGGTCCGCCGCGGGGACCTACATCGCCCTGAACCTGCCGTTCGCGCTCGCCTCCCCCGGGTCCTGGTGGGAGTTCTTCCGGTTAAACGCGGAGCGGCCGGCCGACTGGGACAGCCTGTGGTTCATCGGCTGCCACCGGCTCACCGGGAACCTGTTCTGCCAGAACACCCCGCTCGTCAATCTCGCGTCGATGCTCGCCTTCGCCGGGGCGAGCGTCGCGCTCTGGCGGCTTCGGGGGACCCGCGCGCCCGAGTTCCCGAGGTGGACCTTCGGATTCCCGCTTCTCCTGGTGTTCCTGCTCACGAACAAGGTCTACTCTCCACAGTACGGGCTCTGGCTCCTCCCGTGGTTCGCGCTTGGCCTGCCTAACCTCAGGCTGTTCGCGGCCTTCGAGCTCGCCGACGTGGCGGTGTTCGTGACGCGCTTCTCGTGGTTTGGACGGCTCGGCCGCTTGGGCGGTCTCCCCATCGGGGCCTTCCAAATCGCCGTGCTGGTACGGGCTGCGATCCTCATCTGGTGCCTCGTGTCCTGGGTTCGGGGATCCCGCCGGGGCGGCGTCCTGCCCCTGCCGGAGGACGCGGAGCGGGCCGGGGCGCCCGCGTGAAGGCGGCCCACGCGGCCAGGGCGGGCCTCCCACGACGGGTCCGTGAAGGCCTCCTCTACTGCCTGAAGGTCTTCCTAGCCGTGCGGGTCGGCCTGCTCGTGCTGGCGTTCCTCGGGGTGGGGTTGATCCCCGCGCTCGAACCGGCCTCCGTGCCGGGGTGGGCGGCGCATCCGGCCACGGACCCCGGATGGCATAACCTCTTCACGGCTTGGGAACGCTTCGACGCGCTCTGGTTCCTGCGGATCGCGGCCGACGGGTACCGGGTGAGCGACGGCAGCGCCGCGTTCTTCCCCCTGTACCCGATCGCCATCCGGATCGTCTCGTGGGGGATCGGCGGCCACGCGTTCGCCGCGGCGCTCGTCGTCTCGAACCTCTCCTTCCTCGTGGCGATGTGCGTGCTGTATTTCCTCACAGCTTCCGAGCTTTCCGAAGGCGCCGCGCGCCGAACCATCCTTTACCTGGCCGTCTTTCCGACCTCGTTCTTCTTCTTCGCGCCCTACAGTGAGTCGCTCTTCTTCCTGCTCGCGGTGTCGTCGTTCTGGGCGGCGAGGCGGGGGCGATGGGGCCTCGCCGGAGCTCTCGGCGCGCTGGCGGCCCTCACCCGAAGCGTGGGGCTCGTCCTACTGCCGGCGCTGGCCGTCGAGGCGGTGCACCAGCGGAAGGTGGACGGCGAGCCGCTCATGCCCCGGCTGCTCGCCTCCTCGCTGGTCGGCGTGGGAACCTTCGCCTACCTCGCCTACTGGGGGCTCCGCACCGGCGACCTGCTCGCCCCGATCCACCAACAGGCGAACTGGGAACGCGTGGCAGCGGGGCCTTGGGGCTCCCTGATCGAGGGGACGAAGATGGCGTTCCGCTACCCGGGCCAGTACCCGGGGGCGTACTGGCTGCTGGACTGGCTCATCGTTGTAGCGGTGCTGGCTGCCGCGATCTTCGCGCTGGTTCGGTTCCGCCCCGGCTATACCGTCTATCTCTGGGCCGGCCTGGTCGTTCCCCTGTCCTTCGTCTTCCCCGGACGCTCGCTAATGTCGCTCCCGAGGTTCGTCCTCCCGCTCTTCCCGGTCTTCTGGGCGATGGCCGTCGCCGTCGAACGGGGCCGCATCCCCCATGAGGCCGTGGTGGCGGTTGGGTCGGCCGGGCTAGGGTTGCTCACGGTCCTTTACGTGAACTGGTACTACATCTTCTGAGCATGGTGCCGACACTTACAATGGATCGCCGCATGATGCAGCCGACCCAGCAAGGGAGCAGCGCGTGACGATCAAGGTAGCGATAGCCGACGACCACTCGCTCGTGCGTCAGGGACTCCGGCGCTACCTCGACATGGCCGAGGGGATCGAGGTGGTGGGCGAGGCGGCCAACGGCAAGGAGCTGCTGGAGCTGATCGAGAGCGCCAGTCCCGGGATCGCGCTGGTGGACATCCGGATGCCCGAGATGGACGGCCTCGAAGCCGCCCGGCAGATCCGCGAACGGTTCCCCGAGGTCGGGGTCATCATGCTTACGGCATACGACGACCGTCAGTTCGTGGTGGAGGCCGTCCGCTCGGGTGCCCGAGGCTACGTGCTCAAGGCCCGGGACGCCGAGCACCTGATCCAGACGGTGCGCCTGGTCGCGGGCGGCAACATGGTGATCGATCCACAGCTAGTGGTCGCGCTGGCCGAGGAGCTCTCGACGGCGAAGGAGCGCGATCGCCGGGCCGAGACGCTCACGGCGCGCGAGATCGAGGTTCTCCAGCTCCTCGCCTTCGGGCACACGAACCGCGACATCGCCGAGCGTCTTTACATCTCCCCCGACACGGTGAAGACGCACCTTGAGCACATCTTCGAGAAGCTCGGCGCCTCCGACCGGACGGCGGCCGTCGCCGTGGCCCTCCGCCGCCGGCTCATCGAGTAGTCGCGGTAGTCCGTTCCGGTCAGGCGGGTGCCCACCATTCGGCCTAGGATACTGCGGACCACAGTCGCCCCGGACGGGTGATGGAGTGAGCCCTCGAGAGCGGCCATAGTTACAGGTCGAATGGCATCCAGCGACCGCACGCCGGGAGTCTGGTGGACCCTGGCCGTCCTCGTCCTGGCGGGGGCGGGGCTCGTTGCTGCCTACGCCTTCGCGCCCGAGCTGCCGGGTCCGGACGCGCGCCAGGCCGAGACTGCGCTCACGGGGGCGTTCCTCGTGTCCGGCGTGGTGATCGCCTGGCAGGCGCGCCGTGAGCGGTCGTGGAGGAGCGCCCGGGTCCTGGCGCTCGCCATGTTCGCGCTCGCGTCGATCATGGCCGTGTTCCTGATCCGCGATCTCGATGGACCCATCCGGCCGTACGGGCCGAGCACCATCGACCTCGTGGTGCTGCCTCTCGCGGCCGTGCTCCTCGTGCCGATGAAGATCGAGTACGCGAGCCACTTCCGCACCCAGGATCGCCGGGAGATCGCGACGGACGTAGCGCTCATCGCGGCGTCGCTTGGGTGCATCGCCTACCTGTACCTCCGGCCCGACCAGGGCGACGTCGCGTCTTCGGTCTCCAGCGCGATCTTCGCGCTCGCCGCCGCGTCGGTCTTCTCGGCGTACGGCGCCCTCGCGCTATGGGTGCCCTCACCCGCCCACCTCGGCCAGTTCGCCGTCGCGGGGTCGATCTCCGCGGCGACGCTCGCGCTCGGCGCCCTGTGGGTGCAGGGTGCCTACATCCCCGGGCAGCCACGGATCGGCATCCCCCTCGGACTCGCGGCTTTGGCCCTGGCCGGCTTGGTGACCGTGCTGCCCCGTCGCGTCGAGGGCGATCCGATAACCGCGCCGACGAGATACGGACGGCCCATGCTCACGGCCACCGCGGTGGCGGCCGCCTGCGCCGCCCTCGCGATCGTCGCGAGCTTCGAGATCGGTCGCGAGCTCGGAGCCGTCCAGGCATCGCTCTTGATCGGCGTCCTCGCCGCCGCGGTCGCAGTCCGGATCCTAGTGAACCAGGTCCGGAGCACCCAGGCGCAGCGACAGGTCGAGATCGCGCTCGAGGAGAAAGAGGCGGCCCTGAACGAAACCGCCCTCGCGATGGCCCGGCTCCGCGAGGCACACGAGACCCTCCGGGAATCCGAGGAGCGTCTGCGCCTGGTGTTCGAAGCGGCTGCCGACGGAATCGTGGAGCTCGACGAGACCGACGTGATCCTCCGAGCCAACGAGGCCTTCTGCCGGATGCTCGAGCTGCCGCAGTCCAAGGTGGAGGGCCGCCCATGGAAGGCGCTCGCGTCCGCGATCGAGGCTGAGGAGTCGTTCGAGACTCTCCCCTCTACCGGCCAAGGCACGCTCCGCCGCGATGCCCACGCCCTGCACCTGGAAGCGCGGACATCGGTGATCCCGGGGGATCCTCCGCGGCGGCTGCTCCTCGTCAGGGACGTCACGGCGGCCGTTGTGGCCGACCAGACCATCCGCTCCCTGTTCCAGTTCCTTCAGGACCGCGACGAGGACCGGACGCGCCTGCTGCGGCGGACGAACGCGGCGATCGAGAGCGAGCGCAACCGCATCGCCCGCGACCTGCACGACGGCCCGGTGCAGGGGGTCTCGGCCGCGTCACTCTCCCTCGAGGCCGTTCTGCTCATGATGAAGGCCGGCGAGCTCGTCGATGCTGGCGAGGTGCTCACGAAGGTCCGCCTCGAGCTGTCCGAGGAGGCCGACAACCTTCGGCGCCTCATGTCGGGCCTGCGCCCGCCGCTCCTCGAGGAGCGCGGCCTCACGCCGGCGATCCGCGAGACATTGGACAAGTTCGGCCTGGACAACGGCGTCGAGACCGAGTTCGTGAGCCGGTCGCTCGTGGAGATCCCCCCCGATCTCGAGACGCTGGCGTTCCGCATCGTTCAGGAGGCCCTGTCGAACGCAAGCAAGCACGCGAACGCCGCCCGCATAGCCGTGAGCGTCGAGGCGGTCGCCGGCCAGCTCCGCATCGAGGTGGGCGACAACGGCGAGGGCTTCGAAGCAGCGAAAGCCCGGGAGTTCCTGCGGATGGGCCGGGTGGGCCTGGCCTCTATGCGCGAGCGGGTGGAGCTCGCGAACGGGACGTTCACCGTCCACGCGACGCCGGGGAGAGGAACGACGATCCTCGCAACGCTGCCGCTGGAACCGGTTCCCGCGCCGCGCGAGCTCGCGGTGAACGAGGCCTAGCTCACCGCAGCTGCCTCACCCTCCAGGCCCCCGGCCGATCCGGCTTCGCGTGCGCGCCGAACGAAGGCGAGGGCGACGGCGAGGGCGAAGGCGTCCCGGTCGGCGACGGGGAGGGGGACGGTGACGGGCTCGGGGAGGGGGGAGGCGGCGTCGTCGGAGACGGCGACGGGCTCTCGGTCGGCGACGGCTTCGGCGACTTCGAGGGAGCCGGGGTCGGGATCGGCGTCGCCGGCCCGCCCGTGTAGCCCTCGAACGAAGGCGTCGCGAAGTCCTTGACCCGCATGTTGGCGGTGACCTCCAGCATGAAGTCGTGCCAGATGCCCCCGGGGATCGTGCCGCCGAAGACCGCCGAATAGCCCTCCACGTTTACCAGGGGGATCGCCCCCTCCGGATAGCCCACCCACACGCAGGTCACGAGCTGCGGAACGTAGCCGCAGAACCACGCGTCGACGTAGTTCTCCGCGGTCCCGGTCTTGCCGGCAGCCGGGCGCCCGATGTAGGCCGAGGTTCCGGTGCCGCCGGTGATCACGCCCTGGAGCGCGTAGGTAACGAGATCGGCGTCGTTCGTGTCGAGGACCCGCTTCCCCTCCGCGTCGATGGCGGCGATAACCTCCCCGTCCGCGGTCGCGACCGACTCGAGCGGCGTGGCCCTGTGCCGCACGCCCCTCGCGGCGAGCGTCCCGAAGGCGTTCGCCATCTCGAGCGGCGTCACCGACTGGGTGCCGAGCGTGATCGAGCAGACCGGCAGGAGCGGCGACCGAATCCCCATCCGGTGAGCGATCTCCACGATCGCTTCGGGCCCGACCTGCGCGGCGACCTGCGCGAAGACCGTGTTCACCGAGTGCGCGGTGGCCGAGGCCAGGGTGAAGGTGCCGCTCTCCGAGTCGCTTGCGTTGGAGAGCGTCCAGGGCTTCCCGTCCGTGTAGCAGGACGTGCTCGGGATCGTGACCGTGCCCGGGCCGACCCACCGAGAGGAGAGCGAGATCTTCGCCTCCATGGCGGCCGCGAGCGTGAACGGCTTGAAGGCCGATCCCGACGACCGCCCGGTCCCCCCGTCGCCGGTGGCGAGGTTCACCTGGGATACGTTGAAGTCCTTGCCGCCGTACATCGCGCGCACGGCGCCGGTGGAGGGGTCGATCGCGACCAGGGCCGCCGCAGGGCCGCCGGGCGTGTGTAGACGCCCCCGCACCGCCTGCTCGGCGATCCGCTGCCACTCGAGGTCGATCGTGGTCGTGACCCTCAGGCCTCCGCCGAACACCGCCGACTCCCCGTACTTGTCGATCAGCGTCCGCTTCGTGTAGTCGACGAAGTACGCGGCGGGGTAGGTGACGAACTCCTCCTCCGCCACGGTCTTCACGTCGCGCTGCTTCAGCTCGGCCGCCCTTCGCGGCGTGATGTAGCCCTCCTGGGCCATCCGGTCGAGCACGAAGTTCCGTCGTACGAACGAGTCCGACGGGTTGTCGATGGGATCGAAGTCCTCGGGCGCAGAGATGACGCCCGCGAGCGTCGCCGATTGAAGGAGCGTGAGGTCCTTCGCGTCCTTGCCGAAGTAGGTCTTCGCGGCGGCCTGGACCCCGTAGGCCCCCTGGCCGAAGTAGATCGTGTTCAGGTACTTCGCGAGGATCTCTTCCTTGGAGTAGGTCTGCTCGAGCTTCACGGCCAGCAGGACCTCGCGGACCTTCTGGGAGAGGGTCCGCTCCGGGATGACGTAGGTCCGCTCCCCGGTCTCGGGATCCTCCTCGTATCGACCGGCGTAGACGTTCTTGACGAGCTGCTGCGTGATGGTGGAGCCGCCCTGGACGACCTTGTGCTCGACGATGTCGTTCCAGGCGGCGCGCATGATGCCGATGGGATCGAAGCCCGGGTGGCTGTAGAAGTCCTGGTCCTCCGTGGCGATGACGGCGTTGCGGAGGCTCTCCGGCATCTCGGAGATCGGGATGATGGTCCGGTCTACCGCGGCGTGGAGCGTGGTGATGAGGGTCCCGTCTCGGTCGTAGATGTAGGTCGTCTGAAGCGGTGGCGCCGTCTCGGGAAGCTCCAGCTGCGCGTAGACGTAGACCAGCGTGCCGAGCACTCCAAAGACGCCGAGCAGGGGCACGGCGACGAACACCCACCAGAACCTGCGGAAGAAGCCGCGCTCCTTCTTCCGCGGCCCGCGGGGGGTGTGCTTCCGACCCTTCGAGGGCCTTCGGACCGCGGTTCGGACCGCCAAGACGATTGCGATTGTACCCACGACCTGCCGTTTTCAGTGGCAGACGGGGATCCGGGTCGTGGAGTTCCCGTGTCGGGAAGGGCCGGCGAGCGTCAGCCGGCGTCTCGGGCCACGAAGGCCTCGGACAGGTGGTTCCAAGAGCAGGCCGTGCAAACCTCCACCACGTAGCACCACGCGCCGGGACGGTCGGCCGCCATGTCGAGGCCCTTGTCCAGAGGCCAGACCCGCCCGTTGTCCCGCCTCAGGCCGTCGGCGTAGACGTAGGCGAGCAGGACGAGCTTCTCCTGTTCGCAGACCGGGCAGTCGCGTCGGGTCCGCTCGCCGACGTGCTTTGCGGCGCGCATCAGCTCAGGGTGGGCATCGCAGATGTCCGCGCGGGACCTGAGCCCGGTCCTCACCTCGCGGAGCAGCGCGCGCTTGGCGAGTGTGTAGTCGATCACCCCGAGGAGTGACCGCCTGCTCCCGATCGCTCGTGGGTTCTGCACGGTTCCGGCATTGTACGCCTCACGTTGGAGAGGGGTACTCGGCCTTTCGTCCATGTTCAACTCGCAGGCGTTGGCGCTCAGCCGCCGGTCTCGACGATCGCCCGTGCTTCAGCGACGACCGCTCGCTCGCCCGACAACAGGAGCATCGGCCCCGCATCCACGCGGACCTCGACGAAGGCCTCGAAGGCTCCCGCGGGGCACGCACACTCGACCAAGGCGGCGCCGTTTCGCGCCGCGTACTCGCCGGCCACGTCCGAAGGCTCACGTCCGGAGGGGATCGCCAGCTCCTGGGCGGCCGCAAGGGCGGCCGCATCGGCCGCCGACTGCGCCCGGGCCGCGGCCGTCAGCACTCGGGCGACGTCGGCCGTGCCCATGGCAAGCACCATCACAAGCACGATGATCGCGACGGCGACGAGCGAGGCCGATCCCCGCTCACTCCTCATGTGAACTCCTGTCGCATCGTGGCGCTCGCGCCGAGAGACGCGGCAGGCGGGAACAGCCACTCCACGAACGGCACGCCGATCGGCGCCTCGTAGCCGACGGAGACCGTGACGGGCTCACCCCTTCCGCCGCCTCGCTCGACACTCACGACGACGCGATCCGGGTCCAGCGCGGCTGCGGCCCCCACCGCCGCCGATCGGATCGCGGCTTCGTCGGGATCCACGGCGGCCTGGCGCGCCCCGGCGCGCGCGGCCTGCATCACCAGCAGCTGATCCCGAGCCAGCAGCCCGACCTGGACGAGCGCAAGCGTGATGATCATCAGTATCGGGAGCACGAGCGCGAACTCGACGACCGCCGATCCGCGCTCGGCGCCCCGGCGCTTTCTACTGAGCACTCCCGGCCACCTGATCGATGACGCTGTCGAAGAACGCGGGAAGCCTCCCCGACGAACGCGCCCAGGCGATCAGCACCACGGCCACCGCGGCGGCGGCGAGGATCACGAGCGCGTACTCGGCCGTGGTCTGACCTTGATCCCGAACGAGAAGCGTCCGAACGCGAAGGTAGATGGACAGCAGCATGGTTCACCCCCTCTCAGCGGATCGACGACAAGGTGGTGATCAAGACCGGCACCACCGTGAGGAGGAGGAACGCGGGGAGGACGAGGAAGACGAGAGGGAAGAGCATCTTTACCGGGGCCTTTCTCGCCCGCTCTCCGGCGGCGGCCCGCCTCGACTCGCGAACCTGCGCGGCGAGCTCGCTCACGGCTTCCGAAAGGGACGTGCCGAGCGCCTCCGTTCGCGTCAGGGCGACAACTGCGCGTTGGAGATCCGGCAACCCGAGGCGCTCGGCGGTCTTACGGAGCTCGTCGCGCCATCGGCCTCCGAGCTCAACGGACCGAAGGACACCGGTGAGCTCCTCCGCCAGCGGCCCTTGCGTGGCGTGGACGGATCGACTGAGCGCAAGGGGTCCCGAAAGGCCGGCAGAGGAGGCCGCGGCGAGGAGATCCAAGAGTTGCGGCAGCTCCTGGTCGGCAAGGGCCATGCGGCGGCGAGCGGCCCCCGCGAGGACCGCGTCCGGCAGCCGGAAGCAAGCCGCTGCGAGCAGCGGCGAAAGGAGCGGCGCGGGCCAGGGCGCCAAGAGAGCCAGCAGACCCATCCCGAGAGCGGCCATTGCCTTGGCGCCGACCAGTTCCTTGAGCGAAAGCGCCCACGCCGCGCGGTCAAGCCGTCCCGAGAGCAGCTGGGGCTTCGCCAGCCTCAGAATCCATGATCTCGAGCCGACTCGCGCAGCCATCGCTCGGACGGAGCCTGGGAGCCTCGGCCCGGTCGCGGACCAACCGGCGATCCCGGCCCGGAGGAGCATCGACACGTCCGCCCGGAAGGCAACGGCTGCCGCGAGAAGCATCGCGGAGGAGGCGGCGAGCACCGCGGCCGCGACCCACTCGGTCATGGACCGACCCGCAGCAGCTGCCGGATCCAGAGAAAGGCGCCGGCATCGAGTGCCAGCCCGAGCGCGATGGCCGCCGACCCGGTCGGCGAGTGATACGCGGCCGCGATGTCCTCGCGTGAGGTGGCCGAGAGGAACAGGAAGAAGCCGACGGGCAGGAGCCCCAGGATGGCACCCGACAAGCGAGCCTGGGCGGTTAGGGAATGAACCTCTCTGGCAGCGGCGCGCCGCTCCCGCAGCGTGCGCGCGAGCTGGTCGAGAACCGTGGGCAGATCGCCGCCCATCCGGTTGTGCAGCCGCAGCACGCCGGCGACGAGCCGGACATCGGGCGCCGCCTGCGACGCGACCCACCGTTCAAGCGACTCGTCGAGAGCGATCCCCATCGCGGCGCGATCGACCATTTGACGAAGATCCGGTCCGAGCGGCGGTGAGACCTCGCCCGCCGCGAACCCGATCGATTGGGTGAGCGAGAGGCCGGCGCGCAGACCCGAGGCCACGGAGGAGACCGCCTCGGCCAGCTGCGCCTCGATCTGCTCTTGCCGGCGTGCGGCCCGGCGCCTACGCATCACGGCAGGCGCAACCAGTGCCGAGACCAGGCCGGCGATGCCCCCGGGCACTCCCGCCAAGAAGCCGCCTAGGAAGAGTCCCACCACCGCGCCTGCCGCCGGGAGCAACCGTCGCCACCGCTCGGCGCCGGCCTTTTCTCGCCCCGCCGTCGGTTGCTCGGGGGCCCGGGTGTACCGGCCGATCCGATCGACCAGCGACGCCCCTTGCAACGCCTGGGCGGCAAGCGCCACCAGTACACATGCCAGCGCGGACAGCATCGCGGCCGAGAGAGCCTCCTTCACCCGACCCCCACGAGCGACCGATCGTCGGCTGCGGGGGAGGATGGCTCGGGCGGATCTCCTCCAACCCTGCGTCTGGTTCGCCCGCCGTCGGATCCGGGATCGAAGAGTCCTCCAACCCCCGCCTCACCTCGCTCGGCCAGCACTCGGGCGAGTGGGGGTACTTCCCCGGTCGCGACGAAGCCTCCACTCGATCCGTCCCGGGGTCTGAAGGCGAAGATCTCGGAGACCAGCGGTTCCCCCTCCTGGAGGCCCTCCACGGTCGCGATCTGGAACACGACCCTTCGCCCGTCCCGGAGCCGTGCAGTGTGCACGACAACGTCGATGGCGGATGCCACCTGGTTGCGCACGTGCGCTACCGGGAGTCCGACATCCGACATGAGCGCCATCGTCTCCAGGCGCCACAGGAGGTGCCGCGGCGAGTTAGCGTGCGCGGTCGAGAGGGCTCCGTCGTGGCCGGTGTTCATCGCCTGGAGCATGTCCAGAGCCTCGCCGCCTCGAACCTCCCCGACGATGATGCGATCGGGGCGCATCCGAAGCGCGTTCCGGACCAGATCTCGAACGGTTACCTCGCCCTTCCCCTCGACGTTGGGCGGGCGAGCTTCCAGCCCCACGACGTGCGACTTGGCCAGGCGAAGCTCGGCCGCATCCTCGATCGTGACGAGCCGCTCGCCGTCGGGGATGAACGTCGAGAGGACCCCGAGCAACGTGGTCTTGCCGGAGCCGGTCCCGCCCGAGATCACGATGTTCGCCCGTCCGCGGACGCACGCGGCGAGGAACGCCAGCATCCGCGGGCCGAGCGTTCCGCGCGCGACGAGGTCGTCGGGCGTGAAGGCGACGCTAGAGAACTTGCGGATATTGATGACTGGACCGCAGAGCGAAAGGGGCGGGACGATCGCGTGCACCCGGCTGCCGTCCGGAAGTCGCGCGTCCGCGTATGGCGACGATTCGTCGACCCGGAGGCCGAGCGGGGCCACGATCCGCTCGATCACGTGCAAGACGGCCTCCTCCCCCTCGAATAGACCGTCAAGCACCCTCTCGATCCGCCCCTTCCGCTCCACGTATACGTCGTCGGGACCGTTCACCATGACCTCGGTGACCTCAGGGTCCTTCAGCAGGAACTCGATGGGTCCCAGCCCGACGACGGAATCCGAAACCTCGTTCACGACCCTGGCGAGCGCGCTCTGCGGCAGGATGTGCCCCTGCTCGCGGAGGATCGAAAGCGCCGCCTCTCGCACGCGGAGACGACGCTCCGTCCGCGACAGACCCTCCAGCCACCTCGTGTCCACGCGCTCCAGGAGCCGCTCGTGCAGCTCTCTTCGGACCAGAACCAACGGATCGCTCCCGCTCACGCCCGTGCCTCTAGGAGGCGTTTGGCCAGCCGGTCCAGGGAGCGCCGCGTCCGACCCCGGCGCTGCAAGAGCCTCCCTCGATCCTGAGCGGTGCCCACGCCACGATCCGCCGGCAGCACGGCGACCGGCGGGCGCCCGAATACGCGCTCCACGTCTTTGGGCGTGATCTCCGCTCGGGCCGCGCGGTTCACGACGAACCCACACCGTCCTTCGACGCCAGCCGAGGCGAGCGTGGCGAGCGCGCGCTTCGCGTCCTTGAACGACAAGACGTCTAGCGCGAGGACCACGAGGATGAGGTCGGCCAACTCGAGGCCGGCGCGGGCGACGTCGTCAAGCGCTCGGGGCACGTGGAGCACCACCACGTCGGCGGTTGCCCGCACGGCCTCGATCGCGGCTCGATAGTCGGACGCGTCGACGCGCTGTGCTGCAGCCAGATCGTTCGGGGCGAGGAACACGCGGAAGCCATCGGGATGCGGCCACAGGAGCTCGTCGAGGTGTCGCGCCGAGAGCTCGCCCACGAGCGGCAGTGCGTCGACGATGGTTCGGATCTCCGGCTCGGACGGCACGCCGAGCGCGGCCGTAACGTCGGCGAAGCCCAGGTCCAGGTCCACCAGCACGCAATCCGCGTCCTGCCGCCGGAATGCGGAGGCCAGGTGCGTGGCGAGGAACGTGGCGCCCACGCCACCACGTGCCCCGTAGACGGCGACAACGAAGGCGCGCTTGCCGCCGGCCGACGCCGGCGGGGGCAGGATGCGGGCGGCGGCCTCGGCCAGCTCCTCCCGGTCGGCGGGCCAAAGGAAGAAGCCCCTCGCCCCCGCGCGGATCGCGCTGCGCAGCGACTGAACGGACTCGGACGTGTCGACCGCGAGGAGCACGCTGCCGTTCCCGCTCCCAACCACGCCGGCGAGCGACGGGGAAGCAACGACCGCGTCCGGCTCGAGCTGCCGAACCGCCTCCTGAAGCTGCCGCTCGTCGGCAGCCGTCGCCACGACGCGAGCCCGACCCGTTCGATCGAGGAAGTGCATGACTTCTTCCGCCAGGTGGCCGCCTTCGAGACCGAGCACGACCCTCGCCGGTTCTGTCATCCGAATCCCCATCCATGAACGGTTGCGGCACAAGGGGAGGCGTCGCTTGGGCGACGAGGGAAAGAGGAGGGAGAGTCCAGAGGGAGGAACTGCCGTGCAGACGGAACACTAGGCGGCAGACCTCGTCGCGACAATCGCCGGACCGGCCGATTTCCGACGGGGCCCCGGGGGAGCCGCGAACGGAACGCCGGGGGATGCCGGTTCGCGGGTCCTGGCACCGCACCGCCAACGGAACCTTCCGCCCACAGGCACGGTCAGTAGGGCGTACCCGCCTTTACGGAGAGGAGGGAGCCCCCGGTCTCCGGCCGGGACGTGCCCGCGCGCCCTGGTTGTGTGGACGGGCGCTACGCTTTGGTTGACCGGCCGGACTGAGGGGAGCTCGGTGCAGGACCCGGACCCGCGCACGCTCGCACGCGCCCGCGAGGGCGACCTCGCCGCGTTCGAGGAGCTCGTCCGCACGTACCAGGGCGACGTTTGGCGCTTCGCCTACCACCTCACCCGCGACCGCACGCTCGCCGAGGACGTGACCCAGGAGGCGTTCCTGCGCGCGTTCAGGTTCCTGCGGTCGTTCCGCGGCGATTCCAAGTTCACGAGCTGGCTCTTCCGCATCGCACGCAACTGCGGGATGGACGCGATCCGGGCTCGCAAGACCCACCAGACGCGCGAGTACCCGGCCCCCACGGGGCCGAGCGATCCGGAGGCCCGAGCCGAGCTCGACGCGGCCCTGGCGAGCGTCTCGGGGGAGCACCGCGAGCCGTTCCTGCTGATCGAGGTCTTCGGTCTCTCCTACCAGGAGGCCGCCGACGTCCTTCAGCTCAAGGTCGGGACGGTCAAGAGCCGGATGCACCGGGCCCGGCTCGCGCTGATGAGCGCGCTAGCGGTGGAGGAGGACGCTGGTGAATTGTAGCCGGGCACAGGCCGCGCTCTCGGGGCGCATGGACGGGGAACGGCTCTCCCCGAGGATCCAGGCGGCCGTCGACCGCCATATCGAGACCTGCGCGACCTGCGCGGCCTTCCTTCAGGGCGCCGAGCGGCTCCGGGCGCACGCCAGGTTCCGGGTGGCCGCGGCCGTCCCCGACCTGGTCGAGCCGATCATGGCGGCTGTCGCCCAGGGCCGGGCCGGCACGCCTGCACGGCTCCGGCCGCTCCGGCGGGCCTTCCCCTCTCGGCAGCGCCGGCCCGGCCTTGCCAGGAAGCTCGCGCCCGCCATGGCGGCGCTCCTCGTCGGCGTCGTCGCCGGCAGCGCTAGCTTCGGGGGCCCCTGGCGGCCGCCCGAGATCGCCGCAGCCGACGTCACGCGCGGGATCGCCGAGGCGGCGGCCGATCTCGAGTCATACGAGGCACGGTTCGCGGTCACGGAGTGGCACCTCGATCCGACGGTCCCGGTCCGAGAGCTCACGATGAGCGTGTGGTTCCAGGCGCCCGACCGGTTCCGCCTCGACGTCGCCGACCACACCCAGTACCCGGGCGACGACTGGACGCCGACCGACCTCTCCCTCGTCGTGGACGGATCGAGCTCGTACTCCGCCGCGCCGGGACCGTGTCCCGCGGGTGTGCTGGGATGCTCCGCGCAGCGGACGATAGTTCGCAACCGCGTTCCGTTCTCAGGATCGGCGGTCGTGCCGACCGACCTGGTGCTTCCCATCACAACGCTGACAGACGGGAGCCGGATCGAGGTCGGCGGAACCGAAGCGCTGCTCGGCCACCGGGCCGTCCGGATCGAGCTCCCGTTCGAGCGCGCGACGCCGCTCTTCCCGTTCCTACGGCTCGGGGGGTCGTGGCGGCCGTTCTACTCCCAGGACCGCGTCGTGCTCTGGCTCGACGCCGACGAGTGGTTCCCGCTTCAGTACCGCGTGTTCCCCGCACGCTCGCCCGAGCGGGCCGCGTGGGAGTTCCGCTTCGGCCTGCCGCACGAGTCCCCGGACCGGGCGATCTTCGAGGTGACGAACCTTCACGTGAGCGAACGGACCCCCGATCCGGCGACGTTCGCGATCCCCTCCGGCCGTAGCTCGGCCGACGGCGGAGCGAGGGTGATCCTCATCACGGATGTCCGGAACGAGACCGGGTTCGACCCGCTCACGCCCGCCGATGTCGCGGGCCTCGACCTCTACCAGGTGGTGCTGCCACCGAGCCCTGCCGGGCAGCCGAACGAGACGCTCATCACCTACACGCAGGGCCTGTCGTGGCTCAAGATCGGGGAGACGCGCACCTGGGGCGGGCGCTCGCTCTTCGGCCCGGTCGGTCCTCACGCCGAGGAGGTGAAGCTCCCGAACGGCGGGGTGGCCTACTACGAACCCGCCACCGAGGAGCAAGGCCGTCGCCTCTCCTTGCATGCCGCCGGGACCGACCTGTACCTGGAGACGAACCTCTCCCGCGAGGAGCTGGTCGAGGTGGCCGCCTCCCTGCCGGTCCGCGGCGAGATGCTCCCGGAGGGGTGGCTCCTGCAACGGTCGGCCGAAGGCGAGGCAGAACGTGTGACGCTCGGGCAAGCGGTCGAGGAGCTGGCGTTTCCCGTGCTGGTTCCAGAGGAGCTACCCCCCGGATACGGGCTGGCCAGTGCGGAGCTGGTCCGGCTGACCGGAGCCACGAGCTTGAACGTGTACTTCCAGCAGGCGGACTCGGCCCTCGGCGGGGGGACGATCCGGATGCACGCCGAGGCTGCGGTCGAGCTGCCGCCCGCGTCGTCGGCCACGCAGTTCACAGTCGAGGTTCGCGGCTTCGAGGGCCGCTGGACGCCGGCCCGCGCCCAGCTCGAGTGGGTCGAGGACGGCGTCTACTACTCGATCGACGCCCCCGGCTTGGAGCTCGTCGAGCTCCTCGCGATGGCGGAGTCCCTGGGGGCCGTGCAGTGAGAACGGCCGGAGTCGTTCGAACGGTCGCCGGCCTGCTCGTCGGGTTCGTCCTCGGCGCGCTGGTCACGATCTCGGCGCAAGGGCGGGCGCAGTCCAACACTCCCTCCGGCGGCGGCGCGGGCCTCTCGCGACCGCGCCTCACCCCCGAGCCCCCAGCCACGTTCCTCGCCTGGACGCCCGGGGGCCTGCCCGCGGGGTTCGAGGAGCGGGTGGCGGCGCTACCCGGCATCCATCGGGTGGTCGTCGTCCGGAGCGACAACACCTGGCTCACGCGCTCGTTCTCGGCGAACGGCGAGCTGGTCGACGACCCGCGGGAGGGCTTCGCGATCCCGCTCGAGGTCGCGGCCGTGAGGCCCCCCGACTACGCGCCCTTCCTGCCTCCGGCCGACCGCGGCATCGTGCTCTCGCTGGCGGCGGGCGAGGGAGTCCTGGGGGCCAGCAGCGCCCGGCTCCGCGGCCTCGGCCCCGGCGCTGTCCTCGAGGTCGGCGACACCCGGATCGAGGTGGCCGCCGTCCTGCCGGACGAGCTGGTCGGGGCAAGCGAGCTGCTGGTCTCGCGCTCCGTCGGCGCGGAGATCGGCGTCACCCACGACCGGTACGCGCTCCTCCAGCCGAAGCCGGTCCCGACGACCAATGCCCTGGCGCGAGCCATCCGGCGGATCCTGCCGGCGGGCGACACGGCCCTGCGGGTCCGAGCGCCCGGAGAGACGCCGTACTTCCGCCAGGGCGACGCCGTCCTACCGCCGGTCCGCATCAAGATGCTGTTCGGGGAGTTCGCGGCGCAGCCGACGCCCGGCCGCCCCGGATTCCTTACCCTCGACCCCCGATGGGTTCGAGCCCACATCGCGACGGAGCGCGTGCCGCTCCTCGGCCGGGTCACGTGCAACGTGGCCCTGTTCCCGCAGATCCGGGGCGCGATCGCCGACCTCCGACGCGCCGGGCTCGGCCGCCTCGTTCACGACTTCGCCGGCTGCTACTCGGCGCGCTTCGCGAACCGCGTCCCGACGGCCTCGATCTCCCACCACACGTGGGGGATCGCGCTCGACATCAACGTCGGGGGGAACCCGCTCGGCCGGGAGCCCACGCAGGACCTCCGTCTGGTCGAGATCTTCGAGGCGTGGGGCTTCACCTGGGGCGGGGACTTCGTCATCCCCGACGGCATGCACTTCGAGTACCGCCGCCCGCCGGCCTCGTAGCCGCGCCGCGGGGCCATGACGCGTCTACACAGCACGAAGGGAGCAGCGAACATGCGCTCTCTGCACTTGCTCGGGTACCGGCCGGCTCTCGCCCCCGGGGCCCGAGCATGCCTCCCGCGGCAGGACGCGCGTGGGTTTCTGCTCCCTTCGCGGTCACCCGAAGGTGACTGGCAGGATTCTAGTCCCGTCCGGCCTCAGGACGCGAACCGGGATCAGGCGTCTCGCCCCCGGTTCGCGGCGAGCCGAGACCGCAGCACGACCCAACCGAAGATGGCGGCGATCGCGACGACCGCGACGGTCCCGGCGGCGATCTGCGCGCGCGGCTTGGACGCGGTCGCGGCGATCCGGGTGCGAAGCCGGACAGGCCTGCGGAAGTCGCGGATGTCCCAGCCGCGCGCCTCCGCTTCCTTCCGAAGCTCGCGGTCGGGGTTCACGGCGACCGGGTGGCCGACGGACTCGAGCATGGGCAGGTCTGTGATGGAGTCCGAATAGGCGTACGAGCCCTCGAGGGCGAGCCCGACGCTCCCAGCAAGATCGCGGATGGCCCCCGCCTTGGCCTCTCCGTAGCAGTAGAAGGCGAGCTCGCCCGTGTACTTCCCGTCCTCGATCTCGGCGCGCGTGGCGATGACGCCGCTCGCGCCGAAGTGACGCGCGAGCGGCCTGACGACCTCCTCCGGCGAGGAGGACACCACGTACACGCGCCTCCCCTCCGACCGGTGAAGCGCCATCAGGTCGAGCGCCTCCTGGTAGACGAAGGGGTCGATGACGTCGATCAGGACGTCCCGAACGAGCTCTTCGACCTGCGCCCGATCCCACCCCTTGGTGAGCGCGAGCATGCCCTCCTTGAGCCGCTCCATCTTCTTCTCGTCCGCGCCGACGAGCAGGTAGACGAGCTGGGCGTACGCGCCGCGGAGCAGCGCCGATCGGGGGACCATCCCGGCCCGGTACATCGGCCGCGAGAGGGCGAGTGAGCTGGACCTCGAGATGATGGTCTTGTCGAGGTCGAAGAACGCCGCTTCCATGCCTTCAATGGTAGAGGACGGCACCGACAACAAACCCCAGTTGACCTGGGGGTTCCGGAGCGTCCGTTCGCCCTACCGGCGGATCTTGCCCAGGTCTCGGCGGAACGCCGCCAGCCACGCCGCCTCCGCCTTGGCCAGCGCCTCCTGCTGGTCGAGGAGCCGGTTCGCCACCGCCCGGCCGGGGCTGTGATCGGCGGCGGCCCGAGCCCGCTCGGCGGCGATCGCCGCCCGGAAGGACGCCAGGGACTCCTCCCGGAGGTCGAGCCCGCGCCGGACGGCCTCGGCCGGGAGCAGGTGCGAGAACCCGAGCGCGAGGCTCGAGTCCATCTCGTACGGACCCGCGCCGGCGAAGCACTCGGGCAGGCCCCGGCGCAATCGATCCCGGCCCGGCCGCGTGATCTTGTACACGCGCCGGTCCGGTCCCTCGGTTCCCTCCTGAGCCTTGCCCATCACCAGGCCTTGGCGCTCCAGCCGTTGGAGCGCCTGGTAGACCGAGGCCTTGGCGACCTCGACCCAGAAGCCCATGCTCCGCGAGCGGAACCGCTCCAGCAGCTCATAGCCGTAGAGTGTCTCCTCGGCAAGGAGACCCAGGATCACGACCTCCACCTTGGATACCGCCATGGTCCCTGCTCCTCGTCTGATCCAGACTAGGAGGCTAGTCTGAACAAGACTAGCGATCAAGCACCCGGGGTCTGACGGGTATTCTCGCCCACGGAGGCGTCAGGGTTCCTGGTGGGCCCCCCGGTCTTCAAACGGGTGGGCCCGGAGGTACCCTCGATGCCGTCCGGAGGGGTCTGGGCGCCTGGTGGGCCCCCTCGTCTTCAAAACGAGTGTGCCGGTGAAGAGCTGGCAGGCGGGTTCGATTCCCGTCCCCCTCCGCT
>JBQTIP010000243.1:0-3425 GCA_052388025.1 Actinomycetota bacterium
CTCCGGGGCTTGTGCCAGCGTCTGCCGTAGGTCCTGAAGGGCTTTGGCTCCCCAGCCCTGGGGGCACGACAGAAGGATCGAGATCGCGTCCACGTGGTCCACGTTCTCACGGACGAACGCCTCGAACGCCTTGAGGTAGTCGGCCGGCTTGAACTCCTGGCCCGTGGCGCCCTTGATCAGCCACTCCGACGTGACCTCGTCCTTGGTCTCGACCGCCACCAGGAACGTTCTCGGCGGCCGCGGGTAGTTGACGAGGAGGTCCTGGAACGCCGGATCGCGGAGCAGCTCCATCGTCTCCGTGAACGCCGATCGGAACATCTCCGGCAGACCCTCGGAGAACGCGGCCATGTCGCCTCCCGGGATGAACCGGGCGAACGCCTCCCGGGCGTCTCCCGACATCTCCTTGTCGATCCGGCGCAGCCGCTTGACGAGCCGGCGGACGTTGTACTCGCGGTCCTGGTTGTTCCAGATCTCCTCGATGATCTGCCCGATCGTCTTCCCATCGGCCTCCGGCGGCTCGACCGTCATACTCGTGACGGTCCGGAAGTACTCCAGCAGCGTGCCGTCGAAGCAGTCGAAGACTACGAAGTGCGACTTGTCCGGGTACTTCTCCCCCTTCCGCGTCCCGCGCCCGAGCATCTGCTCGAACAGGATCCGCGACTTCACGGGTCGCAGGAAGACGAGGAACTCCAGGTCCGGGATATCGATGCCGGTCGTCAGGAGATCGACGGTCACGACGACCGCAGGCTTCGGGCGGTTGCGGAACTCCCGGATGCGCTGGAGCGGACGGTCGACCTTGCCGGTGATCTTGGCGACGAACGCATCGCCCTGACGGAACAGGTCCCGCGCCATGTCGATCAACTGGTCCGCGTGCGAGGTGTGGGGCAGGTCGTTGTCCGCGAAGATGAGCATCTTCGGGAAACGGCCGAACTTCTCCTTGTGGGCCTCGGCGTGCTTCTTGATCTCCTCCAGGATCCTCCGGTTCGAGTCCGGAGCGGTGATGTCGTGCTCGATCTGGGTCGTGTCGAACTGCCGCTCGTCCTCCAGGAAGTCGAACTGCTGCTGGCCGGTCGTGGTGTCGATCGTCTCGACCTGCTCTCCCTCCTCGAGAAACACACCCTCCATCCGCACGTTGGATCGGATGCGGACGGCGTCGTAGTCGACGAGGTAGCCCTCTTGGACCGCGCGCTCGTAGTCGTAGCGGTAGGCGATGTCCTCGAAGTAGGCCATCGTGTGGGCCGCGGGCGTGGCGGTGAGGCCGACCTTGACGCCGTCGAAGTGATCGAGCGTCCTGCGCCAGGTGGATAGCTCCCTCGTGGAGTACCCCCTGTGGCACTCGTCGGCGATGATGAGATCGAAGGCGTGGATCGGGATGTCTAACAGCTGCGCGTCCTCGTCGATAGCCTCATCGCCGATCGAGAAAGCGGCATCGCGCCCGAACAGGTTGATCGTCATCCGCTGGATCGTGGAGACGTACACGAACGCCTGGCCGATCTGCGGGGTCGTCAGATACCCGGTCGGAATGACCTTGGGATCGAAGGCCCGATCGTCGTCGAGGTCGTCGCGGAAGAAGCGCTGGCTGTAGAGCTCGTAGATCTTGTCGAACTTCAGGCCGGGCTCCGCCGCGAACGAGGCGAACGTCCTGACGGCCTGAGCGGCCAGGGCACGGCGATCGACGAGGAAGAGAACCCTCTGGGCGACGCCCGACTTCATCAGGCGGTAGACCTCGTTGACCAGCGTGACCGTCTTCCCGGTCCCGGTGGCCATGGCGATGAGCATCTTTCGCTTTCGGTCCCGGATCGCTCGCTCGATGGCCTCGTTCGCATCGTGCTGGTAGGGACGCAGGTAGGGGTTCGCCGAGAGCGCCGCCAGCGCGCCCAGCTCGGCTTTGCGGTCACGGTCGAGCATCTCGCGGAGGGCGCCCGGCGTGTGGAAGGCGGAAACCTTACGGGAGCGGTTCAGCGGGTTCCGGACGTCGTGGAACCAGATGACCTCGCCGTTGGTCGAGTACAGGAACGGGACCCGGAACCCCTCTCCGTAGTCGATCGGATTGGCCGTGAAGCCCCGGGAGTAGCGTTCCGCCTGCGTCAGCACGCCCTGGGGACCCAGCGTGACCTTCTTTGCCTCGACCACGCCGAGCGCCTCGTTGTGATCCCAGAGGGCGTAGTCGGCGGGCCCGGCTGCGGTCTCGAACTCGGTCACCGCCGTCTCGTTGCCGTAGTCGCTGAGGGTCTTCCCGGGGACGAACGGCATGACCCGCCAGCCCGCTGCCTTGAGCTTGGGGTCGATCCGCTCGCTCCGGGTCTGGCGCTCCAGCTCGAGACTCACCTGGCTATCTGCCCCTCTGGTACCCATCGGCGATCGTCGGTCTCTACTTCAGGGGTGGAACTCTGCCAAAGGATAGAGGGAGGACCTACCAGGGCAAACGCACTCTCCAGAGAGATCCATGAGTCGGATAGTGACGAGAACCCCCTTGTTGAAGACGTTGATGGGATGGAAGACAACCCTGTTTGCTCGAATGAGAGGGACGCGTGCATGCACGCGTACTGTATTGAGTCTGACCATAGACGCTCGACCCTTCACTCCTCCTCACCTGCGGATTCGCGCGAGTCTGGGTAGAGCGGTGATGACCGCTCGGGGTAACGCTCGCGGGATCGCTCGACGGACCGCTTGCGGGAACGCTTGCGGGTTTCCCACGCGCCGGCGGCAGCAACTGTCTGCGCCTGGATCATGACGGTCACCCAGGATGTCGACCGGCTGAAGCGCCGTCGCAGCCCTTGTCGGCGGCCTGATGAGAGCGCGACGAAGACCAACGCCGGGCACGGACGACCGTCCGCCGCGGAAGACTCGGAAGTTCCCCATGGCACGGATCCCGCGTCCAGACACACCAAGAGAGGTTCAACGTGCGGACTCCCCGCTCGCTCCCCCACACACGGCGCGCGGTCGCTCCTGCACGTGCAGTGCCCTGGGGCGCCAGCGGGGAGTGATCGGGGAGGCACGTTTCGAAAGCTGGCCACGACGAAACGGAGGCCCCGGTCAATGAGTGAGACCTGAACGTGCATCCACACCTCGGAAGTCACCGTCTTCCCCTCACAAGCCGGCATCGGGTCGGCGGGCCCAGCGGCGAGTTCCGGGCGACGCCGGCGGCCTTCGAGTGATCGTCCCCGACGGGCCACCTCGCCTCACGCCATCGGCGGCGAGGATGTTGCTTGAGGTCCTGACGGATGCTGCCAAGCGGGACGGAAGCAGAGATGACAGCCCTCCCGCGTAGCATGACCGTGCGCGAGGGAAGGAGCACGGCATCATGAAGCCCTTCGCCTTCTACGGACGAGTCTCGACCGAGGACCAGCAGGACCCGGCTTCCTCGCGAGGGTGGCAGCTCCGGCGAGCCCTGGAGCTCGTCGAGCCGGCGGGCGGCGGGATCG
>JBQTIP010000244.1:0-1946 GCA_052388025.1 Actinomycetota bacterium
GGCGGCGGGACCGGGGAGCCTCACGGAGAACGTCTGCGAGAGCCGGTTCATGGTCGTCGACGAGCGGAAGCGGATGGGCGCGGACAGCCGCACGGAGGGGCACCACGCGGTCATCCGAGGGGTGGAGCGGCTGTCGGCCGCACCCGTGCGCGCGCTGGACATCCGCGCCGGCGCTGCGATGGTCATCGCCGGGCTCACCGCCGACGGCGTAACCGAGGTCGAGGACATGTACCACGTCGACCGCGGTTACGAGGACTTCGAGGCCAAGCTAGCGGCGCTCGGAGCCGAGGTCCGGCGAGAGCGGCAGCTCTCCCCGGCCCTGTCGTGACGTCCCGCATCCGCGGCAATGCCCTGCTGCTCCTTGCCCTTGGCGCGTACGTTGCCCTCTCCGCCGCGCCGGCCGCTGCGCAGCTCGGGCCCCCTGAAGTCGACCGGCAGGTCCTCCTGTTCCTCGTGGATCGCGTCTCCTTCGAGGAGATCCTGGCCGTCCCCGATATCCGCGCGCTCGCCCGGGCCGGAGGCGTGGCGCTGATGAGCCCGCGAACGGTGGTGGGCGATGAAGGATCTGGTGCGTACCTCACCCTGGGGGCCGGCGCTCGAAGCGAGGGCCCGGGTCCGGCCGTGCTGGCCCTCGATCCCTCGGAGATGGTGGAGGGCGAGGCCGCAGCCGACCTCTACCGGCAACGCTACCCGAACCGCGCCTTCCCGACCGGCCCGTTCCTCCTCGACGCGGAACGCTACATCGACTCGAATGAGAGCCGTTCGGTCCCGGGCCTGCTGGGCGACCTACTGCTCGACGCGCGCCGTTTGGTGGGAGTGTTCGGGAACGCCGACACCACCGAGGGACGTGACCGGCCCGGCTTCCTGGTGGCGATGGATCGTCGCGGCGCGGGGGCGTTCGGGCGCGTCGGGATCGCATTCGTTCCCAGACCCGCCGGGGGGCAGCCGCTAGAGCTCCCGCTCGCCGAGCCCAAGCCGGACCTGCTCGGCGGCACGCGCCTCGACTACGACGCGCTGACCTTCCTCGCGCTCGGCGGCCGCATCCCGAACCCCTCCCCGTTCCTCCCGGCCCACCTGACGGTGTTCGACATGGGCGACACCCTGCGCATCGATCGGTTCGCGCCGGGCGCCTCCCCGGCCGTGGTCGCGCGAGAGCGTCGGGAAGCTCTCATCCGGATCGGCGAGGAGATCCGATACTTCGTCGGCCGCGCCCCCTCCAAGGACGTTCTCGTGATCGTTCTCTCGCCCTCGACGTCGTTCGGCATGGACCGGGCTAAGGACGAGCTCACCCCTATCGTGATGGCTCGCGGTGATCCCCTCGATCTGTTCCCCGAGGAAGGTGAGCTCCACACGCTCGCCTCGGATACGACCAGGCGGCCGGGGCTCGTCTCGAACGAGGACGTGGCCCCCACCATCCTTCGATTCTTCTCGCTCTTCGTGCCGGAGGAGATGAACGGGTCGCCCATTCGCTTCGCTGCGTCCCCGGCGCCCTTCGAGCTGCATCAGAGGCACCTCGCTAACCGGCGCATGTCGGTGCCGGTGCAGGCGGGGGCGGCCATCTACATCACCGTGGCCGGGTTGTTCGCCGTCGCGGTGCTCGCGCTCCGGCGTCGGGTGCCCGCGTGGCTCGGCCATCTGGCGGCGTGGCTCTGCCTCACGGTTCCGGCTCTTGGTGTCGCACTGCTGGCCGCGGGGCATCTGGAGGCCCTCCAATATGGGACCGTTGTGCCATTCGTCGTCGCGCTCACCGCGATCGGCACGCTGGTTTTCATCCCGCTGAAGCGTCGGGGGCTGCTCCTGCCTCCGGCTGCGATCGGCACGGCCGTGCTGGTCTTCTTCGCGGCCGAGGCGCGGCTGGACTGGACCGCCGCGATCACGCCGTTCCTCGGCGGATCCGAGCTGGACGGAGCCCGGTTCTACGGCATGCCCAACGTGTTCATCGGCCT
>JBQTIP010000245.1:0-1546 GCA_052388025.1 Actinomycetota bacterium
GCCGGCCGGGGTCGCCGGCCTCGTGTATGAAGATCACGTCGACGTCCGAGGAGTAGTTCAGCTCCTCGCCGCCGAGCTTCCCGAGGCCGATCACCGCAAACCCCTCCGGCGCCTCCAGCCGGCACGCCTCGGCGAGGCAAGCTTCCGCGACGTCGCTGATCTCGGCGACGACGTCATCCAGCGACGCGCCGGCGAGATCCCGAGACGCGATCCGGAGCATCGCTCGCCTTCGGAACCTCCGGAGCCCCTCGGCCGCACCAAGCCTCGCCACATCCGCCGCCAGCTCGGCGTCGAGCAGGTCCCGACCTTTGGACCCGATGTCGGCGAGCGACCGGGTCTCATCGGGATGGGCCACCAGGAAGTCCGCGGCCGCCGTCGAGAAGCCGAGCAGCCGCACTGCGTTCGGGAGCACGTCCGCGCGGGCCAGGAGCTGGCGGGCGGCCGCGTCTTCGCTCACGCGCGAGAGGGCGATGCGTGCGAGCTGCGGGTCGGGCGCCTCGGCGACGGCGCGCCCGAGGGCGGTCGGCTTTGTCACGCGCGTCCTTACCTCCCGGGCTCGCGGGAGAGCCGCCCCACCGCCCACGAGAGCAAAGCGAACGCCGGCAGCGCCACGCCGAAGGCTAGGAACGATCCCCCGGTGACCGCGCTCCGGAGCGCGCCTTCCTGCCCGGCGATCGCGACGTGGAACACGAGCACGATCGCGAGGAACAGCAGGTACCCGCCGGCAAGCGTGAGGAGGAGCTCGAGGATCCATCGGCTCCAGGACGGCCTCGTCATCACGTCCCGCCTGTTCGGACGGGGAACCGGGTGCCGCCCCCAGTACCAGACGACCCCGAGGAAGAGCGCGTATGTGGCGACCAGCGGGACGACGATCTGGCGGAGCACCGCGCTCACGTTCGCAGGAAAAACTGCCAGCCGCGGATGAACAGGTGCCACCCGAGCCACAGCCAGAGGCCGAGCATCACGAACCGACCGAGGGCCGGCCGCATGAACGCCCGGAAGAAGTCCGAGAGCGTCGGCCACTCGGGTCCCCGCACCAGCCCGACGCCCTGCCAGGCCAGCAGCACACCGATGATCACCACCCAGCCGACGACCGCGACCGCGCGCATCTCAGGCTCTCCTCGTCTTCGCCGCTCATCCGCGGCCAGCGTACTGCCGGTGAGCGCGGCCCGGTGAAGAGTTAACGGCTGCGTAACAGTCGAGCGGCGTGCATGGCCTAGCCTCGATCCCATGGGCATCACCGCCGAAGCCGAATACGTCCTGCGAACCATCGAGGAGCGCGGCGTCCGCTTCATCCGGCTATGGTTCACCGACGTCCTCGGGTTCCTGAAGTCGTTCACGATCACGTCGCAGGAGCTGGAGGGCGCGCTCACCGAGGGGATGGGGTTCGACGGCTCCTCGATCGAGGGGTTCGCGCGCATCCAGGAGTCCGACCTGGTGGCGCTCCCCGACCCGTCGACGTTCCAGACGATCCCGTGGAAGTCCGAGGCCCAGGTGGCGCGGATGTTCTGCGACATCTACAACCCCGACGGCGCCCCGTTCGATG
>JBQTIP010000246.1:0-8201 GCA_052388025.1 Actinomycetota bacterium
TCGAACCCCACCAACGCCACGATCGCCGGCTCCGGCTTCGGCCTGGGCACGATCAACAACAACGACTGAGCGCCCGGCGCCGTCGCTCCGAGGACACCGGACTAGCCGACCAGAGCGCGTATCTGGCGGACCGCGACCGTGAGGGCCGCGAGGTCGTCCAGCCCCGCCACCGCGCGCGCGCGCATGAAGCGAGAGAGCCGCGCGTGCGGCTCGGACCGGGTCTGCAAGAAGGCGTCGACCGCCTCCTGGACCGGACGGCCGTCGGCCTGCGCGAAGACTCGCTGCGTGAGCTGACGCCGGACCAGATACAGGTCGTCCTCCATCGCCTGGAGGGCCCACCTGTGCCAGCGAGACGCGGAAGGCATCCCGTCCAGCCTCGCCTCCAGCCAATCGATATGCAGGGACTCACCTAGCAGGAAGAACGCGCGGGCCACCTCCTCGACGGAGCGCCCGCTCTCGCGCGCCACCGCGATGATGTCCGGGCCGTGGACCAGCTCGGACCCGAACGCGTGGCGGCGCGCGATCTCCTCGGCGACGCCGCGCTCCCCCAGTCGCCGCACCGTTCGCTCGCGCTCCGAGCGCCAGTCGTCCGATCCGACCCGGCTGATGACGGACGAGAGCTCCCCGAACGCGTCTTTCGACGCCGCGACCGTCTCCCCGATGTCCGCGCCGGCCGCGTTGGCGAGGTACCAGCGAGAGGTCGTCTCCACCAGCCAGTCGACCCCAGACATCAGCTCGCTTTGGACGAGCGGGTCGATGATGCCGTCGAGCGCCTCGATCGGCGCCCACCGCTCGGCCGCGCCCGTCACGTCGCGTGCGATCCGGAACGTGCGCACGACGTCGGCCTGCTCGGCGCTCGTCTCGCTCACCGTCCGCGACACGAACGTGATCCCCTCCGAGTTCACAACGTCGTTCGCGATGATCGTGGCGATCAGCTCGCGCCGGAGCGGGTGCAGGGGGAGCAGCTCAGCGAAGCGATCGACGACCTTCCGCGGGAAGTACTGGCGCAGGTCGTCCTGGAGGTAGGGATCGTCCGGCAAGCCCGACCGGACGAGCGCGCCGACCAGCCGCAACTTCGCGAACGCGAGCAGCACGGCGAGCTCCGGCCGGGTGAGGCCCTGGCCGGCCCGCCGCCGCTCGGCGATCTCGTCGGTCGACGGCAGCGCCCAGATCCCCCGCTCCAGCGTGCCGCCGCTCTCGAGGGACTGCATGAGGTCCTCGTAGGCCTCCATGCGCTGCGGGGACGCCGTCACCTCCTGGGAGAGGATCTGCGCCTGTAGGTAGTTGTCGTAGAGCACGTGCTCGACGATCTCGTCGGCGGCCTCCTGCAGCAGCTCGTCGCGCTGCTTGAGCGTGAGGTCGCCCCGCTGGATCGCGAGGCCGAGCAGGATCTTCAGGTTCACCTCGTGGTCCGAGCAGTCGACGCCGCCGGAGTTGTCGATGAAATCGGTGTGGATCCGACCGCCCGCCTGCGCGTACTCGATCCGCCCGCGCTGTGTGAACCCGAGGTTCCCGCCCTCCCCGACCACCTTGCAGCGCAATTCCTTCGCGTCGACCCGCACCGTGTCATTCGTGCGATCCCCGACGTCGGCGTGCGATTCAGACGACGCCTTCACGTACGTGCCGATCCCGCCGTTCCACAGCAGATCGACCGGCGCGCGAAGGATCGCTTGGATCACCTCGTTCGGGGTGAGCGTGTCGGCGTCGATCCCAAGCGCCGCCCGTGCTTTGAGCGAGAGCGAGATGCTCTTCGCCTGGCGGGAGTACACGCCTCCGCCGTGCGAGATCTTCGACGGGTCGAAGTCCTCCCAGCTGGACCCGGGAAGCTCGAACATCCGGCGGCGCTCGGCGATCCCCACCGCCGGGTCCGGGTCCGGGTCGATGAAGACGTGACGGTGATCGAAGGCCGCGACCAGCCGGATCTGGTCCGAGAGCAGCATGCCGTTGCCAAACACGTCTCCCGACATGTCCCCGATCCCGACGACGGTGAACGGCTCGCGCATCACGTCGGTTCCGAGCTCGCGGAAGTGGCGCTTAACGGACTCCCACGCGCCGCGCGCTGTGATCGCGAGCTTCTTGTGGTCGTACCCCGACGAACCGCCGGAGGCGAACCCGTCGCCGAGCCAGAAGCCGTACTCCTGCGAGACGTCGTTCGCCGTGTCGGAGAACGAGGCGGTGCCCTTGTCGGCCGCGACGACCAGGTACGCGTCGGGCTCCTCGTCGAGCACACGGACACCGCTGGGGCGAACGACCTCGCCGTCGACCAGATTGTCGGTGAGATCGAGCATCCCGCGCATGAAAATCACGTACTGGCGCCGGACCTCCTCGCGCAGGGCGTCGAGGTCGGCCGGCGGCCGCCGCAGGACGAACCCGCCCTTCGAGCCGGTCGGCACGATGACGGCGTTCTTCACCGTCTGCGCCTTCATCAGGTCGAGCACCTCGGTGCGGTAGTCCTCCTTCCGATCCGACCAGCGGATACCCCCCCGCGCCACCTTCCCACCGCGCAGGTGGATCGCCTCCACGTCGGGGGAGCACACGAAGATCTCCCAGAGCGGATAGGGCTTCGGCATGTCGGGAACCGCCGCCGAGCGGATCTTGAACGCGAGCGATGTCCGGCCCTCCTTGAACGCGTTCGTCCGGAACGTCGCCTCGATCAGCCCCAGATGCCCGCGGAGGATCCGGTCCTGATCGAGCGACTTGACGGCGTCGAGGTCCTGAAGGATCTCCGCAGTGAGGGCGTCGCGCTCGTCCTGGTCCTCGGCCGACGCCGGGTCGAAGTGCAGCTCGAACAGCCGGGCCAGCTTCGCCGCGATGTGCGGGTTCGCGGCGAATGCGTCGTTCTGGTACTCCTCGGTGAAGCCCGAGTACACGCGCTGCCGGTACCGGCGGTAGGCACGGAGGATGGCAACCTGCCGCCAATCCAGTCCGGCCGTCACCACCAGCCGGTTGAGCGAATCCGACTCGGCCTCGCCGCGCCACACGGCCGAGATGCACTCGGCGACTCGATCGGCGCACTCGGCCAGCGCGAGCGGCTTGCCGTCGGGGCCCAGCACCCCGAAGTCGTGCAGGTAGGTCTCGCCGTCGCCCCCGAGGAGCTGCGTCGGCACCTCCTCGACGACCCGCAGGCCGAGCGCCTCGAGGATCGGCATGAAGTCCGAGAGCCGCACCTTCCCGCCGGTCCGGTAGAGCCCCACACGCGTCAGGTTCTCCCCGAGGCCGCGCTCGTTCTCGAGCCCGACGACGAACGGCACGTCGCCCGACTCGAGCTGCTGGAAGCGCAGGATGTCGAGGACCGCGAGATACACGTCCGTGGAGGACTTGTAATAGTCGGGGAACCGGTTGCACCAGTCGTCGGCGAGCGCGTTGCCGCGGTCCGCGCCGTGCAGCGCCACCAACCGCTCGCGCACGCGCTCCTCCCAGGAGCGCGCGAGCGAGACGACCTCCTCCTCCAGCTCCCTGAACGGTACATCGGGGATCGCGCCCGAGGCCACATGGACGAGGAAGTGGATCTGCGCCGGATCGCTCTCGCCGAGCGAGAGGTGGTAGTCGACGGTCGTGCCGCCGAACCGCTTCACGAACAGGTCCTGAAGCTTGTGGCGGAGCTCGGCGCTGAACTGGTCCCGGGGTAGCGCGACAATGAGCGAGACGCTCCGCCCGGGTATGTCGCGGCGGACGAACAGCCGGATCTGCCGCTGCTCCTGGAGCTCCAGGAGGCCGCGAACATTCTCCCTAAGCTCCTCGCTGGACGCGGCGAACAGCTCGTCCTTCGGGAAGCTCTCGAAGATCGCCACGGCTGCCTTGAAGTCGTGCGAAGCCTCGATCAGGTCCTCGGCTTGAAGGATCTGCTTCAGCTTTCGGACCAGAAGCGGCGTGCGGCTCGCCGGCTCCATGTAGGCCTTCGAGGTGAACAGGCCGATCATGCGGGCCTCGCCCGTGTTCGTGCCGTCGGGCGCCACGCGACGGACTCCGATGTAGTCCATCCGCGCGCGCCGGTGGACGATCGACGTGGCGTTGGTCTTCGAGTAGATCAGCTGGTCGCCGCCCTCGATGCGCGCGCGAAGCTCCGGCTCGATCGTGGACAGCGGCACCGGCTCCGCGTAATGAGACTTCGAGACGTCGGAGAGGATGCCGAGCCCGGACCCCTCTACCGTCGAGAGCGCGCGGCCCTCGGGCGTTTCGATCAGCTCGTACTCGCGGTGACCCAGGAAGACGAAGTTGTCATCCAGCAGCCACTCGAGGAACGCGACGGTCTCCTCGATCTCGTCGGGCGCGTAGCGCGCGCGGCCCGCGCGAGCCATCTCGATCATGTGCCCGACGCGCGACTTCATCGCCTCGAAGTCGCGGACCGTGAGGCGGACGTCGGCGAGGACCCTGCGGATCGCCGGCCCGAGCTCCCCGATCTCCTCCGGGGTGAGGTGCCGGTCGATCTCGAAGTGCATCACCGACTCGCGTGCCGTGGACTCGCGCGCGTGCAGGACGCGGGCGATGCGCCCGTCCAAGTCGCGCTCGGTCCCGATGACCGGGTGGACCACCGAGCGGATGCCGAGGTCGCGCGCCTGCATGGTGAGCGAGACCGAGTCGAAGAGGAACGGCATGTCGTCGGTGTTGGTCTCGATCACCGAGCCGGCGGTCTGGTATCCGTCGCCGGCCAGGGTCGGCGTGAAGACGCGAACCGCCACGGGGGCGGAGCCACGCCCGTCCGCCAGATCGAAAGCGCCCATGACCCGCCCGAACAGCTCCTCGGCCGAGAGCCTCGACAGCTCATCCTCGGACATCCGGTAGGTGAAGGCCTTCGCGAACTCCCCGACCGCGTACGCGCGCTCGGGCGAGACGCGCTCGGTGATCCGCACGAGGAGCTCCGCGAGCACGGGGCTGTGGCCGGGACGCGCCGTCTGGTCGGTGACGCTCACGCCACTAATCATGCACCTTCATCGCCACTGTAGACATCGGCACTGGCGTCGGCGAAACCGAAGCGCCTGGGACAATGGGGGTTGGACCGATGCTCGCGCACGAGACCTGGTTCACGAACTCACGGCCCGGCTACGACTGGTCCTTCGCCCTCCAGCCGGTGACGCTCGCGATGATCGCCGCGGCCGTCGTCGTGGCCGTTGCGTGGCGGCTGGCCGCCCGCCGGCTCCCCTCCCCCGAGTTGCCGTTCCTCGGACCGCTCGGCCGCCTCGCGCCCTGGGTCCCGCGGCTGCTCGCGATCCACGCCGGCGTGTCGCTGCTTGCCCAGGCCCCGCTGGGTACCTACCTCGCGCCGTCTCTCGCCCTCCCCGAGGGCGCGTTCGGCTCGGCGGTCGCCATAGCGGAGGGACTGATCGGCGTCTGGCTCATCGCCGGCTACCGGATCCGGCCCGCCGCATGGCTGCTGGTCGCGGCCGGCCCCCTAGGGATGCCGGGCTACGGCGTAGTGGCGATCCTGGAGCGGGTCGACCTCCTCGGGATCGCCCTGTTCCTCGCGATACTCTCGCCCGGGGATACGCCCGGCGGGGCGGTCGACGCGGGCCGGGAACGCGTCGCCCGAGCGCTCTTCACGCTCCGGATCATGGTCGGCGGAAGCCTCGTCGTCCTGGCGTTCACCGAGAAGCTCGCCCGCCCGGACCTCGCGCTCGCCTTCCTCGACAGGTTCCCGGCCTTCAACGTCATTCAGGCGCTCGGGCTGGAGGTGACCGACGCGACCTTCGTCCGCGTGGCGGGCGCCGTAGAGCTGCTCTTCGGGCTGCTCATCCTCTCGGGGGCGCTGCCGCAGCTCACCGTGATCCTGGCGGGGATCCCGTTCAACGCGACGCTGTTCTTCTTGGGCTCGGAGGAGCTAATCGGCCATCTGCCCGTGTACGGCGCCATGCTGGCGATACTCGTGTACGGCTCGAACCGGTCGCTCGCCCGAGTCACGTCCTGGCGCCCGCGCCTGCGGCGCTCGCCTCAGATCGATGCGATTGATCGGAGCGGCGTGCGCGGGCCGTAGCGGGGCGCGCGCATGCCGGAGAGCTCGAGCAGTCGCTGAACCCTTCCCCGCTGCCCCCGGTAGGGCTCCAGGAGCTCGAGCATCCGCTCGTCGTCGCCGCGCGGCTCGCCGGCGAGAGCCCACGAGACGAGGTTGGGCAAGTGATAGTCGCCGACCGAGACGGCGTCGGGATCGCCGAGCGCGACCCGCCTGACCTCCGCCGCGGTCCACGCACCAATGCCGGGCATGGCCCGGAGCCGCCGCTCCGCGTCGGCCGGCGACATCGTCAGGGCCTCCTCCATGCGAGTCGCGCGGGAGCAAGCCGCTCGGATCGTCTCCGCCCGTCTTCGCTCGACGTCGAACGGGTGATACGCGTGGTACGGGAGTGCAGCGAGCGCCTCGGGCCGGGGCGGAAGGAGCAGCCCGGCCGGTCCCGGCGCCGGCTCGCCGAGGGCGCGAACCAGCCGGACGTAGGACCGGTGGGCTTCCGCGTCCGGGACCTTCTGCCCGAGGATCGAGGGAACGAGCGCCTCGACCACGGCGTTCGAGCGACCGAGCCGTAGACCGGGGAACCTCCCATGCAGCTCTCGGAGCAGCGGATGGTGCGGCTCGAACGCGTCCGGATCGTCGAGGCGGCCGATGAGGGCCGGCGCATGCTCGAGCGCCCATGCGGCTCCGGGGCCCCAGGCCTCCGCGCGGATCCTGCCGGCGCCGGGAGTGAGGTGGAGAGTCGCCGGGCCGTCGGGAGTGCGGGTGGCCCGCCAAACTCCGTCCGGCTCGAAGCGGATCGTCGGGTCGGCGCCGCCTCGCCGCAGCGGCCCCAGCGTCGCGTGCAGGTCGATCGGGCGCTCAAGTCCGATCATGAGCTCCACCGACACAGTGGACCACACTTGCGCGAGAGTGGGACGGGACGCGGGCATAATGCTCGGCGAGGACGAGGACATGGCCGACGACCTGCCGCTCGACGAGGAGGAGTACCGGCGATGGCGCGACGAGGCCGATCGCGCCCTCACCGGCGCGCGGATCCAGGCGGATGCCGGGCTCCACAATTGGGCCTGCTTCGCCGCCGAACAGGCCACGCAGCTCGCCGTCAAGGCGCTCCTCCACGGGCTCGGCCGCGGGCCCTGGGGCCACGATCTCGTCCGGCTCCAGGCGCTCGTGGAGCAAACGAGGATCGAGGTCCCGCCGGAGACCGCCGATGCGACCCGCCGGCTGGGCCGGCACTACATCCCGGCCCGGTACCCAGACGCCCACGCGGCGGGAGCACCGGGTGCCCATTACGGCGCGGCCGACTCCGCCGAGGCGCTTCGGGATGCGGAGCAGGTCCTCGGCTTCGTCGACGGCACCTGGCAGTCGCTGCATGGCTGAGGTGCTGGCTGAACGGCGGCGCGAACAAGAGCGCCTCGTCGGCCTGGCCCGGGAGTACGTTGAGCGACTGTCCCGCCGATTCCCGATCGTCGGGGCGGCCGTCGTCGGCTCGGTGGCGAGGGGGGACTTCAACCTCTGGAGCGACGTGGACGTGGTGGTTGTGACGGAGGGCCTTCCCGACCGAACGCCCGAGCGAGGGGCCGCGCTCGGGCTGGACGCTCCCCCCGGGGTCCAGGCCGTGGGCTTTTCCCCCGAGGAGTTCGAGGCCGCCTGGCTCCGGCGAAACCCACTCGCACGAGAGGCATCAGAGATCGGCGTCGCCCTTGTCGGGCAAGATTTCTTCCGCCGCCGTCGCGAACCCTGACGACGACCGAGCGGCCGCCCTTCCTCCCTACGCGGGCTCGGCGATCAAATCGAGCTCGGTCGTGATGTCGACCGAGCCGCCGATCGAGCGGGCCACCGGGCACTTCGCCGCGTGGTGATCGTGGGCCCGGTCGATCTTCTCGCGCATCGCCGGGTCCGCCCGGAGCGTGTAGCGAACGTGGATGCGCCGCAACACGATGACACCGTCCTCGGCCTTCTCCACCTCACCGGTGACATCGGCGACGAGCTTCCCATCCCGAGCCGGTATCCCGCGCGCCTCCAGCGCGCCCCCCAGGGTCCCCGTCAGTCAGCCGCCCGCCGCGGCCACCACGTAGTCGAGGGTCGCCGCGTGGGGCTCGAACTCCCCCGGCGCCTTCTCATAGTGCTCGGCGATCTCGTTGTGGATCCCGAAGAGCACCTCGCCGTCGACCGGGAGGGCCGCGCGCCGGACGCCGCCGCCCAACCGCTCGATCCGGACCCTCGACGTGTAGACGACGTCGGACATGTCCGCCAAGTATCCACC
>JBQTIP010000247.1:0-1666 GCA_052388025.1 Actinomycetota bacterium
CCGCCCAGCATACTCGCCGAGTATGCTGAGGAGGAGGCCTCAATGAGCATCAACGCGCTGCAGCGGCCGGTCCGCGTGTCACGCTCGCTGCTTGCACAACGGTCCCGGTATGCGGCCCGCCGCTGAGCGCGAGCGTTAGCCTTCCAGACGGTTCCACGGTAGGATGGGGGCGAGGGGGAACCGACCGTGAAGTACAAGGTTGTCTTGCGGGAATCAGAGGAAGGCTTCAGCGTGTCCTGTCCCGGCCTCCCAGGGTGCTGGTCGCAGGGCAAGACCGAAGACGAAGCCCTCGCCAATATCCGGGAGGCGATCCGGGAGTACCTGGAAGCGCGTGACGCGGCGGTGAAAGGCGAAGAAACCCGTGAGGTTGAAGTCCTGGTCTAGGTGTGCCGAAGTTCCCGGGCGTCAATCATCTCGACGCGGTTCGGGCCTTCGAGAAAGCCGGGTTTCGCATCGTTCGGCAAGGCAAGCACATCGTCATGTCTGACGGAGTCCGCATCATCACGATCCCTCGGCACAATCCGGTGAACGCCTACACCATGGGAGGCCTTGTGGTCGATGCCGGTCTGACGGTCGAGGAGTTCAGGGAGCTGCTGCGGTAACGTGGCCGGCTAACAGGCCCATGAAGCCGACGCTCGAACGGGTGGTCCCTCAGGCGTGGCGCCTCGGCGCGCGCGCGGCTTATGGTCATGGCGTTAGGCAGCTACTGGATGGCATCGAATCCATGTTTCGCGGGCAGCACCTCGAGCACCGGACCGCCGAGCACCCCTCGACCCCCTTATTGCCGGGACAGTCTAGCAGTCAATATACTTGCAGCGAGTGATTCTCTATGGGATGCACCTGGAGGTTCTCTCATCCCGACCGTCCCCGCGACACATGCGAACTGCCCGCGGGTTCGGATCAACGATGCGTGTTTCACTCCCAGGAAGCCGCGGATGGCTTTGTCGAGGCTCTCGTCGCGGAGATCTCCCGAAGCGACCACTGGCTGGAGGGAGCGCGAATCAAAGAACACCTATCCGGGGCGTGTCTGTCGGGTGCTCGATTGCCTGGCGCGACGTTCGAGGGTAGGACTCTTCGTGGGGTCGTCCTTGATAATGCCCTGTTGGAGGGAGCGAACTTCCGAAGCTCGCATCTCGAAGACACTTCGCTGTACGGAAGCAACCTTCGGGGTGCGGCCTTCGACCTGGCTACACTCCAGGAGGCCAACAGCCCCGTGGACCTCAGGAATGCAGAGCTAGGCGGAGCTTCTTTCTCGGGGGCCACGCTTGTCTCGCCAAGAATATTCGGCTCTCGGTTCTCCGAACCGACCTCGATAGAGCGTTTCCTGGACGCACCGATCTTTGAGATGGCGCACGGCTCGTGGGACGAGGCTGCCGTCGTGTATTCAGCCCTGGCTAAGCGGGCGAGTGAGGACTGGGACTTTTCATCGGAGGAGATCGCCGCTTATCTCGCGATGACCTGTAAGCACCGGAAAGCGCTCGGCGGCCCTCCCGGATCCCTCCCCGGCGCCGCGAGGGATAGGTCTAGCCATGTGATGGTCGGAGAGTGAAAGGCAATGACAGCTCCTGTCCCACTCGACGAACTCGCCCGCTTCTTGGTCGAAGCCAAACGGAAAGCGTACGCGTCCGGAGGAAGTGACAGCCAGATGTCTGTGCCCTCCCTGGTC
>JBQTIP010000248.1:0-21859 GCA_052388025.1 Actinomycetota bacterium
GCACCATCTGGAGGATCCCGCCGTTGCGGTAGTACTCCACCTCGGCGGGACCGTCGATCCGAACGGTCGCCGGGAACGTCCTCTCCGTGCCGTCGTCGCCGAGGGCGCCCACCATCACTTCCTGCCAAGGCGTCACGCCCTCCGCCAGGCCTCGCACTGTGAACGACTCCCGGCCGGTCAGCCCGAGCGAGGCTGCCGAGTCGCCGGGCGCGAACTGGAGCGGCAGCACCCCCATCCCGACGAGGTTGCTCCGGTGGATGCGCTCGAAGCTCTCGGCGATCACGGCCCTCACGCCGAGGAGCGCCGGCCCCTTGGCCGCCCAGTCGCGGGAGGAGCCCGAGCCGTACTCCTTGCCGGCGATGACGATGAGCGGCACCCTCTCCTCCCCGTAGCGGAGCGCCGCGTCGTAGATCGTCATCCGCTCGCCGTCGGGGAGGTGGGCGGTCCAGGGCCCCTCGGTTCCCGGCACCAGTCGGTTCTGCAGCCGTACGTTCGCGAAGGTGCCTCTCAGCATCACCTGGTGGTTCCCGCGCCGCGCTCCGTAGCTGTTGAACTCGGGCTGCTTCACCCCGCGCTCGAGCAGGTACGCGCCCGCGGGCGAATCCGGCTTGATCGAGCCGGCCGGCGAGATGTGGTCGGTCGTGATCGAGTCGCCGATCACGACGAGCGCGCGCGCGTTCTCGATGTCACCGGGCCGCGAGACCTCCGCCGTCACCGCCTCGAAGAACGGGGGCTCCTGGACATAGGTGGAGTCCGCATCCCACGCGTACATCGGGCCGGTGGGTGAGGGGAGCGCGTGCCAGCGCTCGTCGCCGTCGAAGATGCGCCCGTACTCCCGCCGGAACTGGTCGGGGGACGTGGCGCCGACGATGACGTCCCGCACCTCCTCAGCGGTCGGCCAGACGTCGCTGAGATACACCGGAGTGCCGTCCGGCGCGGTCCCGAGGGGGTCCTTGGCGAGGTCGACCTCCACGTGCCCCGCCAGCGCATAGGCCACGCAGAGCGGCGGGGAGGCCAGGTAGCTCGCGCGCACCTGCGGGTGGATGCGTCCCTCGAAGTTGCGGTTCCCGGAGAGCACCGCCACGACGGCGAGGTCGTTCTCCCGCACGGCTTTCGCGACCTCGTCGGGCAGCGGGCCGGAGTTCCCGATGCACGTCGTGCAGCCGTAGCCGACCAGGCCGAACCCGAGCTTCTCGAGGTACGGGGTGAGCCCCGCCCGGTCGAGGTATTCGGTCACGACCCGGGATCCGGGCGCGAGGCTGGTCTTCACCCATGGTTTCGCCGTGAGCCCCGCATCGACGGCCTTCCTGGCGAGGAGCCCCGCCGCGACCATGACGGAAGGGTTCGACGTGTTCGTGCAGCTAGTGATCGCGGCGATGACGACCGACCCGTGCCGCACCTCGCCATGGTTGAGCCGCACCGGCTCGATGTCGCGCTCGGGGTCGACGGTGTCGTCGCCGTGCACGGCGACGTCGGCATTTCCGCCCTCGGCAAGGAGCCGCCCGACCTCCGTCGGCTCGGGATCGGGCTCCAGCCGGTCGCGGAAGGCCTCGACGAACGAGACCCACACGCCGGGGAGCGGTACCCGGTCCTGAGGTCGCTTCGGCCCGGCGACGCTCGGCTCGACCACCGAGAGGTCGAGGTCGACCACCTCGCTGAAGGCGGGCTCCGGGTTTCCGTCGGTCCTGAACAGCCCCTGCTCCTTTGTGTAGCGATCGACGAGGTCGACGCGGTCCTCCCTGGCGGTGAGGGCCAAGTACCGGAGCGTCTCGGCGTCGACGGGGAAGTACGCGGCGGTCGCGCCGTACTCGGGGCACATGTTGGAGAGCGTGGCCCGGTCGGCGAGCTCGAGTGTCGAGAGGCCGGCGCCGAAGAACTCCACGAACTTCCCGACCACGCCGTGGACGCGGAGCATCTGGGTGAGCGTCAGCACCAGGTCGGTTGCGGTCGTCCCGGGCGGCAGCCCGCCGTTCACGCGGACCCCCACCACGACCGGCGGCGGCAGGAACATGGGCTGGCCGAGCATCGCGGCCTCGGCCTCGATGCCGCCGACGCCCCATGCCAGCACGCCAAGGCCGTTGATCATCGTGGTGTGGGAGTCGGTGCCGACGAGCGTGTCGGGGAAGGCGACGCCGTCCTTCGTCGCCACGACGGTCCCCAGGTGCTCCAGGTTCACCTGGTGGCAGATGCCGGCCCCCGGCGGCACCACGCGGACGCCGTCGAACGCCTGCTGTGCCCATCGGAGCAGCGCGTAGCGCTCGCCGTTTCGCCGGTACTCCCATTCGATGTTCGCCTGGTAGGCCTGGGGGCTCCGGAAGAGGTCGACCTGCACGGAGTGGTCGATGATGAGGTCGACGGCAACGAGCGGGTTGACCCGATGGGGGTCGCCGCCGGCGCGGGCCACGGCCGAGCGCATGGCAGCGAGGTCGACTACCGCCGGCACACCGGTGAAGTCCTGCATCAGGACCCGGGCCGGCATGAAGGCGAGGGCCGCATCGGGGGCCGGCGCCGGCCAGCCCGCGAGGGCCCGTACGTCTTCGTCTGCCACGTCGCGCGTGCCGGCGCGGCGAAGCAGGTTCTCGAGCAGGATCTTCACGGTGTGGGGCAGGCGCGTAGCGTCGCCGATCCCCTGCTCGGCGAGCCAGCCCAGCCGGTGGATGCCCACCGGGCCGGCGGCCGTCTGGAGCTCGCCGCGGGCACCGGAGAGTGCAGTCGTCATGTCTGCCTTCCTTCGAGATTCGACGTAGCCATTGTCCCCGACGGGAGGCGCGCCGTCCGGGTCAGTCCCGATCGGCGGGGTCGCTCCGGACGGCCTCGATCGCGCGCTTGTGGGCGAGGCGGGTCTCGCGGCGGACCCTGGCCTCCACCTGGCGCTGGAGCTCCTCCTCCGACTCCGCGACGAGTGGCGGGACCGGACGCGGCCTCCCGTCGGTGTCGAGCGCCACGAAGACGAGGTAGGCGCTCGACGTGTGGGTCCGCCGCCCGGTGACGACGGTCTCCGACTCCACGCGGACACCGACCTCGAGCGAGGTCCGCCCCACGTCGTTCACCGACGCCTTCACGGCGACCGTGTCGCCTATGTGCACCGGCGCAAGGAACGACATCTCGTCCATCGAGACGGTGACGGCGAGCCCGCCGCAATGCTTGATCGCGGCGAGCCCCGCGGCCGTGTCGACGAGCTTCATGATCGTGCCGCCGTGAACGATCCCGGCGATGTTGGCGTCGGTGATCTCCATCAGCTCCACGAGCGTGACGCGCGAATCGGCGACGCGCTTCGGCGTGAGGTCCCACTCGGTCACGGCCGCACTCTAGCGGCCGGTCGAGATCTCCCGCCAGCCATAGGCCCGGCTGGCGCGATCGCGTCTAGCATGCTGGATGTGCGCCGCCTCCCGATCGTGCTCGCGCTGGCAGTCTTCGCCGCCTCGTGCGGAGGCACGGAGGTCCGCACGACGCCGCGGACCTCGCCGACCCTCACGCCCGCTCCCTCGCCTTCCGCCACGTCGCCCGCGTCGAGCCCGACCCCCAGCCCGGTGACGCTGCCGCCCGGGGTGCCGTCGGAGTTCACGGAGGACCTCCCGGCCGAGGAGGTCCCGCCGGGGGCGCTCGTCCCGGAGGGCTCCCAGGTCACCGGCACCTGGTACGTGCCGGAGTCGGGTGGGATCGGCGAGCAGATCGTTGTGGCATGGGCGACCGGGGCCGACCCCTTCCGGCAGGAGCACGGGCTCGCGCTGTGGCAGCGGCACGTGGACGATCCGCCCTGGCGGGCCGCCTACGCGTTCCTCGACAAGGTCGGGCGCGGCGTGCTCGGGATCCGCGCGCAGCTCGGCGACCTCACGGCCGACGGCCACGAGGATGTCCTGTCGTTCGAGGACACCGGCGGGAGCGGCGCGTGCGGCGTGTGGCGCGTTCTGGCGACCGTGGAGGGAGCCGTCGCCGAGCTTTACCACCGGCAGACGTGCGACACCGACATCGTCGCCTCGGAGGGGACACTGATCGTAACCGAGGCCGTGTTCGAGCCGGCCGACGCGCACTGCTGTCCGAGCGCAACGCGCACGAGGACGCTGCGGTGGGGCGGGACCGGGTGGGAGGTCGTCGACCAAACGATCACGCCGAACTAGGAAACGACGACGAGGCGGCTGCCCCGAGGCGACTTCTCTACCTCGATCCGGGCCGGGAGGCGGATCGCGAGCTCCTGCACGTGGGTGATGACCCCGACCATCCGGCCGTCGCCGCCGAGCTGTTCGATCGCGTCGACGACGACCTCGAGCGTCTCGGGGTCGAGCGTCCCGAACCCCTCGTCCAGGAACAAACTGTCGAGGCGCGCCTTCTCGGTGACCGAGAGCGACTGCACCTGCTCCGACAGCGCAAGGGCGAGCGCGAGCGAGGCGAGGAACGTCTCGCCGCCCGAGAGCGTGCGCGCGCTGCGACTCTCGTCGCCGTTCCAGGTATCGACAACGAAGAACTCGTCACTCTCGTAGGCGAGCCGATACCTCTTGCCGGAGAGCGTCGCCAGGTGGTCCGAGCCCGCCGCCGCGAGCACTTGAAGCGCCTCGAGCTGCAGGAAGGCGACAAGCCGATCCTGCCGGAGCTCGAGCGCCAGCGCCCCGAAGCGTTCGGCCCGGTTTCGGAGCCCGCCGATCTCCTCCGTCAGGACGCCCGCCCGGTCGAGCTGCTCCCGGAGCCGCTCGAGAAGCTGCTCGGCCGTGGCAAGGGTGGCCGCGGCCCGGCGTCGCGCATCGGCAAGCCCTTCGACGAGACCCCCGAGCGACCCGAACGGCTCCAGGAGATCGCTCACGGCTGCGTTGGCCTGCGCGAGCAGCTCTCCCTCTCCGGCTGCGCGACGGTCGGCCAGTTCGTCGAGGTCCGCCGCCAGCCGATCGAGCCCTTCGGCGAGATCGACGGCCGCGGCGCCGAGCGCCCCCGCATCGAGGGGCGTCGCGAATACGACGGCCGGCCCGGGGACCGGAAGGTCTGCGCCCGCGGCAGCCCGGGCTCGTTCCACCAGGCCCGAGACCGCGACGGCCTCGAGGCGGGCCCGTTCCTCGGCCGCCTTCGCCAAGATCCCGTCGCGAGCGCGCTCCGCCTCCATTCGAGCCTGATCCGCTTCGGCCGCCGCGGCGGATGTCCGCTGTTCCTCGATCCCGTGGGCTTCAAGCTGTTCGATCCGATCATCGAGCACTGCCAGGAAGTCGCCGGGAGCCTTGCGTCCCATGGCCTTCGACAACGCCCTCTCCAGCTCGTCCAGCTCGTCTCGCCGGCGCTTCAGCTCGGCGCTCAACCGAGCCACGTCCTCCCTCGCTTGGTCCAGGGCGGACCGAGCCGCGCTCCCGGCCCGCTCCGCCTTCCTCTCGCGGGCCTCGGCCGACGCCAGAGCTTTCTCGGCTCGCGCGTGAGCCGCGGTTGCCTTCTCCAGATCGGGCGCGCGCCCGGACTTCGGGAGCGACTCGATCGTGGAGCCGCACACCGGACACGCCTCGCCCACGTGGGCGCCGGCTCGAACAGCCGCTACGAGGTTCGCGTGGCGAGCTCGCTCCAGCACCTCGCCTGCCGACGCCACTGCGGCCTCGGCCGCGTCCCGAGCGGACGACCGCACGGCGAGCGTCTCCTCGGCGCGGGCGAGAGCCTCCTCGAGCACGGGAATCCCGGCGCTCGCACCGGTGAGCTTCGCCTCAACTCCTGCGATCTCGTCCCGGCGACCGGCGAGTCCCTCGGCCTTCACCCGCGCGGCGACGAGGTCGGGCATCCGCCCCCATTCGGCCTCCGCCTCGGCTCGCGCCATCGCCGACTCCTCGGCGAGGGCGGCCGCGCCTGCAGCCGCGGCGGTGCGGGCCTCCACCACCCTCTCCGCCTCCTCGAGCTGCTCGGCCAGCTCGGTCAGGCTCTCGGCGGTGGTTCGGACGGCGGACTCCATCGCGCGAGCCTCCCGGGCGCACAACGAGAGGTCGCGGACCTCCCCCTCCGTCCGCTCCCAGCGTTGCGCAATTCCTTTCACCGTCTTCTCGGCATCGGTCAGGGCACCGTCCCGGACGCGCGCCTCCTCGGCCGCCGATTCGGCCTCGGCCAGGGCCCCCGGCCCCATGCCCCCGTACTCGGTCTGGAGGAACGCTTCCTTGGTGTTCGCCGTCAGCGTCGCCGTGTCCCGGAGCTCGCCGGCCCGCCTCCCCAACCGGCCGAAGAGCTCCAGGCCCAGCAGCTCCGTCAGGATCTTGCGACGGTCCTTGGCGTCTCCGACCAGGAACTCCGCGAACTTGCCCTGGGGCAGCAGAGCGGTGCGGGTGAACGCGTCGTATTCCAGGCCGACGAGGTCCCGGATCATCGCGTCGGCCTCACGGACGCGATCGGCGCCCTCCCCGGCCTGTCGCCATTCTCCGCTCTCGTGCCGCTCCAGCAGGATCTTCGTCTGACCCCTCGCCGCCGGGGTCGAGCGGGTGACGCGAAACCGCGCCTCGTCTACGCGGAATTCGAACGAGACGGCCATCCGCCGCTGGCCCTGGCTGACGAACCGGCCCGCCTGCTTTCCGACCCGCTCGATGTATCCGTAGAGCGCATAGGTCATGGCGTCGAGGATCGAGGACTTCCCGGATCCGGTCTGCCCCGAGATGGCGAAGAGGTCGAGGCCTTCGAAGTCGATCTCGACCTTGTCCCGGAACGCGGTGAAACCCTTGAGCTCGAGTCGCAACGGCCGCATCAGGCGCTCTCGGTCTCGAGCGCAAGAACCTCGTCGAACGCCTCCACCAGCACGGCCGGCGGCTCCACGCCGTGCTCGGAGCGGTAGTACGCGGTGAACTGCTCGCGCGGCTGGAGCGAGGAGATCGGCTGGCCTCGCTCGGATGCCTCTCCCCGCTCGTAGTGCAGGTGCACGTCCAGTGCGTTCGGCAACGCCTCCCGTACCCGATCGGCGATCCCTGGGACCGGCCCGTCGGTCGTCACGAAGACCCTCAGGTAGGCGTCACCGACCTCTCCCGCCCTCGCGATGACCTCGTCCAGCGTGCCCCTCAGATCGACCAGGCGACGCCCCGACGCGAGCGTCACCTCGCGCACCTTCGCCGGCCTGCCGGGGCCGGCCTCGACAACGCAGACCGACTTCGCCTGCTCGGTCTCTCCGAAGTCGAGCTGCAGGAGCGACCCCGCGAACCGGGCCGTCGCCGCCGAGCCCTTCACGGCCTGCGGCCGGTGGACGTGGCCCAGCGCGATGTAAGAGGCGTCCCCCGGTATCCGGCCCGGCGAGATCGCGTACGCCATGCCGGTCGTGATCTCGCGCTCCCCGCCTCCAAGCAGCGCGCCGTCCGTGAACAGGTGCGCGAGCAGGACGTTCACTCGATCGGGCCGGAACGCCCGCGCCATCTCGGCGAGCAGGTTCCCCATGCCCTCCCCGTAGGAGAGGTACCAGCTCTCGGTGGCCTTGAACAGCGCGGCCGCGTCGCCGAATCGCCGCTCCGGCACGAACGGGACGCAGGCGACGAGCGCCGCCTCGGCTCCGTCCCGGGCCGGGATCTCCACGATGCCTCCTCGCTCCGGCGGGACGACCTTGGCAACGACGTGGATCCCGATCGGCCGCAGCAGCTTCCCGAGCGCCTCGAAGCGCACGGCCGAATCGTGGTTCCCGGGTATCACCACCGCCGGGATGCCCGCTTCGTGGAGGCGGATGAACGCCTCGAAGACGATCGAGTCGGCCTCGGGAGCGGCGGATCGATGCTCGTAGACGTCGCCGGCCACGAGGACGCCGTCGACACCCTCCTGAACGGCGATCCCGACGACCTCCTGCAGCGCGTCGGAGAACTCGTCGATGCGCGACCGCCCGCGGAGCGCCTTCCCGACGTGCCAATCGCCGGTGTGCAGGAGCCGCACCGCGCGCTCAGTCTCCCTCGAACGCCGTGAACGGATCGCCGGCCGGCGACGCGGCCTCGTCGGCCCGCGTCGCCCACGAGGGGAAGGGGAACCGGATCTGCAGCGGCACCGGGATGTGGGGCTGCTGCAGGATCATCGACCCGGGCTTCAGGATCGAGGCGCGAGCACGGGTAACGGCCGGCAGGAAGCCGTACTCGCTCCGCTGCGCCTCGGCCGTATCGAGGCGCCCGACGACCCGGAACGCCGAGTTCGCGATCACGCGGCGCTCCACCTCGCTCGCCGTCTGCTCGGCCCCGACGAGGATCACGCCGAGCGAGCGGCCGCGTTCCGCCACGTCGAGCAGCACCTCTTTGATAGGGCTCCACCCCTCGCGCGGCGCGTAGCGGTTCAGCTCGTCGAGCACTAGGAAGGCGAGCGGCTCGCGCCGGCCCATCCGCTCCTTCTGCTCGAAGAGCCGTTTGATCACAACCCCGGTCACGAACCGCTTCGCGCGGTCGTGCAGGTTGTGGATGTCCACGACCGTCACCTGGTTCGATTCCCAATCGATCCGGTGCGCCTCAGGGCTCTCGGCCAGCCGCCCCCAGACGAGGTGTCCCATGTGGAATCGCGCCGAGTCGAGGCGCCGCACGAACGCCGCCACGGTCGCGTCGGACAGCCTCCCGCGCCAGGCCGAGTGCTCGTCCTCGACGTTCTCGCGGATCGTCTCGCAGAGCGCCTCGAAGTCCCGCACCAGATAGCCGCCGTAGACGACCGTCGCGTCGTGCTCGGGGTCGTCCTCGCACTCACGGTCGAGGTAGGACTCCACGCGCGCCACGAGATCGGCGATCTGCGATCGTTCGTCGTCGGCCTCCGCGAACATGAAGCGGAGGAACTTGCCCCGCACGAAGTCTCGGATGGTCCAGTAGTAGGCGGTCACGCCCTGCGACCGGCTCTCGACCTGCGGGATCGCCTCACCGCCGGCGTCGCGGCGGACCGGCGCCCAGAGCCCTACCGACTCGAACGGGCCGACCGGTAGCCCGAGGCGTTCGTAGTCCTCGCGGTCGTTCGTCGAGAGATTGGCATTCGCCGTGTCGACCCACATCAGGTCCTCGCCCTTCACGTTGAACACGATGGCCTTGGTGTTCGCGCCGTAGCGGCCCAAGACGTCGGAGTGGAACAGCGCGTACAGAAGGAACAGCGCGTAGGTCGTCTTGGTCGCCACGCCCGACACGCCCGAGATGTTGACGTGGGCACCTCGCGAGCCGTCGAGGAAGTCGAGGTCGAGGAACACCGGCTCGCCGTCGCGCGTGAGCCCCGCCGGCAGCCGCCGCCCCATCTGGTCGAAGTAGAGCGCCTCGTCGCGGTCCTTCCCGCGGGCGCGGAAGGCCGGGAGGCCGGGCATCGGCGGAACGAAGACCTCGGGCTCGAACCGCGTCGCGACCACCTGGGCGGCGACCGCCGTTTCGACGGGCAGCACGCCGCGGTCCACGAGGAACACGTCTGTGTCGAACTGCGCCCCCTCGTACCGGGCGCGAACGTCCTGGACGATCCCGGCGATTCGGAGCGGCCCGCGTCCGGGGACCTCCGTATCCACGATGACCGCGTCGTCGAGCTGCAGGTACGCGCCGGGCGCGACCCCCACCCAGAAGGAGAGCGGCGTGGCGTCCTCGGTCCCTAGGACCATCCCGACCGGCTCGCTCACCCAGTCCACGCGCTCACCCCCCGCTTGCCACCAACCACGCCGAGAGGGCCCGCCGGATCAGTCCGCGATGCCCCATCCGGTGCTGCAGCCAGGCCTCGAGGGCGGCTACCGGGGCCAGGTTCTGCGGGAACCGTGGATCGGTCGGGCGCCCCGCGAACCGCGGGAGCAGCGCGCTCACCCGATCGGCGAGGGAGACCGCTCCCTCCAGCCCGACTCCGGCCCGGACCTCGCAGCGGACCATCCCCGCGTACTCGTGCCACGGCGGGCGCCAAGGGACCAGCCGCGTGTACCAGGCGTATCGGTCGACCGGCTGTCGCTCGTCCTGGCCGAGGCCGAACAGCGGCGTTCGCTCGCTGGGCGCGATCCGCGGGAGCAAGGCGTCCTGCTCCGGCTCGAGGTACGCGCGCACGAACCGCTTCACCACGCCGACGACCGAGCGCTCGGTGGGATCGGAGAAGGTGAGCGGCCCGTCGACCAGCACCATCGCCTCCTCCTCGGCGGCCGCCTTCGCAGCGAGCGACCCCTCGGCCCTGCGCATCAGCCGCTGGAGGCCCCAGAGCGGCCGATCCGGATCGGAGCCGGGCTCCGACGACGGCTCGTAGGCGATGCGCTCGCTTCCGACCTCGACCTCCACGCGCTCCGGCCGAAGGCCCCCGGCCAGCACGATCGCCCGGGCGACGGCGTGGTCCGCGAACCCGGCCCGCTCGTCGCACCGTACCGCTCCGACCGCGTAGGAGCCGAACAACCCGGGAGCACGCCGCCCGTCCTGATCGGCAAGCAGCCGAAGCTCGACCCGGCGCACGCCGTCCACGAACCACACCGGCTCTCCGCGGCCGGGCGCCGCCGTGCGAGGAGCCGTCCAGTCCGTGGACTCGACGAACGGGTCCGCCCTGGCGGGAGCCTCGTCGATCGCCGCTTCGAACCCCATGCCGTGATCCGGCATCCAGGGATCGGACCGCAGCGCCAGCATGGCCGAAGCTTACCGGCCTCCTCCGACACACCATGGGTCGCTAGCCAAGGGACTGGCAGCTCTGCGGGTTCTCGATGGCGAAGCAGACGTTGTTTCCCGAGCCGCCGTCGCCGGAATCGAAGCCCTCCCCGCCGTCCAGCAGGTCGTCCCCGTCGTCGCCGAAGAGGGCGTCGTTGCCATCGTCGCCGAACAGGCCGTCGTTCCCCGCCGCTCCGGTGATGTCGTCGCCGCCCAGGCCCCCCCGGACCGTGTCGTCGCCGGAGCCGGCGAAGATCTCGTCGTCGCCCGCGTCGCCGTCGACGTCGTCGTTGCCGTCACCGGCCGCGATGAGGTCGTCCTCGGCGCCTCCGCGGAGCTCGTCGTCGCCCGTGCCTCCGAAGATCTCGTCGTTCCCGTCGTCGCCGAAGACGGCATCGGCGCCGTCGTCGCCGCTCACGCTGTCGTTGCCCTCCTGGCCGATCACGGTGTCGTCGCCGGCGCCGCCGACGATCGTGTCGTCGCCGAGGCCGCCCTGCAGGACGTTCGCCCCGCCGTCGCCGGCCAGCGAGTCGTTGAACGACGAGCCGGTGAGGTTCTCGAGGCCGGACAGCTCGTCGGAGCCGTCCCCGGTCGCCGTTCCGCCCTCCAGGCTCGCCACGACCCCGCCGGCCGCGGAGGTCACGTATGAGACCGTGTCGGCGTCCGGCCCGCCCTCCAGCGTGTCGTCGCCGAGGCCGCCGCCCAGGAAGTCGATCCCCGGCCCGGCAACGAGCACGTCGCTCCCGTCGGTGTCGAGGGCGTCCAGCGAGTCGTCGCCGACCCCACCGCGGAGCGAGTCCTCTCCCGGACCCCCCGTCAGGTCGTCGTCGCCGGCTCCGCCCTTGACGTCATCGGCCCCGTCCTCTGCGGTCACGCCGTCGTCGCCGCTGCCGGCGTTGACGAAGTCGTCCCCGCCCCCGGCCGAGATGTCGTCGTCGCCCACCCCGCCGATCACCACGTCGTTGCCCCCGGCGCTTCGGAGGATGTCCGAGCCACGCCCCCCATCGAGCACGTTCGGGCCGTCGTCGCCCAGCAGGACGTCACCGAGATCCGAGCCGGTGAGGCTCTCGATGCTCGAGAGCGTGTCGTCGCCCCATCCGCTCGCGGTCCGGTCGGCGAGACTCGCCCCGACGGCGTCCGGCGACTCCGCGTAGCTCGCCGCATCGACGCCGTCGCCGCCCCGCAGGTCGTCGTTGCCCGCCTCGCCGGTCAGGACATCGGAGTCATCGCCCCCGACCAGCCGGTCGTTGCCGAGCCCGCCGAACAGGTCGTCCTCGCCGGAGCCGCCGTTCACGTCGTCCGCCGCCGCCCCCCCGCTCAGGCGGTCCGAGCCGGCGCCGCCGGCGAGATCGTCGATCCCCCGGTTCCCGCACACTAGGTCGTCTCCGGCCAGCCCGTCGATCAGGTCAGCCCCGCCGAGGCCAACGATGACGTCGGCGAACGGGGTTCCGATGAGGACGTCCGCGCCCTGAGTGCCGATGACGGTCGCCGGCTGGCCGAAGCATTCGTTCTGGGCCCGAGCGGCGGGGGTTCCCAGCATGAGCCCGGCGACCAGCGCGATGGCTGCTCCTACCCGCCGACCCGCCCGCCTCATCCGAACCCCTTCACCGGATGCTCCCGGGAGGGGGTAACACGGCATTCCCGCCTCGTCAAACTTCCGCACCGCGCAGGCTAGTCCGAACGGGCCGGCGATCCTGCCCCGGGACTGCAGGAATCGGCCGCCGCGGCCGATAACTGATGGCGACGTATGAAGCGGGCGAGGGCGTACGGCGGTTCCGGGTTGGGCCCCACGGGACGCAACGTGGTCGTGGGGCTGGCGGTCGCGATGGTCGTCGGGATGTTCGTAGCGACGATGCAGCACAGGGGCGGCCGAGCTCGAGCGGAGGCCTCGGCCGTCGCCCGGGCACAGTCACTGTCGGACACGGTCCTCGCGCTCGAGCTCACCGCCGAGGACGTGGCGCGCCCGGTCGGCGATGCTCGGTACAAGGATCTCTCCGCGGTCGTCACGGATCGCGTCCTCGGAGCCGATGTGGTGGCCGTGTCGATCCTTCGCCGGGACGGAACCGTGGTGTTCTCGAGCGAACGGGACCTTCTTGGCGTAGAGCTCACCGAGGAACGCGCCGCGCTCGAGCACGTGTTCGAGGGCGAGGTCCGAAGCGAGGTCGCCGCCGGCGCCTCGGGTGAGGACCTGGAGACGCTCGTCCCGGTCCGCCTGAAGGAGGGCGGCCCGGTCGAGGCGGTAGCGCAGGTGATCCAGGATCGCGCTGCGATACTCGCCGACGCGAGCGGCCCCTGGCCGGCGCTGCAGGTCGGCTTCGGGGTCGTCCTGCTCGGCTGCATCGTCGCCGTCGGACTCTGGGTCGGCCGATCCGGGCCGGCGGCCGCCAATCGGGGCTTCGCTGCCAGACCGGGGGGGTTCGCCGGAGGGCCGCAGCTCTCGTTCGACGCGGGCCTCTTGCGGCAGGCCGAGGAACGAGCCAGGCAGGCGGAGTCCGCGCACAAGGCGGTCTCGGAGCAGCTCAGTCGAGCCCAGGACGCCGTCCGCGAGATGGATGCCGCGAAGCACGTGGCCGAGGAGCGGGTACGGGCCGTCGAGGAGCGCGCACGCGCGGCCGAGGAGCTCACCCGCTCGAGCGAAGCGGCTTTGAAGACCGCCCGAGAACGGCTCGGGCGGCTCGAGGACGGGCTGAAGGAGGCCGAAGCCGCGAAGGACACCCTCGCGGCCGAGCTGGAGCGGGAGCGGGTTCGCCCCGAACCTGGCGAGGAGCTCCGCCTGGCCCTGCAACGCACGCTGGATCTCGAGGCCCAGGTGACCGCGGCGGAGGAGAAGTCGACCGCGATCGAGCAGCGCGCCGTCCGCGCCGAGCAGCGTGTCCGGGAGCTGGATGGAATGACGCAGTCGGCCGAGGTCGCGCTGAGGATGGCGAACCAGAAGTCGGCCCAGCTCGAGGCCCGGCTCAAGGACGCGGAGCTAGGGGCGAAGGAGGCTAAGGAGCGGCTGGGTCAGACGGAGGCCGAGAAGCGGTCCGCCGATGAGCGCACTCGCCAGTCGGAGGAACAGCGGGCCGAGGCCGACGCGAGGATCGAGGAGCTCCGGAGACGCTCGTCGGAAGCGGAGTCAGAACGGCGGCGGCTCGAGGGCGAGCTCGCGCAATCGGTCGCCCGGCTGCGGGAGATGGCGGAGCGGTCCCAGACCGCGGAGGCCGCCAATCGGTCGCTCACGGAGCAGCTGCGCGAGGCGCTGGCGGCCCGGGAGGAGCCCAGGGTGATCGAGGTCGACGAAGCGACCGCGGCCGGGCAGGCGGAGGCGGACGAGGAGCCGACGATCGTCTGGGAGCCCAGCCCCGAGCGCCAGTTCGTCCAGGAGCTTCGGCAGCTCGCCCGGGACGACTGAGCGAGCGCCGCGGGCTACGCCTCGAGCGACTGCAGGATCTGCCTGGCGATCACCACGCGCTGGATCTGGTTCGTGCCTTCGTAGATCTGCGTGATCTTCGCGTCGCGCATGTACCGCTCGACGGGATACTCGCGGATGTACCCGTACCCGCCGAGGATCTGCACCGCGTCGGTCGTCACCTCCATCGCTGCGTCCGACGCGAAGCACTTCGCTGCGGCCGAGAAGTACGTCATCCGCGGATCGCCGGCGTCGCATAGGCTGAGGGCCTTGTACACCAGCAACCGCGAGGCCTCGATCTTCATCGCCATATCGGCGAGCATGAACTGGATCGCCTCGAAGTCTGCGATCCGCTGATCGAACTGCCGCCGCTCCGTCGCGTATCTCGCCGCGAAGTCGAACGCGCCCTGCGCGATTCCGAGCGCCTGGGCTCCGATCGCCGGCCGCGAGTAGTCGAGCGTGGCCATCGCGTAGGCGAACCCCTCGCCCTCCTCCCCGATCAGCCGATCGGCGGGTATCCGCGCGTCCTCCAGGATGACCTCGCGCGTCGGCGAGCCCCGGATGCCCATCTTCTCCTCTTTCCTTCCGAAGGAGACGCCGGGGTCCTCCCTCATGACCAGGAACGCCGACACGCCCTTGGCCTTCAGCGAGGGATCCCGCGTGGCGAACACCACGTACGCATGGGAAACGCCCGCACCGGTGATGAACCGCTTAGTTCCGTTCAGCACATATCCCCCATCCGACCGCGCGTAGCGGGTCGTGAGGGCCGCTGCGTCGGAGCCGGCGCCGGCTTCGGTGAGCGCGTAGGACATCAGGAGGCGCCCCTGGACGATGCCTTCGATCATCTGACGGCGCTGCTCCTCGGTGCCGGCCAGCATGAGGGGGATGACGCCTAGCTTGGCCACCCCGGGCACCAACGCCACGCCGGCGGAGACACGGGATAGCTCCTCGATCAGGACGCCGAAGGCGAGCGAGCCGCCTCCCGAGCCTCCGTACTCTTCGGGGTACCCGACGCCCATGAGGTCGTTGTCGACGAGCACCTTGTACAGGTCCTCGGGCCACTCGTCGGTCTCGTCTACCTCCGCGGCGCGAGGCGCGATGCGCTCTTCGGCGATCCGCCGGACGAGAGCCCTGAACTCCTCCAGCTCTTCCGGAAGCTCGTAGCGAGTCTGGGTCGTCATCTAGTCTTGCTCAGACTAGTTCACGGCCCTGCGGATCACGAGGGCGTCACCCTGGCCGCCGCCGCCGCAGATCGTCGCGCCGCCGAGGTCCACTCCCCGCCGGCGCATCTCGAGCGCCAGCGTGAGCACGATCCGCGCGCCGCTCGCGCCGATCGGATGCCCGAGGGCGACGGCGCCGCCGTTCACGTTCACGATCTCCTCGCCGACCCCGAGCCCGCGCGTGACGTTCAGCGATACGGCGGCGAACGCCTCGTTCACCTCGACGAGGCCGAGGTCGTGGACGTCGAGCCCGGCCTTCTTGAGCGCGTTCTGGAGCGCGGTCGCAGGAACGGTGTGCAGGTACGGGAATCGGTCGGCCGACATGCCGTGCGACACGATCTCCGCGAGCGGCGCGAGGCCGAGCTCATCGGCCCTCTCGCGGCTCGCGACCACGACCGCGCAGGCGCCGTCTGACACCTGCGAGGCGTTGCCGGCCGTGATCGTCCCGTTCTCCTTGAACGCCGGCCGGAGCTCCGCGAGCGACTCCGGCGTCGTGTCCGAGCGGATCCCTTCGTCGCGCGAGACGAGGACCGCGTCGCCCTTGCGCCGCGGAACCTCGACGGCTACGACCTCCTCGGCCATCCTGCTTTCCTCCCACGCGGCGTGAGCTCGCTGATGGCTGCGCGCGGCCCAGGCGTCCTGGTCTTCACGCGTGATGCCGAGCTCGGCGTTCACCTCGTCGGAGGACTCCCCCATGTGCTGCTCTGTGAACGTCGACCACAGGCCGTCGCGGATCATCGAGTCGACCATCTCCGTGTGCCCCAGCCGTGAGCCGGATCGAGCCTTGGGAAGCAGGTAAGGGGCCCGGGTCATGGACTCCATGCCGCCCGCGACGACGAGCTCGACCTCGCCGGCCCGGATCAACTGGTCGGCCAGGGCGATCGCGTTGATCCCCGAGAGGCACACCTTGTTGATCGTGATCGCGGGGACTTCCTTGGGGATGCCCGCGGCGACGGCCGCCTGCCGGGCGGTGATCTGGCCGGTTCCGGCCTGGATCACGTGGCCCATGATCACGTAGCCGATCTGCTCGCCTGAAGCGCCTGCGCGCTCAAGGGCCTCGCGTATCGCGACCGCGCCGAGGTCGACGGCGGAGAGGTCCCTGAAGGCGGAGCCGAACTTACCGATCGGGGTCCGGGCCCCCGCCACGATCACCGACGAGCTCACGTGACCAGTCTACGACCGGTTGCCTCGCGCCTGGGGCCCGATGCCGGCCAACGAGCGGATCAGTTGCGAGAGGAGAGCGCGCGCTCGATGACCTGGAGGATCTCGTTGCCGACCAGCTCGTCGCGTTCCATCAGCGCGTCGCGAAGCGATGCGACGACGTCTCGGTTCTCCTCGAGCAGCGCCGTGACCCGCTGCTTCTGCGTGTCGAGGATGTCCTCGACACGCCGCTTGCCGTCGCCGTCGGCGAGCACCTTCGCCACGAGGTTCTTGTTCGCGATCATGCCCTCGGCGATCGCCTCGTAGGAGATGAGCGAGCCGGCCATGCCTAACGCTCCCACCATCTTGGCCGCGAGGTCGGTCGCGGTCGACAGGTCGGCGGCGGGCCCGGTCCCCGACTCGCCGAGGAAGATCTCCTCCGAAACCAGGCCGCCGAGCGCGATCGCGATGTGCGACTCGATCTCGGAGCGCGAGCGCGTGAAACGCTCCTCCTCGTCGCCGTGCGCGAGCAGGCCGAGCGACTGGCGCCGTTTGATGATCGAGAGCACCTCGAGCCGGCGTCCCTTCCCCACGAAGTAGGCGACCGTGGCGTGGCCGGCCTCGTGGGTGGCAACCGACGCCCGGTCGGCGTCGGTGTAGACGACCGGCTGCTTGATCCCGATCTCCTCGGTGAGCTTCGCCTCGTAGACGTCGTCCACGTTCATCTCCCGGCGGCGCTGGCAGAGGGCGACGAGGAGCGCCTCGTCGAATAGGTGCTCGATCATCACCGGCGTGTAGGCGAACGTGTCGTGCGCGAGGCGGTCGCGCACGCCGTGCTCGTCGAGCCGCTCGTGGTGGGCCTTTCGCTCGAGGAAGAAGTCGATGAGATCGCGCCGTCCCTGTTTCGTCGGGAGGTCGAAGTACAGTCGCCGGTCGAACCGGCCGGGCCGCAGGAGCGCCGGGTCGAGGCTGTCGGCCCGGTTCGTCGCGGCGATCAGCAAGATGTTGTGGTACCGAGGCTTGGCGGTCCGGTAGCGCTTCCCCTCCGGCAGGTAGCCGTTCACCCACTCTACGATGCGGGCCCAGAATCGCTCGCGGAGCCCCGCCTGGTCGAACGACTGCATCTGGATCAACAGCTCGTTCACCATGCCGCCGGTCCCGGACGAGATCATCGGCGCGACGACGCGGTCGAGCCCGGCCGGCGCGGGGGACGCGGTGAGCGCGCCGCGGTCGACGCCGATCGCGTCGATCTCCTCGATGAAGCCGATCGCACCGCCCTCGCGCCGCGCCGCCTTCCGCAGCCTCTTGAAGAACGAGCGGATGCGGGCGCCGGTCATCCCGAACCACATCGACTGGAACGACGGAGCCGAGATGAACAGGAACGGGACGCCGGCCTGCTTCGCCATCGCCTTGGCGAGGTAGGTCTTGCCGGTTCCCGGCGGGCCCTCGAAGAGGATGCCCCGGCGCGGGTTGCCGCCGAGCTCCTTGCGAAACGTCGCGTAGCCGAGGAACACGTCGAGGGTGCGGACGACCTCGTCGACCTGGGTGTCGAGCCCCTTCACGTCCGTGAGCCCGACCTCGATCTCCTCGGGGCGCACGATCAGGTGCGGCGAGCGGCCCGACATCATCGGCAGCAGCATCATGAGGAAGATCGCGACGAACAGCAGCAGGACCGGCAGCCAGATCACGAAGTCGGCCGGCAGGGTCGGGGGCGTGATCGGGTTGTGCGTGATGAAGCGGTACCAGAGGTAGACGTCCAGCGCTCCGATGATCACGAACAGCCGGACCAGGCGCCGGCGGCGGGTCCGCTCCTTGATACGGAAGACATCGGCCTTCCCCGCGCGCAGGATCTCGGATCCCTCCAAGGCCGCGGAGACGGACTCGCTGGTCTTCTTCAAAGCGCGCTCCCCCACGGCGTTTGGCCATCCGCCATGCGGTCCATCCTATGTCGGCCCGGGGGATGCTCGCATCGGACCTTTGGCCTAGACCCGGGAGCGGTCCCAGGCACGATGCAGTGCCGGTGGCCGCCGCGAGCCGCTATCTTGCAGCGGCCGCCGACCTCGCAGAAGGAGCCCCGTGGCCCGGAAGAAGCAGCCGCCGATCGCCCAGGAGGATGCCCGCGCAGTCGGGGCGCTCCTTCGCGGGCTCCGCCGCTCGGCCGGCTACCGCGCGGTGCGCGATGCCGCCGCGGCGCAGGGCTGTCCGGCGGCGCCGCAGACCATCTACGCTTACGAGCGCGGCGGCCTCGTGCCTGCACTGAGGCAGTTCCTGGACCTCGTCGAGTTCTACGCGCTCGCGAGCCCGCGCCCGGAGAAGCCCGAGGAGGATCTCCGGGCACAGGCCGTCGCGGCCGTCGTGAAGGCCCTGTCGCTGCCCGCCTATCACGTGACCGGGGCGATGGACCTCATCGCCCGCATGCAGCCGACGCCCTCACGACGCCGGAAGGGATGACGTGATGCTCGTCGATATCGACCACATCGGGATCGCGGTGGAGGATCTGGAGGCCGCGGTGAATCACTACCGCCGGACCCTCGGCCTGGAGCCGGCGCACCGAGAGGTGGTGGAGGACCAGGGCGTGGAGGAGGTCCTGTTCCAGGTAGGAACGTCCTACATCCAGCTGCTGGGAGCGCTGGGACCCGACACGCCGGTCGGGAGGTTCCTCGACAAGCGCGGTCCGGGACTGCATCACGTGGGGTACCGGGTCGACGACATCGATGTGGCGCTCGGCCATCTGAGAGCCGAGGGCGTGGAGCTCATCGACGAAGAGCCTCGCCCCGGCTCCCGCGGGACGATGGTGGCGTTCGTCCATCCGAGAGGCTTCGGCGGCGTCCTCGTCGAGCTCGTCCAGGAGGATCGCTAAGGGAGGCAGCGCACTGCCGTATGCCGGCGAACGGCCAGGGCCAGCCTCCGGTCGGCGGTCAGCAGGTCGGCTCCGAGTCGCTCCGCGAGCGCCACGTAGGCCGCATCCGCCGCGGAGAAGTTGTCCGGTAACTCGAACATGCGACCGACCAAGGGCAGGTGGCGATGCCGAGTCAAGGGCAGCTCTCCGTAGTCGACGATGAGCTGCCTGGCATCACCCTCCGTGACGTATCCGTGCCGCAGGCTTCGGCGCAGCGCCGATACCACCTCGATGTCGCAGACCTCGGGGACATGCAGCTCCGCGTCCGGGACTAGGTGGACGTCGAACGGCGAAGGGGAACCGCCGGCTGAGAGGTACTCGGAGAGCGCCGAAGCGTCGGCCACAAGCGGTCCCACTTCCGTTCCATCTCCTCGCGTTCTTCGTGGATCAGATCCGCCGCAGGCCGGCCGAGGGGGATGGGCCTCCGGGACTTGATTCGCGCGAAGACCTCTTCGGCCGGCGGCCGAGAGGTCTCCCGCTCGAGGATCTCCTCGATGTAGGCCGTCAGCGTCCTGCCCCGCAGCTTCGCGCGTCGCAAGAGCTCAGCATGAAGCTCGTCACTGACGTTCCGCACCTGGATCATCTTCGACATCGAGTACAGGGTGGCACATGTGCAGCACATGTGCAATGAGGGTGGATCACACTTTGGCGACTCAGGCGGTTCGGACCCAGGCTCGAAGAACGTCTGCCGCCTCGTCGAGCGAGGCAACCACCGCGTCGGCTGCGCTCTCGTCGGGCACCGGCTCTTCGATCGCGACTCGGATCGCCCGCATCCCGAACGCCAAGGCCGGCTCCACGTCCATGGGCTCGGAGTTGCCGACCATCACACATTCGGAGGCCTCGCACCCCCCCGCGCGGATCCCCGCCTCGAGGATTGCCGGGTGGGGCTTGCGGACACCCACGTCCACGGACGTAACGATGCCGTCGACCAGGTCCGAGACCCCGAGCGCTTCGAAGTCCCGGCGGTAGTCCGAGGAATCCCGCCAGAACGTGTTCGAAAGGATCACGGATCGAAGGCCCAGCCGCCTTGCCGCGGCAAGGAAGCGTCCCGCGCCGGGAAGGAAGAAGCGGGGCGGCGGTACGGGGGAGGCCATCGCACTGCGGACGTCGAACGCGAGGCGCGGCTCCGACTCCAGTCCGAAGCGCGCCAGCACGGCTCGGATCACTCGGTCGGTGCCCTGCGTGGTGGCTGCGTCCCGTTCCGCATCGGCCAAGTCGTCCGCTGCGCCGGCCTTCAGTTCCGAAAGCAGCTCGGCGGCGGGCGCAGACGCCGGCAGGACGGCTCGGAGACGCTCTTCTCGGAGCGGGTCGCCCTCGTCCCACGCGGGGTGCCACCCGTCGGGCCAAAGCGTCCCGCCGACGTCGATCAGCGCGGCTCGGAGCGCCGCAGCCACCTACGCCGGGAGTTCCTTGAGGCCGGTGGTCGGCGCCGAGACGAGGATCGAGACGTTTCCCTCCGGGAGCTTCCCGTCCGCCATCAGCTGGTGGACGTGGCCCGTCTCCTCGAAGGCGTACGTGTGCCCGAGCGTCGGCTGGACCTTGCCGTCGATCACCAGCCGGTTGAAGGCCGCGGCCTGCTCGTCGTTGAACAGGTGCGAACCCTGGAACCGCTTCTGGAGGTTCCACAGGAACCGGAGATCCACCGTCGCGCTGTAGCCGGTCGTGCCCGCGCAGATCACGACCATGCCGCCCCGGTCGCACACGAAGATCGAGGTCGGGATCGTGTCCTCACCGGGGTGCTCGAAGACGATGGCCGGGCTCCTCCTCTCCCCCACTACGTCCCAGATCGCCTTCCCGAAGGCCTTCGCGCCATTGAACCAGGCGCCCCAACCCTCGGCGTCCTTCCAGTGGGGCGGCGTCCCCCAGTGGTCGAACTGCTTGCGGTCGATGTATCCGACCGCGCCGAGCCTCTTGCAGTACTCGCCCCTCTCCTCGGAGGAGACGGCGGCGACGGCCTTCCCGCCCGCGTTGGCGACGAGCTGGATCGCAAGCGAGCCGAGCCCGCCGGAGCCCCCCCAGACAAGCACGACGTCGCCCTCGCCGACCGTGTTCGGCGGCCAGCCGAACAGCATCCGGTAGGCGGTGGAGCCGGTGAGGGTCGGCGCGGCGGCCTCTTCCCACGTGAGGTGCTCGGCCTTCGGCAAGCACTGGTGCGCTTGGACCAGGCAGAACTGCGCGAACGAGCCCCAGCATGTGTCGTAGCCCCACACGCGGAACGAGTCGGCCAGCCCCGGGTCGCCGCCGGCGAGCACCTTTGGGTCGTCGAGGTCCCACTGGCCCGCGTGTACGACGACGTGGTCGCCGACCTTCACGTTCGTGACGTCCGACCCCGTCGCGTACACCACGCCCGACGCGTCCGAGCCGCCGATGTGGAACTCGGTCGGTTCGCCCCACCGGGCCTGCGTCTTCGTGACGTCGACCGGGACACCCCGCGCCGCCCACACGTTGTTGAAGTTCACGCCGGCCGACATCACCAGGACCAGCGCGTCGTTCGGCCCGACCTCCGGGACGTCGGTCGCCTCGAGCCGGAACGCCTTCTCGGGCTCGCCGTATCGTTCGGGCCGGATCAATTGCGCGTGCATCCGCTTCGGCACCTCGCCGATCGGTGGTATCTCGCCGATCTCGTACAGGTCCTTGCCCATGGTTCCACCCCATTCGGTCGGCCGGTCGCGTCGGGCGCCCCGACGATAGG
>JBQTIP010000249.1:0-2110 GCA_052388025.1 Actinomycetota bacterium
GCTGAGCGAGCGGCCGAAGCAAACAGGGCTGTCGCGCTTCGCTCGCATCGCCCGGCTCCGCGTTACTTGATCGCGCTCTAGCCTGACTTTGAGCGCCCCTGGGCACGGAATTCCGATAATCCGCTGAAATGACGCGCACTTATACCCACCGTGCTCGACCCGGCGTGTTACTAGGCGGGCTCGGCAGCCGCGGTGACCTCGTGGACACGGGGTGGGGGTGGCACGGCCAGCTTGGTGAGCAGCCGGGCGACCTCGGGCCGCAGGTCGGTGGTCTGGACGATGCGGGCCTCGCCGCGGTGGTACTCCACGACCTTGATCGTCTGGAGCTGGGCGCGGAGGTTCCGCCAGGTGTCGCCGGCCCGGATCTCGGCGATGCGTTCGAGCAAGAGCGCCAGCACGCACAGCGACACATGGGCGCACACCCGGTGAGGCCGCCAGTGGTGGACCGGCCGCATCCGAAGGCCGGACTTGAGCGCGCGCCAGCACTCTTCCACGCGCATGAGCTGCTTGTAGCCGAGGGCGAGGTCCTCGGCCGTCAGCGTGTCGTCGTTGGACGTGACCACCCACTTGCCGTCCAGCTTCGCCTCCCGGGCGACGGCGGCGCGGTCGAGGCGCAGCCGGCCGCGCGGCGTCTGGCGCAGGTAGCGCCCGAAGCGGGCGCTGGCGCGGAGCTCGCAGGCGCGCTGGGAGGGCCCGGGCTCGGCCGGCGCCTGGTCCAGGGCCGCGAGCTCCGCCTGGAGCAGGGCCAGGAGCTTCGCGCGATGCTTCCGCTGCCGGGTCGCTTCCTCGGGGTTGAAGCACACCACGTAGCGCCGGCGCCCCTCCCCGGCGCCGACGAGAACCTCCTTGACCCGCAGGTTCTCGCGCAGCGGGTGGAACCGGCCCGGGCGCGTCAGCACCTCGTGGGTGACCTCGTCCCCGGCCCGCAGCTTCGTGGCCAGGATGTACTTGCCACTGCCCAGCGCCAGGGAGCGCCGGTTGGCCTCGCTGTTCATGCCGGCGTCGCCGACGAAGACGCACCGGCCCAGCCGCCAGCCCCGCAGGTCGTCCTTGACCCGGGCGACCGTCGTCCCATCGTTGGTCTGGCCGGGGAAGACCCACGAGCGGACGGGCAGGCCGTCGCGGGTGACCGCCAGGGCGACCAGGATCTGGGGCGCGTCCCCGCGGCCGTTCTTCGCCCGGCCCCGGCGCCGCAGGGGCGGGTACGTGCGCCCCACCCGCTTGACCGTCACCTCGGCCTCGTCCTCCTCGTCGATCTCGAAGTGCAGGCTGGTCGTATCGTAGAAGATGAGGTCGACGTCCGCCTTCAGCAGGTCGGCGGTCCGGAAGTAGATCGCCTTCTCGATCTCCGCCTTGTACCGCTCGAGCGCGTCCATGGCGAAGTAGAGCTGGTGCAGCTCCAGCGCGGCGGCACCCGGGAGGTAGACCTCTTCCGGCACCCACTGCTCGTGACAGTACAGCTTCGAGTACGGGGCCAGCGCCCGGTTGGCGACCATCGCGAACAGCGCGCGCTCGTAGGCCGCCTGCGAGGCCCGCGGGAGGTGGGTGCGCAACACCTCGGGGATCCCCAGCTCCCGCCAGAGCGCCTCCAGGACGTAGACGCCCCCGTAGGGGCGCGAGTCGCGGATGTGGATGTCGTCCTCGGCCCTGAGGCTCGCCTCGTCCGGGAAGACCCGCAGGATGCTGCGCGCCAGCCGGCGGAGCTTCTCGGCCTCCGCCGCCTGGACCCGCCCGAAGCTGTAGATCACCTTCGCGACCGCACAGCGCTTCTGGGGGTCCCAGACGTTCTCGGCGAGTTGGTAGTAGCGTACCACCGTCCCGTCCTGGTTGCGCCGCCTCGTCGTGCGGAGGTACATGCCTATACACTACTCGTTCCTCGCAGCATGTCAAGAGATTTCTACCATGCCGTGTGCCTATGCGATCAGCCGTCTCGCTCGCGCAAGCCCGCGAAAACCCTCAGCCTGTCGTGCCCTCATGTGCCTCGGACGCTCAAAGTCGGGCATGATGCAGATCACCTTTCGCACAAAATCCCTCCGGCTCGCGACTACGTTAAAGGCGCTGGGGTATCCCCTGACCAACTGGACGCTGGCGGCCGGTGAAGTGACCTTCA
>JBQTIP010000250.1:0-10414 GCA_052388025.1 Actinomycetota bacterium
CCCAGGCGGCCTCGGTGTCGCGGGCCCTCGCGGAACGCGGCCTGTACCTCACGGAGCTCCGCCCGGACCAGGCCGATCTGGAGACCGTGTTCCTCGAGCTGACCGGCGAGTCCTCCCGGGAGGGATCGATGTGAGCGCACTCCTCGCCGCCGAGCTCCGGCGCATGTGGTCCCGCCGGCTCGTTCGCGCCGTTGCGGCCCTTGCCGTCGCGGGGATCCTGATCGCCGGGGTCATCGTGGCCATCAGGTCGAGTCCGGAGATCGGGAGCGACCCTCGGTTTCCCCTGACCATGCTCCCCGACATCCTCCTGGGGACGAGCATCCCGTTGATCATCGTGGCGTGGCTGCTGGGCGCGTCGTTCATCGGGGCCGACTGGCACGCCGGTACGATCACAACCCTCCTCACTTGGGAGCCGAGGCGCGTCCGTGTCATGGTGGCCAAGGTGATCGCGTGCGCGGCGGCCGTGTTCGTCCTGGCCATCGCGCTCCAGGCCCTCCTCGGCGGCGTCCTCACGCTCGTGGCCGCGCTTCGTGGAACGACCGAGGGCGTCGATGGGGCCTGGCTCCGGGAGACGGCCGGTGTCGCACTCCGGGCGGCGACCCTGTCCACCATCACCGCCACCATCGGGTTCGCCGTCGCGTCGATCGGCCGCAACACCGCCGCGCTCGGGGCAGGGTTCGCCTACCTGGCCGTCATCGAGAACCTCGTGCGCGGCCTCCGTCCGCAGTGGCAGGGCTGGTTGCTTGCGGACAACGCGGCCGTGTTCATCACCGGGGGCAACGGCGGCTTCCCGTTCGAGCGAACGTTCGCGCAGGCCGGTGCCCTCCTCGCCGTCTACGCGGCGGCCCTCCTGTTTGTCGGCGTCGCGATGTTCCGAAGCCGCGACGTCACCTAGCGCCTCAGTGCACCCGGGGCGGCTCAGTGGGCGTTGTGCAAGAGGGTTCGCACGATCGAGTCCTCGATGGCAGCCGCGGTCGTCTTCGACATCCCGCTCGACAGGATCGAGAACTCGGCCCAGGTCTCTTCCTCCTCCAGCCATACCCAGCCCGAGAGCGCGGAGATGTCGGTGAGCGTTCCGGTCTTGGCGCGTACCTGTACGCCGTTCAGTCGATCCTCCAGCGTTCCCTGGTCGCCGGTCGGGAGCGTGTTGCGAAGCACCGTTCCCCACGATGCGTCGTCGGCGAACCACAGCAGCTTGACGAGCCCTTGCGCCGTCATGCGGTTGTCGTAGGACAGACCCGAGCAGTCCCGCGCCGTGACCGACGCGCCGTGGTCGCTCGCCCAGCCGCCGATCGCCGCCGCGCCCTTCGCGATGGTCCCCGGAACGCCCGAACGCTCCGCCCCTAGCAGCTTGCCGAGCACCTCGGCGTAGAAGTTGACCGACTGCACGTTCTGGCGCCGCAGCAGCGCGGTGAGCTTGGGCGACTCGATCGTGGCGACGTCCTCGAGCCCGCTCGGGTCCGAGCCGGCGCCCGGCTTCCCCTTGACGATGATCCCTCGTGACTCCAGCTCGTCGGTCAGCGCGACGGCCGCGCGGCGCTCCGGGTCGGAGATGTGGACGCCGCCGGCGACGTTGCCGTTGTACGTGAGCGCTGTCGGGAGCGGGATGAAGAGCTTCGGGAAGTCCGGATCCCATCCCGGGGCCGACCAGTCGTGGCTGAAGTAGCTCGTGCTCCCCATCACCGAGCCGGTGATGCCCGTGATGCCCTCTTCCTCGACGGCTCGCGCCAGCGTCGCGAGGTCGCCGCCGTCGATCGACGGGTCGCCCCGGCCGAGGATCCAGAGGTCGCCCCGCACGACTCCGTTCTTCACCGACTTCGCGGCGGCGTGCGTGACGACGTGGTAGTCGACGCCGAGCTCGTCGAGCAGCGCCATCGAGAGCACGAGCTTCTGGTTCGAGGCCGGCGTGCGCGGGACCGTCTCCCGGCGCTGGTAGAGGAACTCGCCGTCGAGACCCACCGAGACCGAGACCTGGCGGCCTTCGGTCAGGTCGTCGATCCGGTTCATCCAGGCGGCCTGGACGACGGCGAGGGCGAGCACGGGTCCCGTGCCGGTCTCGTTCAGGCCGTCCTGCCCCGTCCATCGGGCGCGGAGGCGGACGGTCCCGATGTCGGGCCACCCGAAGCAGAGCCTCCGACTCAACTCGGACGACGCGTTCAGTGCACGCGTCTCGATCGTCGTCCAGGCGCCGCCCTGCTTCCGCTGGAGCTCGACGTCTTGCCCCGACTTGTCCGGTTGGACGGTCACGCTCATCGTCACGCAGTTGCCGGCGGCGATGGACTCCTTGCCTAGCGAGTCCTCGACCAGCGCCACCACACCGACGTGCGCGTGGTTCGACGTGATCTCGAGGCAGGTGACGCTACCGGTCACGAACTCCGGGAAGGCGGCGCGGAAGTTCGCGGTGAAATCGGGCGTCTGCGCGAACGAGAAAGCGCCGTCGGCGGACGTCGTTCCCTGGACGAGGTCCGTGTAGTCGGCCTGGTCGGCGCGCTTCGACTGGAGCGAGACCGGCCGGGGGCCGAGACAGGCGGGATCGGCGGCCTCAACGGCGCCGGAGAAGGCGACATCGGCACCGAAGGTGACCTGCGGCACCGAGGCCGCGATCGTCGCCGTGTCGGTCGCCGCGGCCGCGGCCGCGGGGAAGGCGAGACCCGGCAGCAGCAGCCCGAAGGCCGACGCTACGATCGCGAACGCCCGGCGAGCTCGCTTCAGATCGCTTCCCCTCCCCTCGCCCGCGGGCCGGCATTGTCCCCCGGCGCCGGCGCTCTCTCAAGCACAACGACGGGCGCCGTTCGAGCGTTGTTCCCGGCCGAGATTCCGGCGCATGGCCCAAGCGGCCATCCGCTACTGTCCACCCGAAGTCCACGGTCGAGCGGCGCATCGTCTCGGTCCTGTTCGCCGACCTCGTCGGCTTCACAACGCTCTCGGAGCAGATGGACGCCGAGGACGTCGCGACGATCCAGGACGCGTACTTCGGAGCCGTGCGCGAGACGATGGCTCGCTACGGCGGCCAGCTCGAGAAGTTCATCGGCGACGCGGCGATGGCTGTGTTCGGCGTGCCGAGGACGCGCGACGACGACGCCGATCGTGCCGTTCGGGCCGGGCTGGCCCTCCTCTCGGCCGTTGAGCAGATCGGAGCTCGGCTCAACGAAGGCGATCCGGCTGCTGGAGCGGATCGGCCGCGCCGCACCCGAGCCGCTGGAGGAAGCGAGCATCATCGAGCGGCGGCTGGGGCTCGCTGGCCCGGCGCCCTCGTAAGACACCCTACGCGATGCCCTTGTAGTTCAGGATCGGGCGGAGCTCGTGGAGCACCTCGGCCAGGTCGCGCTGGTCGTCCATTACGACCTTGATGTCCTTGTAGGCGGCGGGTATCTCGTCGAGCAGTGCCCGCGCGTGGGCCCGCTGCCAGACGATGCTCCCCATCGCGGCGCCGAAGTCCTCTGGGGTGTGGGCCTTCCTGGCCCCGCGCCTTGACAGCCTTCGGCCGGCCCCGTGCGCGGATGTGCGGTAGGAGAGCGGCTCGCCCTTCCCGCGCACGATATAGCAGCCCGTTCCCATGGAGCCGGCTACGACGCCGAGGTCGCCGGCCTCGGCCTTGATGGCGCCCTTGCGCGTGATCCAGACCTCGCGGCCGCTGTGGCGCTCGAGGGCGGCGTAGTTGTGGTGGCAGTCAGTGCGCTCCACCTCCCGGCCGTGTCCGGCGTGGGCGAGCAGCTCCCGCACGGCCGCGTCCATGATCGCGGCGCGGTTCGCGATGGCGTAGTCCTGTGCCCAGAGCATGTCGGTGACGTAGCGGTCGAACTCCGGGGTGGCCCGCTGGAAGTAGGCGAGGTCGGGGTCTTCGAGGGGGATCCCGGCGGCCGCGGCCAGGCGCTTCGCGAGCTTGATGTGCCCATCGGCGAGCTGGTTGCCGATTCCGCGGCTCCCGGAGTGTAGGACCACCCACACCCGGTCCCGCTCGTCCAGGTCGACCTCGAGGAAGTGGTTGCCCGAGCCGAGCGTCCCCAACTGCACAAGGACCTTGGCCTTCTGCTTCGACGTGAGCGGCGAGGGAGGCGCGTGCTCGCGGAACCAGGCCCGGGCGGCGTCGGAAGGCTTCCCGTGCCACTTGCCCAGGCCGGCGGGCACGGCCCGCTCAAGGCGGCCGAGGAGCGGCTCCAGTGAGTCCGGCAGCGAGGAGGCGTCCAGATCGGTGCGGGCCGCCGTCATCCCGCATCCGATGTCCACGCCGACGGCCGCGGGGATGATCGCGCCGGAGGTGGCGATGACGGCGCCGATCGTGGCCCCCAGGCCGAGGTGCGCGTCGGGCATCAGTGCCACGTGCCCTTCGACGATCGGAAGTCGGCTCAGCCTGCGGGCCTGCTCGACCGTTACATCGTCGATCTCCGAGGCCCAGGACAGGAGCTTGGGACCCAGACGCTTCGGCTGCATCTCCCCGTCTCCTCAGAGACCAAGTTACACGCCCCGGGGTGCCTCTGGATTGACCCCCTTGTGGCGTGCGGGAGCGAGTTCCATGATGGACGGGGAAAACCACCGTTCCGTGGAGGCGATCCGAATGGTGCATGCGTACGTGCTGATCCAGGCCGAGGCCGGGAGGGCAGCCGCGGTGGGTGCCGAGATAGCGAAGATCGATGGGGCGATCTCGGCCGATGTCGTGACGGGCCCCTACGACGTCATCGCCCGCGTGGAAGCCGACACGATCGACGCGCTGGGCAAGCTCGTGGTGGCCCGGATCCAAGCGGTCGAGGGGATCACCCGGACCCTCACCTGCCCGATCGTTCGGCTCTGAGCCGCGCGCTCTCGCCGACGGCAACCACCAGCATGCAGCTCTTGCCGGCAGCGTCGGGCGAGAAGAACTCGGTGACCGCGTCATCGTAGAACGTGAGCCCGGTGGCGCCGACGCGGTACGCGTACGCTCCGAGGTAGATCCTCCCCGCAACGATCCCGGCCTCGAGCTGCGCGGCGCGGTATCCGCGGGCCCCGAGTGCCCCGAGCCCGCGGGGGAGGTCGGCCATGAGGAAGTGGGTCGCCGAGGCTTGTGCCCCGAGCGCCTGCTCCAGGCAGAGGAACCCGGCCTCTCGGCGGAAGTCGCCGGCCCGCAGCAACCTGCGCCCGCCACCCCGGAAGACGTACGCACCGGGCTCGATGCCGTCCGCAGCGTTGGCGATCAGGTAGGGCTCCACGAGGCGGGCGCCGTTAGGCGCGTTGTCGGTCGGGATCTCCTGCGTGGCTCGCTCGAGGATCGCGCCGAGGATATCGGCGGGAAGCGACCCAGGACCGAAGGTTCGAGCGGAGCCGCGCCTCCGGATCACCTCCTCGAGCGAGTCGGTCGGCGCGTCGGCCGGCAGGGGCGACGGTTGGGCGAGCGCGTCGCCCCGCAAGCCGTCGAAGCCCACCCGCCACCGGGGTGCATCCTCCGGTGAGCCAAGGCTGCCGGCGTCGTTCGCCTCGAGGATGCCCTCGAAGACGTACTCGGTCCGCGAGAGCCGCGCGACCTTAAATGAGGCCTCCTCGGGCGGGGCGTCCGCGGGCGCCACTTGGGCATCGCCGGTCCCGATCGGAACGAGGCAGAGCGGGAGCTCGCGGCGCTCCTCGAGACCAAGTAGGGCGGTGACCTCCTTGTCGGCGAACCCGAGGACGACCCGTGCGGGGAAGCCGGCGGAGCCGGCCAGCGCCAACACGTTCGCCAGGATCATGCCGGCGTCCCAGAACAGGTGGCGGTACCCGCGCTCGGTGTACTTCCACGCCGTCCGCCAGGGGATGCCCGTGAGAGCGAGCACGACTGGGGCCCGCGCGATCGCGGGCTCCCCGGCGGCCGCTCGGACGACGTATCCACGGTGGTCGCCGTCGCGGAGGCGAACGAGGGCGCGGCCCTCCGGGTCGAAGTGGTACACGCCGGCGCGGAGGCCAAGAAGGTCGCCGCAGGCAAAGTAGATCTCGACCGGGTACAGGGCGCCCGCCGAGGCGTAGTTCCGGAAGGGGAAGACGTCCCCGCCGGGAGAGGTCCGGGTGTGGTGTGCGCCGGCGCCTCGGACGAGGAGCCGGGTAAGCGAGGCGAGGTCCGGACCCGCGGCGGGGACTGGGACGGTGGCGCCGATCGCCTCGAGGGCCGGGACGCCGAGGGACGGCACTTCGCCGGGGAGGGGAACGCGCCCGAGGCCCGCGTAGACCTTGAAGGGGTGGGGCTTGTTGTCCCAGTCGAGGCGATGGAAGCGCCGGCGAATCGACTCGGGGGAGTGCTTCGTAGCCTCGTGGTAGGCGAGGATCGCGGCGGTGCCGTCGTCGGACGGGCCTGTCGCGTCAGCCATGGCGGGGACGCTCGCGCGGGATTTCCTGAGCCAGCTCGATCACGAACCCGTCGGGGTCCGGGAGGTGAACGGTGCGGTGTCCCCATGAACGGTCGACCGGCCCGGCGAGGATCTCGACACCGACCCTCCGGAGCCGCTCGGTTTCCTCGTCAACGTCCTCAACGAGGAAAAGGACCTCCCCAGCTGGCCCGCGCCCGGTCGCCTCCCTCCCGATCAGGTCGGGCAACCGGGAGCGCTCGTAGAGGCCGAGCCTGCTGCCCCTGGTGGCGAACTCCGCATACCCCGACTCCTGGAACTTGAACGGCAGCCCGATCACGTCCCGGTAGAACGCTATGGACGCCTCGAGATCCGCGACGTACAGGATGACGTAGTCGAGCGACTCCACCACTGCATCAAATCACGGGCGGAAGTCCTATCGCTCGGTGTCCGGCTCGCGGCCCTTCGTCTCGCGATCCGGCTCGTGTGGCGTCGTGTCGGGAAGCGGCGGCGCCCGGGCCTGGACGCCGTCTCAGACCTGAGGCTCGCCAAGCTCCTGCTGGCCGCCCACGCGCGCGGCGCGCGACACGATCGACGCGAGCGAGCCGAGCACGACCAGTCCGCCCACGATCGTGAGCGGCGCGAGCGGCTCGTCGAGGATCACGAGCGCTGCCGCGGAGGACACCACCGGCAGGCCGAGCATCAGCAGCGACGAAACCGTTACGTCGACCGAGGAGTGCGCCCACGAGACCAGCAGGTGCCCTCCGGAGGCGCCGAGGACGAAGACCGCGAGGAGCACCCAGTCGTCTAGCCCTGGCGCCACGAGCGAGTGCCCGGACGCGATCGCGAGCGGCGTCACGACGAACGATGCGACGAGGAAGGCCACGGTCGTGTACTCGATGGCCGGGACGGTCGCGCGCGCCCGCTTCGAGACCACGAAGTAGGCCGCCCACGCGATGAGCGAGCCAACGGCCAGGAGATCGCCCGACAGGCTCCAGACCGGCGTGCCGGCCGATCCGACGGTCACCAGGACGACTCCGGCGAGCGACACGAGCGACCAGCCGAGGTCCCGCCCGGTGACCCGCTCGCCGAACAGCCGTCCCGCGACGAGCATCACGAGGGCCGGCTGAAGGGCGGAGATGACCGTGACGTCAGCAACGCTTGTTTGCTTGATCGCGGTGAAGAAGAAGGCGATCTCGGTGCCGAGCAAGACGCCGCCGAGCCATGAGGTCCGGATGCCCTGCCACGTGAGCCTGCGCCCGGAGGCGAGCAGGATCGTGAGGAGCAGGAGGGATCCCAGCCAGACACGCGAGGCGGCGAACGAGAGCGCCGGCTGGGACGAGAGCTTGATGAGGGTATTGGTGAACCCCCAGATCAAGATGGCGACGAGGACGGCGGCGGCTCCCAGCTGCGAGGTCCGGACCCCGACGTGTCCCGACGTGTCCCTAGGCTTTCTCGTCGAGCTCCGTCTCGCCCTCGCCGTCGGGCTCGAGGCCGTCGTGTGACTGCCCGTCGCCCGCGCGCTCCTCTCGCCGCTGGTTGCGGGCTACTCGTCGTTCCTCCCGCTCAGCGGCTTTCTTCGCCTTGACGTTCTGACGTTGCCGCTTCCCAAAGGTGTCAGGCATGGAGCCATCCTACGAGATACCGACCCCGACAGCGGCGGCCTCTTCGCGTAGGTGCTCTCAGCTCGCCGGAAACGTGACGGTCGCCTGCTCGCCGGAAGGGATGTTCACATCGATGTCCTGGTTGGGCCGGTCAGGCGGACCTGGCCGTGCCACCACGCAGCTTGTGGGCCCGGGCCCATGCCTTCACTTCCCGCAACGACCACACGGGTCCGGCGGCCGTCTGGGCGAGGGGCACCGGGAAGCCCTCATGGCGGCGCGTCCAGTTCCAGGCCGTCTGACGGCTCACGCCCAGGGCGCCGGCGATCTCGGACAGCGAGCCCAGTCGCTGAGTCCGAACCCGTGGTCGGGCGTGGGCGGTGATCTCCAGCAGGTGCGCCTCCACGCCGATCACCTCACGCTCGTCGTCGAGATCGGCTAGTCCCTCGGGCTCGGTCGCGAGGAGCGCCGTCACTGCCTCCGCCACGTGCCGCATGGCGTCCGCCTTCGTCGAGCCGTAGCCATAGGCGCCCGGTATCACCGGCGCCCAAGCCGTGTATCCGTCGGCATCGTGCTCCACGAGCACGCCGTACGTGGCCATCCTCTTCTACCTCCTCAGAGCGCCTCTTCGAACTCGTCGACCGAGACCTGGCTAGCGACAGCACATGCCGCAGCGTCCCGATCGGAACCGGCTGCGCTCGGTGCAGGTGGATCACGGTCAGCCGGCCATCGAGGTGCCTCCAGCGTGGGCCTCCCTTCACGGGAGCGAACCCGAGCTTCCGAAACGCCGTCTCCACCTGCCTTCCCGTCACGCGCGGGAGCTTCCTTGACACGCGATCCCTCGTTTACGACGTCAACAGGCTATCTCCGGCTGTGTACGCTGTCAACTACACCGATCCCGCTGCCGGCGATCTTGCATGCTCGAACACTAGCCCGAGGCAGTGACTTCGAGGCCGTCCGCCTTGCCCCATACTCCTGACCGTGCGCGCGATGGTGCTCGAGGCGCGGGGCGAGCCGCTCCGGGCTCGTGAGCTTCCGCGGCCGGAGCCGGGGCCGGGGCAAGTGCTGCTCCGCGTGCGGGCGTGCGGGATCTGCCGGACCGACCTCCACGTCGCGGACGGCGACCTGCCCGAGCCGAAGCTCCCCCTCGTCTTGGGCCACCAGCTCGTGGGCGTGCTCGAGGAGGCCGGCCCGGGCGTCGAGGGGCTCGCGCCGGGCGAGCGCGTCGGCGTGCCGTGGCTCGGGTGGACGTGCGGGAAGTGCCGGTACTGCATGAGCGGGCGGGAGAACCTCTGCCCGACGGCGCGGTTCACCGGCTACCAGATCGACGGCGGGTACGCGGAGCACGCGGTGGCCGATGCCCGGTACTGCTTCAAGGTCCCGGAGAGCTACCCGGACCTGCAGGCGGCGCCGCTTCTTTGCGCCGGGATGGTTGGCTACCGGAGCCTGCGCCTTGCGGGCGAGGCCCGCCGGCTCGGGATCTACGGGTTCGGCGCGGCGGCGCACATCGTCGCGCAGGTGGCGCGCTGGCAGGGCCGGCGGGTGTTCGCGTTCACGCGCCCCGGGGACACCGAGACGCAAGCGTTCGCCCGCGAGCAAGGCGCCTTCTGGGCGGGAGCCTCGACCGAGCCGCCGCCCGAGGAGCTCGACGCCGCGATCCTGTTCGCACCGGCCGGTGAGCTGGTGCCGGCGGCGCTGCGAGCGGTCGCGCCGGGCGGGACGGTGGTGTGCGCGGAGATCCACATGTCAGACATCCCCTCGTTCCCCTACGAGATCCTCTGGCGCGAGAAGGTCCTCCGCTCGGTGGCGAACCTCACGAGGCAAGACGGCGTGGAGTTCCTGGAGCTCGCGCCCAAGGTCCCGGTCCGGACCCGGGTGACGCCGTTCCCGCTGGAGCAGGCGAACGAGGCGCTCGAGGCGCTCCGGTCCAGCGCCGTCACCGGCGCGATCGTCCTCGTCGTTGCGGGGGGAGAGACCGGACCAAGCACCCGCGGGTACTGATCCCTACGCGATGGACCCCACCGTTGTGCGGAAGGGATCCACGACCCTCACGCCGTCCAGATCCGCTCCATGTTGAAGGTCCTCGGTCAGCAGAGAGGCGCACCCGGCTTCGTGCGCGGCGGCCACGATGAGCGCGTCCCAGAAGGAGAGCCCGAACCGATCCTCGATCGACCATGCAGCCTCGAGGAGCCGGTCGTCGGCCGGCACGGGTCGCCAGGCGACAAGGTCCTCGATGTCGGCCCTGGCCTCCTCGCGAGGCAGCCCAGGCTGCAGCTTGCGCGTGACGGTGACGTAGTACTCCTCGAGGACCTGAACGCTCAGCCGGCCGGCCTCGGCCTCCCACAGATGATGCATCCAGGCATGCGCCCGCGCCTGCTTGCCGGGATCCGACGTGTCGCGGGCGTCAACCAGGACGTTCGTATCAACGAAGACCGGCACGGTCGTGCAGCTCCTCGCGGGTGGGCCGCCGGCCTCCGAGGCCCGCAGGCCCCCGAGAGAGGTAGCGCTCCATCGCCCCCGTGTACGCGA
>JBQTIP010000251.1:0-6600 GCA_052388025.1 Actinomycetota bacterium
CTCGCCATCCTGCTCGTGGCCTCGGTGGCGCTCATCTGGGTCTAGCGCCCTCGGGACACCGGCGGTCTTTTGTATCGACGGACGAACGCCGGCACCCCGTCATTCGTTGCCCTCGTGGGGCTTTGCAACAGGGAAGAGTGAACGGGGAGTCCGCGAAGGCTTCCCATTCTCACCACGATCTCTCCACGGTGCACCCAACTGGACAGTACTCGAAAAAATGTCCGCAGGTAGATGGGCAGGTGCTCTCTCTCAGCGCACGTCATGCCAGGGCTCGACGCGAGGGTTACCGCAAAGCCAGGAGCCGGTGATGGGGTTCGAACTCATGCCTGAAGTGGGGCCCAGAGGCCTGTTGGACCGAGGCAACCTCGAGCCTCACGAAACTTCTGTCGTGTTCCCCGATCGTCTGTTCATGGCGCCTTGCTCTTGGGCCCCGGACAGGATGAGCGGCTGCCCCCAGCGGGGGCTCCTCCGGGGGCCTGCTCGGCCCCCGATTCCTCTCCGCACCTCCCCGGTGACTCCACGATTTCTCCCCGGTCTGTCGGGACACACGTCGCTTCGTTCTCTGGCTGCCTTTCTTGGGCAGACTGGGGAAGGTAGGAGCTAGCAGGGCCGGAAAGAGTGACAAAAGCACGCAAACGGGTGGACATTCGGGCGGGGAAGGTGACAGGGCCGGCCGCGCCAAGATTCCGCCGAATACGGCGTCCACACGGCCCCACGGCCCCTCGGCCCCGTCGTCGCCAGCAGCTCGCCCGACCAACGCCGCGAACCGCTGGTAGATGGCGGGAGGACTGGGATTCGAACCCAGGAGCGGGTTGCCCCGCTAACGGTTTTCAAGACCGTCGCCTTCGTCCGCTCGGCCATCCTCCCGGCGACACTGTAAAGGAGCGGGAGCGCCTATCCCTTCGGGCGGAGCACTCGCGCGGACTCCGGCAGATAGGGGTGCAGCACCCCGGGGACCTCTACCGATCCGTCCTCGCGCTGATGATTCTCCAGCAGGGCGATCAGTGTGCGTCCCGTGACGCCGGCCGTCCCATTCAGGGTGTGGACGGGCGCCGTGCCGCCCCCGGTGCGGATGCGCGTCCCCATCCGCCTCCCTTGGTAGTCCGTGCAGTTCGAGCACGAGGTGAGCTCGCGGTACTGCCCCTGGCCTGGCAGCCAGACCTCGAGGTCGATCTTCTTCGCCGCGGAGGCCCCGAGCTCCCCCGTGCAGACGTTCATGAGGCGGTAGGGAAGCTCGAGCGCGCTCACGATCTCCTCTTCGATGGACACGAGGAAGTCGTGCTCGTCGCGTGAGTCCTCCGGGCGCGTGAAGCTGAACATCTCCACCTTGTCGAACTGGTGCACGCGGAACATGCCGCGCGTGTCCTTCCCGTACGTCCCGGCTTCGCGGCGGAAGCAGGTCGAGTAGCCGGCGTAGCGGATCGGCAGGTCGTCGGCGGAGAGGATCTCGCCCATGTGCAGGGCGGCGAGCGAGACCTCCGAGGTCCCGACCAGGTACAGGTCATCGTCGCGGATCGTGTAGATCTGTTCGGCGCCGGTCGGCAGGAACCCGGTCCCGAATAGCGCCTCCTCGCGGACCAGCACCGGCGGCATGACCGGCGTGAAGCCCTTGGCGGCCAGCGTGTCGAACGCGTACCGGACCAGGGCCCACTGCACCATCACGAGCGGTCCTAGCACGTAGGCGAACCGCGAGCCCGACGTGCGGGCTGCCCGCTCGAGGTCGATCACGCCGAGCAGCTCGCCGAGCTCCACGTGGTCACGCGTCTGGAAGTCGAAGGATGGTGGGTCGCCCACCACCTTCAGCTCGACGTTGTCGTCGTCGGTCTCGCCGTCGGGAACCGATTCGTCCGGGAGGTTCGGCAGGTCGGCCATCAACGCGTCAAGATCCTCGGAAACCGAGGCGAGCTGAGGTTCGAGCCCCTCCAGCTCCTCGGAGACTTTCCGGACCTCGTCGATCAGCGTCGCGCGCTCGTCGGCCGCCGCCGCGCCGATGGCCTTGGAGGCTCGGTTCTGCTCCGCCCGCAGCTCCTCGACCTGAACCGTGAGCGCCCGGCGACGCTCGTCCAGCGCGATCAGCCGCTCCAGCGTATCGGCGGCGCCGCGCCGCGCGAGGCCGACCCGGAACCGCTCGGTGTCCTCGCGGATGGCCTTCAGGTCCAGCATCCGGCGCTAGGGGACCTTGACCTCGTCGGGCTGTCCGCCCTCCCGGGCGGCCGGAGCCTGCTTCGCTTGAGCGGCCGCCGCCTGCTGCGCGGGCTGAGCCGGCGCCGCCGCAGCCTGCTGGTCCATGATGCTCTGGCCCTGGAACACGCCGCCCTCCTCGACGATCAGGGTCTTGGAGGTGATGTTGCCGTCGACCCTCCCGCCGCGGGCGAGCTGCGCCTTCCCCTTCACGACGATGTTGCCTTTGAAGCGTCCTCCGACCACCACGTTGTCGGCGCGGATGTCGGCCTCCACCTGGCACTGCGGCGACAGCATCACGTCGCCGTCCGCGTTGATCTGCCCCTTCACCTGCCCATCGATCCGGAGCGAGCCCGCCGAGACGATCGTCCCCTCGAGCTTCGCACCGTGGCCGACGATCGTGACCTCGCTACCCTGCTCTGCCATTCGCTTTCCCCCCGTCTCCTCGGTCTCGCGTTCGGCCTCCTCGTCGCGTCTCCAGATCATGTCGCGTTCACCGCCTCCCGGGGCCCCGCGAGCGCCTGCCTGATCGCCTCATCCTCCTCGGTCGAGAGGTTGTACGCGCTCTTTCCGTCTGCGATGGGCTTCGCGTACACCCTGGTGTCCTGGCGTCCGTTGATCGAGGTGATCACGACCCCGTCGCCGTGGTCGTCGAGCATCGCGCAGGAGAACGACAGGCGTCCGCCAACGTCCTCGAAGGCGTCGTAGCGAACGAGCCCGACGTGTCGAACCGCGGCCTGGATCAGCCCCTCCTGGCGACGGTCGGTACGGTTCAGCGTCCGGACGGCGGACTCGAGCCGACGGATGGAGCCGGCGTGTCCCTCCAAGATCCCCCGAAGACCCTCGTCGAGCTGGATCGGGCCGCGAGGCTCCCTCGACCGTCCTTGGCCCAAGGCACCGAAGATGAGCGCCAGCAGGCCGAGGCCGAGGCTGATGAGCACCAACAGCGTGAGCGTTTTGGTCGAAAGGTCCATGCGCTGAGGGTCCCGGGTCCGCGCGACTCTCGATATGCCCATCTACCTGGGCTTCTTCGAGGGCCGAAGTATACAATCATCGCTCCCGTGGACGAGCGCAGCCTGGCCGAACTGCTCGACCGAGTGGCCTCGGGTCGGACCTCCATCGACCGGGCCCTCGAGGATCTCCGCGACCTTCCCTATGAGGAACTGCCCGATGCGAGGCTCGATCACCACCGCGAGCTCCGGACCGGGCAGGTCGAAGCCGTCTACGCCCCCGGCAAGACGCCGGAGCAGGTGCGGGACGCCGCGGCGGCGCTCGCCGGTGGCGCGGCCGGTGCCGTCTTCGCGACCAGGGCGACCGAGGAGCAGTTCCGCGCAGTGCTCGAGGCCGTCCCCGAGGCCACGTACGACCAACGATCGCGGCTGATCGTTGTGAAGCCGGCGGCGGGCGAGGGCGCGCTCGGGTCGGTCGCGGTCGTCTCCGCGGGGACGTCGGACCTTCCGGTCGCGGAGGAGGCGGCTCGGACGGCGGAGGCGCTCGGGCTCTCCGTCTCACGAATCCACGACGTCGGGGTCGCCGGCATCCACCGCGTCTTGGATCGCAGGGCCGACATCGAGGCCACCGACTGCGTCGTCGTCGTCGCGGGGATGGAGGGGGCGTTGCCCTCGGTCGTCGCCGGCCTCACCTCGCGCCCGGTCGTCGCCGTGCCGACCAGCGTGGGCTACGGCGCCTCCTTCGAGGGCCTCGCCGCGCTCCTCGCCATGCTGAACAGCTGCGCCCCCGGCGTCGCGGTCGTGAACATCGACAACGGCTTCGGTGCGGCGCTCGTAGCCGACCGCATGGTGCGGATGGCCAATAGGCGGGAGGGGGCGTTGCTCCGCTTGCCAGTCCATCCCCAACCCCGCTCCGCAACACCCCCTCCCGCAGAGGACTAGCCCATGCGCTTGGCCTACTTCGACTGCATCGCCGGAATATCGGGCGACATGGCGCTCGGAGCGTTGATCGACGCCGGCGTCGACTTCGAGGAGGTTCGAAACGGCCTCGCCGCACTGCCCTTGGAGCCTTTCGACATCAGCGTCGAGGAGGTCGAGACGTACGGCCTGCACGCCACTCGGATCGAGATCGTCACATCGACGGCGGGGGTCATCCGCACGTACGCGAGCATCCGCGCGATGCTCGACGCGGCCGAGCTCCCGGCCGAAGCCCTCCGGATCGCGCAACGAATCTTCCGCCGGCTGGCGGAGGCCGAGGCCATGGTGCACCGCAAGGAGGTCGACGTGGTGACCTTCCACGAGGTGGGAGCCGTGGACTCCATAGTGGACATCACCGGCACCGCCCTCGCGCTCTCGATGCTCGGCGTCGACCGCGTCTTCTCCTCGGCGGTCCCGACCGGTCTGGGGATGACCAAGACTGAGCACGGCGCCATGCCGATCCCGGCTCCGGCGGTCGTCGAGCTCCTCCGCGGGGCGCCCCTTTACTCGAAGGGCGTCCAGACCGAGCTGGTGACCCCGACCGGCGCGGCCATCCTGGCCGCGATGGTCGAGGGCTACGGCGAGCTCCCCATGATGCGGATCGAGGCCGTCGGCTACGGCGCCGGGACCCACCGCCTGGACTTCCCCAACGTCCTTCGGATCCTGGTCGGCGAGGGGGAACCGAAGGGCGGGACGCGCGCTCCCGCCGCGGGATCCGGAGAGCTGGTGCTGGAGACGAACATCGATGACCTCAACCCGGAGCTCTACGAGTACGTGCTGGAGCGGCTGCTCGCGGCCGGGGCGCAGGACGCCTGGCTCACCCCGATCGTCATGAAGAAGAGCCGGCCCGCCGTCACGCTCTCGGTTCTCTGCTCTCCACAACGCGAGCAGGCCATCCGCGAGATCCTCTTCCGCGAGACCGGGACGCTCGGCATCCGCTCTACGGCCGTGACCAAGCAGGCGCTCGAACGCGAGATCGTGAAGGTGGAAACGCGCCACGGAGGGGTCGCCGTAAAGGTCGGGATGCTGGAGGGTCGCGCGATCTCGGTGGCTCCGGAGTTCGATGACTGCGCTCGAGTGGCGAGGGAGGCTGGCGTACCGGCGCGCGAGGTCTACGAGGAGGCCGTGCGACTGGCCCGCGACGAGGTGGGCGGCTCGTAGCTCTTTCAGTGCACGTCGCGTCGACGGAACAGCGCGACGGCGACGGCGAAGAGGCCGGCCGCGTAGGTCGCCAACAGCAGCCCGGCGCCCGCTGGAGATCGGCCGATATCGGAGAGGCCGGAGGCGTCGCGGACGATGAACAGCGCGGCGTTGTCGCCCAGGAGCCATGGCTGCCACGCCGGCCGAAGCGCACGCACCAGACCTTCGATGGCGGCCAGGTAGAGGAAGCCGACACCGAGGGCGGCGGCCGTGTTCCGGCCGATCGAGGCGATCGCGAACCCGATGGCCCCTGCAAGGCCGCACACGGTCGCGACACGAAGCACTAGACCGGTGACCTCCCCGTACCATGCTGCGTTCGCTCCTTCGGTCGTGCCGCGAAGGGAGGCCACGAACGCGAAGGCGCCGCCCAGGATCGCCTGCAGCGCAACGATGAGGAGGAAGATGCCCGCGCAGCACGCCAGCAGCTTGGCCGCCAGTACACGGACGCGTCTCGGTTCCCACGTGAGGAGCGTTGCGACCGTGCCAGCATGCCACTCAGCACCGATGGAGGAGGCCCCGAGCAGCCAGGCGGCGATGATGAGCGCGAGGCTCGACCCCTCCAACACGTCCGCCAGGACGGTGAGATGGAAGCGATCGTCGACGCCGAAGGACTCGATCCGGATCCGTTCGGCGCAGAGATCCGCGAGCGTCGTCCCCACCGGCACCTCTGTCGGCTCGAGGATCTTCCCTCGCTCGCAGCGCTCGATCCGGCGCTCGAAGTGGGCTCGTTGCTCGGGGCTGATGTCCAGCTCGGGCTCGGACCGAACCGACAGGATGACCGAAGCGACCAGGATGGCCAGGACGCCCAGCGCCGCGAGCACATGGAGCAGCCGGCGCGACCAGAACCGCCGGACCTCGGCAAGGAGCAGCCCGATCAACGCAGCTCCTCCCCCGGAGGCTCTTTCGTGAGCGCCAGGAAGACGGTCTCGAGGTCGACCTCGTCGCGGCGCAGCTCGGAGAGGTAGATCCCGCGCTCCGCGAGGACCCGGGTGACCTCGGAAGCGCCCCTCACCGGCAGCTCGACACGGATCGCGCCGTCCTCGACGCGTGATGCGGCCAAGCCCTCCGCGAGCAGGGCGTCGACCCCGGCGCGCGGGTCGTCCACCCGCACGATGAGGCCCTGGGACCGGCCGGCCGAGAGGACCGTGCTAACCGGCCCGGATGTGACCAGGCGGCCGTGGGAAAGGATCGCGACGCCGTCCGCGATGTTCTGGACCTCGGAGAGGATGTGGCTCGACACGAACACGGTTCGCCCCTCATCCCCCAGCCGCCGGAGCAGGTCGCGAACCTC
>JBQTIP010000252.1:0-2280 GCA_052388025.1 Actinomycetota bacterium
GTTTCGGTGATGGAGAGCTCCGGCTCCCTTGAGGGTCAGTACCTGGTGACTCGTCCAACGCCGTTCAGCTTCGAGCAAGGATACGAGACCGAGGCCATGAGCTGCCCCGATGACCCTGCTCCCTTCACGGATCGCCTCATCCCGTTCCAAGATGGATCCCGCTTCTTCTACGCCTATGTTGCCCTGGGAAATGGCGTGTCATCTGAGACAAGAGAGGAGGTCCTCACAGTTCTCAATAGCCTGCAGTTCGATTCATCGGCTCCGTGATTAGCTTGCTCGGAACTGCAGGCTTCGTGGCGAGGGAGACTCCATGGTCGTGCACCCACTGGCATCGGCTGCCAGGCGACATCGCCTTAAAGCGGCCACCAAGTCAACGGCAGAAGGAAGCCCCTCACCCGAAACCTGGCTCGGGCGATCATCGCATCTCTTCCGTCGCAATCCTATGTACGTACGTCGGATCGGCTGGAGTTCCCTCCTGGGTCCTCCTGACGATTTTCACTAGCCGTGTCCAATTTCGGTGGCGGCCGTGGGGCTTATAGGTAAGTGGGGGACCGATCTCGGCCCCTACCGGCAGGGTGATGCCTGCAGGCGGGATGGCGCCCGTCGCCCGACTGGCGGCGGGGACGCTGATTCCCGCGCAGAAGAGCCAGCAGAGGCCGGTTGAGGCCCACCGCTGAGGAGGACCGTGTGGCGCGCCTTGCTCTCGGGCGGTAAGTTCGGCCGAGAATCTCGGCGAGAGCTGTCCTCTCTCGGGCTCCGACCTGGAGCTTATAGGTAATTGGGGGCACGTCGTGGCGGCGCCCCTTGCCCCGTGGCCATCCGTCGCCGCCGGGCGAATGCCTGGAGCGGCGCGAGCGACGCCGAGCGTTCCGCTGCCCGTCGCCAGGGTGCCCGGATCCAGCGCCTGGCCCGAGGTGTGCACTCGGTTTGGGTGTCGCGAGCTGGCTGTGGCGAGCTGCCGGTGGCGAGCTGCCTGTAGCGAGCTGCATGTAGCGAGCTGCCTGTAGCGAGCTGGGTGTCCCCTTCCCCGTCATGAGATGGCCCGAAATTCCTGGTCAGGCCGCCTAGACCACTTGCGACATCCCTACGGGCGGGGGTGACGCGTTCGCCTCCTCGCCCACCAAGGTGGGCTCGTCGCTCCACCTCACCAACCCCGCGCCTCGATCCTTCCCCTCACGCGATGAATGAGACGGGCAGAACGAACCCGCGCGATGCGGGACTGCCCCCGCTTCGGTTGACTCGCGGGGTTGAGAGCCTTCAGGCCGCATGAGCGACCTCGTGCACTGCCTCGAACTCGATCGGCGTGAGCTTGCCGAGCGCTCGTTGCCGGCGTCGGCGGTGATACGTCCTCTCGATCCAGATCACGATCGCCTGGCCCTTCGCAGGGAGGCTCCGCTGTCCCAGGTGGCCCGCGACTTCGGGATCTCCGAGTCGTGTCTGCACCGCTGGGTCCGCCGGGCCGAGATCGAACAGGGGAGCAGCGCGAAGAACGACTCCATGGCGGCGTTGTCGGCGCAGGTCCCCGTCCGACCCATCGACCCGATGAGTCTGGCGCTTCGGAGCGCCCGCACTCGATCCGAGACGGGGTTGGCTCGCCACTTGTAGAAGGCCTGGGGGCTGAACCCGGAGCGCAGGGTACGCAGGCTTAGCCGGTCACTCAAGACGGAGGCACATCACCCTGGTCGCCAGCCTCTTGCCGTCCCTGACCGCCCGCCTCGGTGACTCCTCGATAACTCCCCGCCACAGGGCGACACGTTTCGGGGTCCTCGGGTGCCTTTGTACGGGTAGAGATGACCGCGTCTCAGCACTTGTCGCCGGCAGGTTGTCGAACGGTGGAGGCAGGCTCGCCGCCGCTGGCCGGACGCGGAGACGCCGTGGTCCTTCGCGACCGCCAAGGCGGGCCGCGAGGCGGTGAGGCCGAGAGCCGAGGGGAGCGCTGGAGATCCGGGCACCTTATACACAGGCGAGCTCGGAGGATCGGGCGCTCAGCCCGTGGCGAATCTGGACGCCAGACCGCCGGCCGGATCATCATCCGGCGGGGCCTCCCCATTTGTCGAGGCTGCTCAGGTGCCGTGCGAGGTAGCCGGATGACTGCCCGGGATCACGTTCCACTTCGTTCACGTGCTTCTTCTTCTCGATCTGCTTCCTCAATCACCAGCTACGCGCACCGGCTAACCAAGCGGGCTCCGGGTTCATCCAGCGTGTAGTGCCAGGGCGTGGATCCGGTTGGCGTGTGGGGTCGGAACCGCTCGACGAGTCCCAGGCGGTACAGCTGGAGCA